>CAZDGZ010000014.1:16820-27518 GCA_964505165.1 uncultured Anaerolineaceae bacterium | reverse complement strand
TCCCATCTTTTGTCCCAACCTGAGGATTTTTCTCTTGACTTTCGGAGGCTTGAGAAGCAAAATAGGGGACATATGCGAGGACCTTTGTTCTGTTTCTCTCTATTTTATAAGGTGTTCGCCTATTTTTTGATTGAGCCAACCGCCTAGGCTGCAACCTTTCTAATTTTCGGAAGAGACTGAACGGTTATCTCCCGCGATTGATGCCGAGTTGATTTCCCCCAAGGAGGTTTTCATGAATAACGGAGTTGCACTTATTCTCACGTTTGCCGCTGCGTTGGGCTGGCTGCGAATGATGGATTTTTTCGCTCATAAGGGCTGGATAGAGTCTCATTTGAGCCGAAAAATCATCCACATTGGCACGGGCCCGATTTTCGTGTTTTGTTGGCTGCTCTTCAAGGATACTCCTTCCGCGCGGTGGCTTGCCGCGCTCGTCCCGTTTGCGATTACTGTCCAGTTCGCGCTCATCGGGCTGGGGATTATCGAAGATGAGGCTTCGGTCAAAGCGATGTCACGCACGGGAGACCGCCGCGAGATTTTGCGGGGTCCGCTTTTTTACGGGATTGTCTTCGTCGTGATGACGCTGATTTATTGGAAAGATTCCCCGATTGGCATTATCGCGTTGATGATGATGTGCGGCGGCGACGGTATCGCCGATATTGTGGGGCGGCGAATCCACTCGGCGAAGTTGCCGTGGAGTCCGCGAAAATCGGTGGCGGGGTCTTTGGCGGTATTTTTCGGGGGGTGGATTCTGTCTGTTTTGACGGTGGCAGGTTTCGTTTTCGCGGGCGTTTTCGCCGCGCCGCTGCGCGCGTATCTTCTCCCGATTACGGTTATCGCGTTCGTCGGGATGGCTGTCGAATCCCTCCCCTTTAGAGATATTGATAATCTCACGATTGCCTTCGCGGCAGCGGTCGTCGGCGCGTTTTTCTTTTAGATTTTTAGTACGGCTTCTCCGTTGAAGCGGCTTTCTTTCATATCTCGCAAGGCGCGGTTTGCCTCCTCTAGCGGGTAGAGGTTGACGGTGGATTGAATGCCGATTTCCGCCGCGAGACGCATGAATTCGACTCCGTCCGAATAGGCGGCGTTGGCAACGCTTCGAAGTGTGCGCTCGCCATAGATGGTCTCGTAGGGGAAGGAGGGAATGTCGGTCATGTAAATCGCGTTGATGGCGACGGTCCCTGCCGGGCGGAGGAGTTCGAGCGCGCGGGGGACGAGTTCTCCGGCAGGGGCGAAGAGGATGGCTCTGTCGAGGCGTTTTCCGGGAGATTCCGCCGCTGTCCCCGCCCATGCTGCGCCGAGTTCTCGCGCATGTTCCTGATGTCCTTTGGAGCGCGTGAAGACGGATACTTCACATCCCCAGTAGCGCAACACTTGAATTGCAAGATGCGCGCTTGCGCCGAAGCCGAAGAGTCCGACATGCTCGCCGGGCTGGATATCGGCTTTTCGGATGGAGCGATAGCCGATGATTCCCGCGCAGAGGAGCGGCGCGGCTTGTTCGTCGGAGAGGGCATCGGGGAGGCGGAGGGCGTATTTCGCTTCGATGAGCATGTATTCCGCGTACCCGCCGTCCACATGGAAGCCGGTGAATTTCGCGTGAGGGCAAAGGTTTTCTTCGCCGCGTTTACAGTATTCACATTCGCCGCATGCAGAATAGAACCAAGGGACGCCGAGCCGCGTTCCCAATGGCAGGGAGGTGACTCCCTCTCCGAGCGCGTCCACAACGCCGACGACTTGATGCCCGATGGTCAGCGGGAGGCGCGGAGGGTGGATGTCTCCTTCGACAGTGTGCAAGTCGGTATGGCAAACGCCGCAGACGGAAATTTTTAGCCGCACTTGTCCTGCGGCGGGTTCAGGGATGGGAAGTTCAGACAATCGAAGAGGCTCTTCCTCGATGGGAGCCTGTTCAAAAAGACGCATGGCTTTCATTTTGTACCTCGTTTAGAGAATTTCTCCTCGCACGCCGTTTTCTTCGAGTTGGAGAAGGCGCGTTTTGTCGAACTGGTTTCGGCGCGGGGTGTCGAAATCCGCGCGGACGCGGAGGTAATTTCCCGTCAAGCCGCGAAGTTCCCAGATGCCGTTTTCTTTTTCGCGCGCTGTCTCCCAAAGAACTTCGAGGGTTCGGTGGAGAAAGCGGCGGCGGTATGATACGGAAAGTTCCTCGAAGACCTTTCGTAAAATTGCATTCCGCGCTTTTCGTTCGGCTTTAGGGAGTTGGTTTTCCATTCGTGCAGCGAGGGTGCCGGGGCGCGGAGAAAAGGTGAAGACGTGCCCTCCAGAAAATCCAATTTCTCGGAGGAAAGATACCGTTTCCTCGAATTCCGCGTCGGTTTCGCCGGGGAATCCCGCGATGACATCGGTGGTAATGGCGACATCCGGTATTGCCGCGCGCGCCGTTTCGACCAGTTTCCGAAACGATTCCCGTGTGGCGTGCCTCCGCATTCGCCGCAGGACGGAATCGCTTCCCGATTGAAGCGGCAGGTGGAGGTGAGGGCAGAGGCGCGGATTTTCCCAGAGTTCGAAGAATTCCGGCGGGATGTCCCAGGGTTCGAGGGAGGAAAAACGCACGCGGGGCGCATCGGTTTCGCTCAGTACCGCGCGTCCGAGGGCGGTGAGCGGTTTCCCTAAATCTTGTCCCCATGAGCCGAGATGAACGCCCGTCAGGACGATTTCTTTTGCGCCGCCCGCGAGCGCCGCGTGGATGTCTTCGAGGATGTCTTCGAGCGGACGGGAACGCGCCGCGCCGCGAGCAATCGTCGTGACGCAAAAGGCGCAGGCGTTGTTGCAGCCGTCTTGGGCTTTGATGAAGGCGCGGGTGCGTCCGCGAGCGCCGGGGAGGGGTTCGCGGACGATGGGTTCAACCTCCAAGGACTCCGGCGGAATCGAAAGCAGAGACGCCACGAGCGAGTCAATTTCGCGGTTTGGGATGACTTGTCGAACGCCGGGGAGCGCGGAGGCTTCTTTCGGGGAGAGAGTCGCCCAGCATCCGGCAGCGAAGACTTCCGCTCCCGCGCGCGCCGCGGCGCGAATCCGGGAACGGGAATCGGCTGCGGCTTCGGATGTGACGGCGCAGGTGTTCACGATTGCCCAATCCGCCTCTGCCGCCTCCGCGACGATGTCGTGTCCGGCAGCGCGAAATTCTCGTGCCATTCTCTCGATTTCAGCCTGATTCAAGCGGCATCCGACGGTATCGAGGTAAATCTTCATCGCGGGTAGTTGTATCACGAAAGCGGTAAAAGGGCAAAAAAAGCCCGGTTTCGTGAGAAACCAGGCTTCTTCGTTCCGAAAGTGGGGAGATTACGCTTTTGCGGCGATATCTTCCAACATCTTGGTCGTGAGGGATTTCGGGCGTTCGATGGGCTGCCCAAGTGCGCGTGCCCACACGAAGTTGGAGGTGACGCCGAGCGCGCGTCCGACGCCGAAGAGGACGGTGTAGAAGTCGAATTCTTTGACGCCGTAGTGATATTGCAGCGTGCCGCTGATGGCATCCACGTTGGGCCACGGGTTCTTCGCTTTGCCCTGCTCTTTGAGGACGCCGGGGATGACATCGTACATCACCTGCGCGACCTTGAAGAGTTCGTCATCGGGGAAGTGGGATTTCGCGAATTCGAACTGTGCCACGTAGCGCGGGTCGGGGACGCGGAGGACGGCGTGCCCGTAGCCGGGGATGACCTGTCCGCTGTTGAGGGTGTCCCACGCGAATTCTTTGAGTTGTTCGGGGGTGGGGACGCCGCCGAATTTGTCGCGGACGCTCATCAGGAAGGCGAGGCTTTTCTGGTTTGCCAAGCCATGCAGAGGTCCGGCAAGTCCGTCCATTGCAGCGGAGAGGGCGTAATAGGGGTCGGAGAGGGCGGAGCCGACGAGGTGCATGGTGTGCGCGCTCACGTTCCCGCTTTCGTGGTCGGAGTGGAGGATGAAGTACAGGCGAGCCATGTCTTCGTATTTCTTGTCTTCCACGCCGAGCATTCGGGCGAAGTTCGCGCCGTAGTCTACGTTGGGGTCGTATTTGGGTTCTGCGCCGTCTTTGTATTTCAGGCGGTAGATGAAGGCGGCGATGACGCCCAATTTCGCGGTGAGGCTGATGGAGTCTTCCAGCGCCGGTTCCCAGTATTCCATCTTCGTCATGCCTTCGGCGTAGCGTTTGGCGAATTTGGATTCACCTTGCAGCGCCAGGATGGCTTGCGCGAAGAGGGTCATCGGGTGGGTGTCTTTGGGCATCGCGCGAATCACGTCGAAGACGTGTTTCGGGACATCGCTGTGTTTCGCCCATTCGGCTTCGACCGCCATTGCCTCTTCTTTCGTCGGGAAATCGCCGACCATCAAGAGGTAATAGAGACCGCCGACGTAGGGCATTTCCGCGCCGTCCGGTTTGGGCAGTTTTTCCAGAACTTCGGGAATCGCGTGCCCGCGGAAGCGGATGCCGTGATTGGGGTCTACATAGGAAATATCGGTCACGAGGGCTTTTACGCCGCGAATGCCGCCGTAAATCTGTTTGATGGTGACTTCGCCCGCGACCACGTTTCCATGCTCTTTGAGCAGTTTCGTGACGCGATCGCGCCACTCAGGAAGTTGAGCGGAAATTTTATCGTGAAGAATCATTGGACTCCTCCAAAGGAAAGTGGGTAGATGGAAAAGCCGTTCATCTTGAACGATGTACGGCTTTTTCTCAGATTAAATATCAACCAGTTTTTTCAGGTTTTCGACGCTGGCATGAACCGCATCGGCGGATTTCTTGAGCGCCGCCATCTCTTCATCGTTGAGGTCGTATTCGATGATTTTCTCGACGCCGTTCTTGCCGAGCATCACCGGCACGCCGAAGAAGATGCCTTCGACGCCGTACTCGCCCTGCATGTATGCCGCGCAGGGGACGATGAGATGTTTGTCTTTGAGAATGGCTTCCGCCATTTGGGCAAGTGCCGCAGAGGGGGCATAGAACGCGGAGCCGGTTTTGAGGAGGCTGACGATTTCGCCGCCGCCTTTGCGTGTGCGCGCGACAATCGCCTCGAGTTTATCTGCGGGGAGATATTTGTTGAGCGGGACGCCCGCGATATTCGAGTGACGCGTGAGGGGAACCATGCTGTCGCCGTGTCCGCCGAGGACGTAGCAGTTGATGTTTTCGACGCTGACGCCGGTTTCCATCGCGATGAACGCGCGCATGCGGGCGGAATCCAGAATGCCTGCCTGCCCGATGACTTTGTTCGGGGGAAGCCCCGTCGCTTTCATCGTCATGTAGGTCATCGTGTCGAGAGGGTTGGTGAGGATGAGATAAATCGCGTTCGGCGAGTATTTGATGGTTTCCTTCGCAACCGTGCCGACGATGTTCGCGTTTTTGACGAGCAAATCTTCGCGCGACATGCCGGGTTTGCGGGGCAGCCCTGCGGTGATGATGACGATGTCAGAGTCTTTGGTGTCGGCGTAATCGTTCGTCCCCAAAATGCTTACGTCTTTGCCTACGATAGGCATGGCTTCCGTCATATCCAGCGACTTGCCTTGCGGCATGCCGTCTACGATATCAACGAGAACAATATCGGCGATTTCGCGTTCGGCGAGCCAATGCGCCGTCGTCGAGCCGGTCATGCCCGCGCCGATGATGGAAATTTTACTTGCCATATCTCCTCCAATTTGGAATGGAATTAAGAAGGTTTAGGATAAGTCTCTGGCTTGTGCCAGCGAGATGAGAAACGAGAGTCAAACCATTAATAGATATACTACATCGCGTGAGAGGGCAATAGTTTATTTTGTCATATTTTTAGGTGCATAATCATCCCCTTTTGTAGAAAAAAGAGCGAGGTCATTCGCCTCGCTCTTCTAAATCGTGAATTGCCTGCATCGCGGCTGCCGCGCCCATGCCCGCCGAGGTAATTACCTGACGGAAGCGCGGGTCTGCGACCTCGCCTGCCGCGTAGACCCCGGGGACGCTGGTCTGCATTTTGTCGTTGATTCGGAGGTAGCCCCGCGAAGTCGTTTCTATCTGACCGGCAAAAAGGGAGACATTCGGCAGGTGTCCGATAAAGATGAAGACTCCGTCGGTTTTCATCTCGCGTTCTTCGCCGGTGACGACGTTTCGCAAACGGACTTTTTCCACCGCCTCGTTTCCGAGGATTTCCGTTAAAACGGTATCCCACACGAAACGGACTTTGGCATGGGCTTTTGCACGCTGCTGCAAGAGCGCGCCCGCGCGTAATTCGCTGCGGCGGTGGATGACCGTCACGGTAGAGGCATGGCGCGTCAGGTAGAGGGTTTCTTCCAGCGCGCTGTCGCCGCCGCCGACGACAATGACCTCGCGCCCACGGAAGAAATGCCCGTCGCAGGTGGCGCAATACGAGACGCCGCGTCCCACGAATTCCTCTTCGCCGGGGATATTCAATTCACGCGGCGACGCGCCCGTCGCGAGGATAAGTGTCTCCGCGAGGAAGACCTCTTCATACGTTTCTACGCGGAAGGGGCGTTCGCGGAGATGAACCGAAACGGCCTCGTCGTACAAAATTTCCGCGCCGAAACGTTCCGCCTGCTCGCGGAAATAACCGACCAGTTCCTGCCCGCCGACGCCCTCCGGGAACCCGGGGTAATTCTCTATCGTGTACGTTTTCGAGACCTGACCTCCTAAATCCGCGCCCGAAAGGACAACCGGCGCGAGGTTCGCGCGCGCGGCGTAGAGCGCGGCGGTCAGCCCCGCGGGGCCTGAGCCGATGACGAGCATTTTCACGCGGCGGGGAGAAGATTCGCTCATGGGTTATTTTTGCCGACTCTGAAGATATTCTCGTATCGCGACGGCGGCTTTCGCCCCGTCCCCGACGGCGACCGCGATTTGCGCGAGGTTATTCGAGCGCACGTCGCCCGCCGCGAAGATACCGGGGAGGGAGGTCTTCATATGGTCATCGGTGACGATGTAGCCGTATTCGTCCAGGTCAATCAGGTCTTTCACGAAGTCGGTATAGGGCTTGTACCCGACATAAATGAATACCGCAGCCGTTGGGATTTCTTCGGTTTCGCCGGTTTCGCGGTTTTTCACGAGGACCGATTCGACCTTCTTCTCTCCTTTGATTTCCACCGCCATGTGCGAGAATTTGCAAGTTGCTTTCGGATTGCTTTTCACGCGGTCTTGCAAAACTTTTTCCGCGATGGAATAGGGGAGGAATTCTACGAAGGTCACACTTTTGGCATATTCGAGGAGGATTTCCGCCTCTTGCAGCCCGGAATTTCCGCAGCCGATGACGACCACATCTTCATCTTTATAGAGAGGCCCGTCGCAGGTGGCGCAATACGAGACGCCCTGATTCGCCAATTCCGCTTCGCCGGGAATCCCTAGTTTCTTGGGTTCACTTCCTGTCGCGAGGAGAATTGTCCGCCCGCGATAGGTTTTTCCTTCGTTGGTCGAGACGAGGAAAAGGTCGTCCTCGCCTTTTTCGATTTTCTCTACCTCTTCGAATTCGGAGAGAGTCGCGCCGAAACGTTCCGCCTGTTCTTGGAAACGTTCCATCAATTCCGGTCCTCCGATTCCTTTCGGGAATCCGGGGAAATTTTCGATGAGGTGGGTCGAGGCTGCCAGTCCGCCGCTGGATTCTTTTTCTAGAATCAGCGTGTTCCAGCCGTCACGCGAGGCGTAAATTCCCGCCGTAAATCCTGCGGGGCCCGCGCCCACGATAATTACATCGTAAACTTGGCTTTCGTCTGCGTTTCCTTCTTCAGTCAGGCTCAGTGAAAACATCGTTCGTTCTCCATTCCCAAAATGAAATCAAAAAAAGAAGATGACCGGGCGTTTGCCTTTCGGCGCACAGCCCGCGCCGGGCGCCTCGGTCATCATTTCAGGTTCGACAAAGAAAGAGGTTATTTCACAATCGCCAGCAGGTCGGCGGAATCCATGATGATGTATTCTACGCCGTCCAGTTTGATTTCCGTGCCTGTGTACTTCGGGTAAAGCGCTTTCTGCCCGACCTTGACCGGCATATCTTCGTCATCGCCGACGGCGATAATTTCTCCGATTTGGGGTTTTTCTTTCGCCGTCTCGGGGAGGAGAATGCCGCTGGAGGTCTTGGCTTCTTCTTCAATGGGACGTACCAGCACGCGAGAGCCGAGAGGTTCGATTGTCGTTTTTTCGCTCATGGTCCTTACTCCTTGATTGATGTTAAGATTACAGGCTCCTGCAAAGACAGGAGCGGCGGATAACTCTTGAAAGCGGCACTATTTTATCAGAAGCCCTGCCAAGCGGAAAGTTGCGGGAGGAAATTTCATACAAAATTCATATACCCGCACCGCTTTTCATGCCCGATTCTGCCATCCGACGCCCAACGCGCGCACCTGGGCTGCCGCGTGGTACGAAGAGCGCACCAACGGCCCGCTCTCTACCCATTTGAACCCGATGGATAATCCGTAGGCTTTCAATGCCTCGAATTCCTCCGGCGTGTAATATCGCTCGATGGGCAAATGCTTTCGGCTCGGTTGTAAATACTGCCCGATGGTCAAAATATCCACATTCCACTCGCGGAGGTCGCGCATCGTTTCTTTGACCTCCTCCATCGTTTCCCCTAACCCTACCATAATGCCGGATTTCGTCAGACCCTGAGGGTTCAACTTCTTCGCGTTTACCAAAGTCGCCTGTGCCCATTCGTATCTATCTTGTGGCTGCACCTGACGAAAGAGCCGTTTTACCGTTTCGACGTTGTGATTCAAAATCTCCGGGCGCGCATCCATGACGATTTTCAAAGAATCGATGTTGCCTTTGAAATCGGGAATCAGCGTTTCGACCGAACAACCGGGCTGCAACTCGCGAATTTGACGGATGACTTCTGCGAAGATATGCGCGCCGCCGTCGGGCAAATCGTCCCGCGTGACGGAGGTAATCACCGCATGACGCAAATTCATCGCCTTCACCGCCTCCGCGACGCGTCGTGGTTCATCCTCATCCAGCGGAAGAGGACGTCCGAACTTCACATCACAAAAACCGCAGCGGCGGGTACAAATATCGCCGAGCATCAAAAAGGTCGCCGTGCGCTCTCCCCAGCATTCGCCAAGATTGGGGCACATCGCCTCTTCGCAAACCGTGTGCAGCGATTTCGCGCGCATCAACGCGCGCACCTCGCGCACCGTTTCTCCCGAAGGGGCGCGTACCTTCAGCCATTCCGGGCGCCGTTTCGGGCGAGTATCCATTTTTTCCGGGTTGATTCTGTCTCGGGTAGGGGTTTTGATGGGCATAACTCCTCTTTAAGGTGAATGTGGATAAACGGAATCAGGCGGAGGCGTCGCGCGGCGCCTTTTCCACCTTTAGATGGACTCCCTCGACGGCGACGACACGAATCCGCTCTCCCTTTGAAATGGGTTCCGCGCCGTCCGCCAATTCTGCCGACCAAAGTTCTCCTGCCGCACGCGCCATCCCGGAGGGAGCGATATCCGTTTTGGCGATTCCCACGCTCCCCACGAGAGAATCCGCACCGGAACGCAGCGGGGCGTGGAGGGCACGCGCGGCAAAGGCGAGGATGGTCGCGAACATCAGCCCTGTCAGCAGCGCAACCGCCGCGACCAGCCATACCGACACGCGTTCGAATTGCGGCGTGCCGGGAGAGTTGAAGAGCGTGAGCGCCCCGACGATGAACGAGGCGATTCCCGCGAGGGTGAGCGCGCCATGAGTCGGGGCTTTGACATCTAGCACGAAAAGCCCAAACGCGAGGAGGAGAAACACCATCCCGAACCAGTTGACGGGGAGTACGCCTAGCCCGTATGCGGCGAGGGCTAAACTGACGATGCCGATGAATCCGGCGACCCATCCGCCCGGATGCGAAAGTTCGATGAAGAGGGCTTGGACGCCGATGGTGAGAAGTAGGAACACGATGTTCGGGTCGGTGAGGATTTGAAGCAGGGATTCGATGAACGAGAGGGGGATATCTTCGATTACGATGCCGTGAGTATGGAGGGTGCGCGTTTCCCCGGAAGCCATGAGGACGGGAAATCCCTCCAACTGGCGGAGGAGGTCTTCGTCATCTTCTGCGATGAAGTCTACGACCCCTGCATCGAGGGCTTCGGTTGCGGAAAGTGCCCGCGCGTCTTCTACCATATCTTCCGCTAAGGCGACGGCTTTCTCTCCGCGCCGCGCTGCGAGCGCTCGGACGGAGGCTTTGAGGGCTTCGGTTTCTTTGGTTTTGAGGGTTTCGCCGAGGTCTTCTCCCTGTGCGCCGACGGGCGCGGCTGCGCCGATGATTGTTTCCGGCGCCATCGCGGCAGCGTGTCCCGCGAGGACAAGGATACTGCCGGCAGAGGCTGCCATTGCGCCGCGCGGCGCGACATAAACAACGATGGGGACGCGGCTCATGCGGATTTCCTGTACCATGTCGTTCATTGCGCTGATACTGCCGCCGGGGGTGTTGAGTTGCAAAATCAAGAATTCTGCGTCGCGGCGTTCCGCGAGTTCGATAGCCCGGTGCAGATATTGCCGCGCGGCGGGGGCAATCGGCGCGTCGAGAGTCATCTTCATCGCGAATGGCGCGTCGTCTTTTGCGCGCACCGTCCCTGTCAACGCTGCGAGGAGGGGAAGGAGGAGGAGCAGGAGGATACCCAGTCGTTGTCTTTTCATCATCATCACCGCTGGAATTATACCCTTGGTTGGGAAGGGGAAAGTTGTGCGCCCTCCGAGTGACCGCGCGGCGGTTGTATCTTCTCGCTCAATCTCGTCTTGACCCGCCGCATGCCGCGCGGTAGAATTGCCCTACT
>CAZDGZ010000014.1:0-16720 GCA_964505165.1 uncultured Anaerolineaceae bacterium | reverse complement strand
TCTCGCTCAATCTCGTCTTGACCCGCCGCATGCCGCGCGGTAGAATTGCCCTACTGCGGGAGTCGCCAAGTGGTAAGGCATCAGCCTTCCAAGCTGACATTCGCGGGTTCGAATCCCGTCTCCCGCTCTGTTTTATTTCCGGGCTCGTGGCGCAGCGGTTAGCGCAGGCGACTCATAATCGCTTGGTCGCAGGTTCAAATCCTGCCGGGCCCACACTATCAACGAAGGCGCTTTCAGTTTCGAAGATTAGGTGGCTCTTTTGAGCGCTGTCGTGTAGAAGATTCTCTTTTGTACGTTGTTTAAAAAGGAAAAGCATGTCGTTTCGGGGGATGTTTCGCGTTCTTCTCTCTGTGTGGATTGCCGCGGGAGTTCTTCTCGCCCCCCTCTCCGCGCGTGCCGCCTCCAATGACCCTCCCGGACCCGATAGATATACATCCGTCCCTGTTTCCTATACCGAATACTTGTGGTGGATTCTTCGGTGGGAAGATAACGAGAAAATTTGCGAAATTACCGCCGACCATGAGGGAATCCCTTTTCTGTGGGAAATTTATCGGGATTGCGGAGAAGCGGTCTACGACGCGTGGATTTCTCAGCCGCCCTGCCCTCCTGAAATTTTGGAAGAAGACAGCAGCGCCTGCCCCGGCTATTACATTCACCTCGTAAAGCGTTATCCCGCGAAAAAAGAGATTTCCGTTGCGCTTCCGCCTCCCGTCGTCTGGCTGACTCTCGATGGCTGCATTCCCGAAGGGACGACGAATCGCTGCCCTGCGCTCCCCTCGCTGATTCTCGTCGGCGATGAACCTCTCGCCGGAGAATATATCCTCCGCATCGAAGGCACATTGGACGGAGAGGCATTTTCCTGCAAGGGAGAACGCTGCGAACTCCCTCTTTTCGAGACGGGCGAGGAAAGTGTCTCGCTTCGCTTTTGGGCGTATTCCAGTTATGGCGACAGCAGCGAAGCGTTTTCCGCGCGAATCCGCGTCGCGCGGGAGGAGGGCGAATCCGAAACGTCTGCCTCATGGTACGCGGATATTCTGAGCGCACAATGGCGCGGCAATCCAGAGGCGACTTGCGCCGAAACGTGGGAAGCCTTTCCTCCGCTTGGAGGACCTCCCGCGTGGCTCGAAACGCCAACGGATTTCAGAACGCTGGAAACGTCTTTCTCCTACGCGAATTTGGCGGGGAATCTCATCCGTCGCGGTATCGTAGATGCCTCCTCCTGTGCGGATGGCGGCGTGCTCGAAAATGGAAATGCCTCTCCGTGTGGCGTTGATGCCGCGTATGCAACCATTGTCTCGTGGCAAAACCGTTTCGATTCGCTGATTTTTTCCGTTGCCAAAGAAACCGGCGTCTCCGCGCGGCTGTTGAAAAATCTCTTTGCCCGCGAAAGCCAGTTTTGGCCCGGGGCATCGCTTTCCGGCGGCGACGCGGGATTCGGGCAGATGACGGAAGAAGGCGCAGATACCGCGTTGCGTTGGAATCCTATTTTCTATGAGCAGTTTTGTCCCCTCGTCCTTCCCGAAGAGACGTGCCGGGATGGCTATCTTCGGCTGGACGAGGAGGAGCAATCGCGGCTGAGGAGCGCGCTCGTCTATCAGGTCAACGCGGGGTGCGACTCCTGCCCGATGGGGGTGGATATTTCGCAGGCAAACCGGAGCATCGAAATTTTCGCCCATGCGCTTTTGGCAAATTGCGAACAAACGGGACAAATCCTCCGCAATCTCACCGGAAAGTCTCCGGGGGACCTGGTCTCTTACGAGGATTTGTGGCGGTTCGCGCTCATCAACTACAACGCGGGGGCGGGCTGCCTTTCGCTTGCGCTGGAAAAAACCTACGAAGAGGACGAAACGCTAGATTGGGAGCATGTTTCGGAGAATCTCACGCCGGTTTGCGCGGGCGCGAAAGCGTATGTGGAAGATATTCAGGCGGGGTTCTCTCATTAACTTTCTCACCTCCAAAAACAGACATTCATCCTTCGAGTTCCCCTTCGCTCTGTGATACACTGATAACGTTCTTTTTGTCTTAACGAGAAATTTTCCCGCAGGAGGAGAAATGCTAACCCCCATTGAGAAGATTTTGTTCACCATTGCCGTTTTCGTCTCGATGTATTACACCTGGGTCGGTGTGCGGCGGATGATCGCCATCATCGGGCGCGGGCAGGGAAAACCCGATTGGTCGCTTGCCCCTAAACGTCTCGGAACGGCAATTTTCAAGGTTCTCACCTTCCAGCCGGTCTTCCGTTTTCGTGTGGTTTCCAGTCTCTTCCACGCGTTTGTCGGATGGGGCTTTACGTTCTACATGCTGGTCAACTTGGGGGATGTGCTCCAAGCCTATATCCCCAACTTCCATTTTCTGGGGACAGGCACGCTCGCGAATTATTATCATCTCATCGCCGATATTTTGAGCGTGGGCGTTCTCGTCGGCATGATTTATTTGATGGCGCGCCGATTTATCGTCCGCCCGAAGATTTTGGGTACGCGGGAGGACATCCTCCTCGACCCGACGGCGCGAAAGTGGATTCCGCTGGATTCCGCTATCGTGGGCGCGTTCATCTTCTTCCACGTGGGATTCCGCTTTCTGGGTGAATCCTTTGCGATTGCGGCGGAAGGCGCGGACAAATGGCAGCCTTTTGCCAGCGCGGTCGCCAACTTGTGGTCGGGGATGAGTCCCGCCGCGTTGGTGACGATGCAGCATGTTTCGTTCTGGATTGCGCTGGGGCTGATTCTCGCGTTCTTCCCCTATTTCCCGTATTCCAAACATATTCACCTTTTCTTTGCGCCGCTCAACTTTTTGCTCAAGCCTGAACGCCGTTCCATCGGTGAATTGAGCAAACTCGATTTCGAGGACGAAACCATCGAGCAATTCGGCGCGTCGAAATTGGAAGATTTGGGCTGGGAGCAGTTGATGGACTCCTATGCCTGTATCATGTGCTTCCGATGTCAGGAAGTGTGCCCCGCCTATAACACCGGGAAACTTCTCTCCCCGGCGGCGGTGGAAATCAATAAGCGATATTATCTCAAACACGAGGGCAAAGACTTCGCGGAGGGCAAGGAAACCGAAAAGCCGCTCACCGAATATATCCTCCCGCCGGAAGCCGTTTGGGCTTGTACCTCCTGCGGCGCGTGCGTGGATATTTGCCCGGTCGGGAACGAGCCGATGCGCGATATTCTGGATATTCGGCGCGGTCTCGTGTTGATGGAAAATGCCTTCCCCAAACAATTGGAGACGGCTTTCCGAGGCATGGAGCGCACGCTGAACCCCTGGAGCATTCCTCCCGACAAGCGGATGGAATGGGCGGAGGGCATCGAAGTCCCGACTATCGAAGAAAATCCTGACCCCGATGTGCTGTGGTGGGTCGGATGCGCGGCGGCGACCGACGCCCGCGCGCAGAAGACCGCCCGCGCGTTCGCGAAGATTTTGAACGCGGCGGGAGTGAATTACGCGGTTCTCGGACAAAACGAGCAGTGCTGCGGCGATTCCGCACGGCGAGCGGGGAATGAATATCTCTTCTTCGAACTCGCGAGCGCGAATGTCGAGTTGCTCAACGAAATCAAACCCAAGCGCATTGTGACCTCTTGTCCACACGGGCTGCATACGCTGAAGAACGAGTATCCCGCGTTTGGCGGTGAGTATGATGTCGTCCATCATAGCCAGTTCATCGAGGAATTGATTGATGCCGGCAAACTCGATTTGAAGCCGGATGAGCGCGGCAAAGTGACGTATCACGACCCCTGCTATCTCGGACGGCACAACAAAGTGTACGATGCGCCGCGTGATGTGTTGAAGAGCGTGGAACTCGAACTTGTCGAGATGCCGCGTCACGGCGCGAAATCCTTCTGCTGCGGCGCAGGCGGCGCGCAGATGTGGAAAGAGGAAGAAGAGGGAACCGCCGCCGTCAACGCGACGCGCTTCGCGGAGGCGCAAGCCACCGGCGCGGAGACTCTCGCCGTCGCCTGCCCCTTCTGCCTCACGATGATGAATGACGCGGCGAAAGACGTTGCCAGCGAGATGGAAGTCCTCGATGTGGCGGAAATCGTCGCCGCGAGGTTGAAAGAATAAACTTCGCTTTTTCGTAAGATGAAATCCGGCTTCTTCGGAAGTCGGATTTTTTTGTTTGGGGGTTGTCGTGTTATGATTGCGGAGATTATCCACGAACAGGTGTTGTGTATGGATGAACCCAGCGTACTCGATTATGTGAAGTCGAAAATTAGGTTTTGGCGGCATGAGGCGCTTCCCGAGGTCACGGAGGAGACTCCCGCCTCCGAGGTGGACGCGGCGCCGCGCGCGTCGAAGAAGATTCTTTCTCCGAAGAAGCCTTCCGTGCCGCTTCCTTGGCGTTCCCTGTTGGCGCTTTTCTTCGCGTTGGCGGGACAGCGCATGTTCGAGCCGCCGCATTCCTCCTCGGCGTGGCAGGGGATTTTGCTGTATTTTTTCGCGCTGACGGCGTTGGTGCTCGCGCTTTTGCATGGAGAATGGGTACTTCCTCCTCTCGCTCGCGAGGATTCGCTTCGGGCGGAGTCTTTCTCCGTCCGAAAAGATGCGCTGTGGGTCGGCGCGGCGCTGGCACTCGCGGCGTTTTTGCTCTTTGGCGGGAATCTCTTCAATACCTTCAATGTGACGCTTTGGTTGGCGTCGCTGGGATTCTTTTTGTGGGCGTTTTGGCTTCCTGAAACGGAATCAGGCCTCCTTCAGGAGCGGATTCGGGATTTCTTTTCACGGGAGCGATGGCAGATTTCGGTGACGCGGTGGGGGCTGATTCTCCTCGCGGCAGGAGGGGTCATCCTTTTTTTTCGTTTTTATCATCTCGGCACAGTTCCGGCAGAACCCTTTAGCGACCATGCGGAGAAACTTCTCGATGTCCTCGATGTGAGCCGAGGGGAGACGCATATCTTTTTCCCGCGCAATACGGGACGGGAAGCCATCCAAATGTATTGGACGCTGCTCGTCGCAAAGGTGTTCGGGACGGGGCTTTCGTATCCGAGTTTGAAAATCGGGACGGCGCTTTTCGGGGTGTTGATGCTGCCGTATTTGTATCTCTTGGGGCGGATGCTGGGGAATCGCCGCGTGGGGCTTTTCGCGGTCTTTTTCGCGGGGATTTCGTATTGGGCGAATGTCATCAGCCGTGTGGGGCTTCGGTTTCCGCTTTATCCTCTCTTCGTTGCGCCGACGTTGTATTATTTTCTCCGGGGGCTGCGGCGGGGCGCGCGAAATGACTTCATCCTTGCGGGGATTTTCCTCGGCGCGGGGATGCACGGGTATAGTTCTTTCCGCATCGTTCCTTTTGTTATCCTCGCCGGGGTGGGCGTGTATCTCTGGCATACACCGGAGGTCTCTCGGAGGAAACAGATTCTGTGGGATACGCTGGTTCTCATCCTCTTTTCGCTTCTTGTCTTTCTTCCGCTGGGACGCTATGCGCTGGACGAGCCGTATAATTTTTCGTACCGCGCGTTTTCCCGTTTGAGCGATATCGAGCGTCCCCTCCCCGCGCCGGCGTGGAAGGTGTTTCTCTCGAATTTCTGGCATTCGCTGACGATGTTCAATTGGGATAATGGGGAAATTTGGGTCCATTCCATCCCCGGACGTCCCGCGCTGGGGATTGTCAGCGGTGCGTTTTTCTTGATTGGCGTCGTTCTCCTTTTTGAACGCTACGCACGCAGCCGAAAATGGGAAGATATTTTCCTGTTGATTTCGATTCCGATTTTGCAATTGCCCTCCACGCTCTCGCTGGCGTATCCGGCAGAAAACCCTTCGTTGAATCGAACCGCGGGCGCGATTGTGCCGGTTTTTCTCATTTTCGCGTTGGCGATGGATGGATTGTGGAAAACGCTTTCTTCCCCGCGCGGAGAAACTTCGAGACGATGGCTCGCAACGTTTTTTTTCGCAGTTCTTTTCCTTTTCTCTGCTGCACAAAATTACCGCCTGGTGTTTCGAGATTACGCGGAAGAGTATCGTCAGGGGACGTGGAATACCTCCGAAATGGCGGAGATTATGCGCGGATTCCAAACAGTCTACGGCGATGTGCGGCGCGTGTGGATTGTCCCGTATCCCTATTGGGTAGATACGCGCCTTCCCGGCGCGTGGCTTGGAATCCCTGACCTCGATTGCGCGATGTGGCGCGACAACCTCCCTGAAACGTTGGATGTGCCCTCGCCGAAACTTTTCATCGTCAAACCCGAAGATGTCGAAACGGTGGATGTACTGCGTCAACTTTATCCGCAGGGCGTATTGAGCCGCCATATTTCCGACATCAACGAAGGACACGATTTCCTCATCTACTTTATCCCGTGAGATTGCGCGTATGAATGAAAAACGTTCCTCGGCTTGGATTTACGACCTTCTTTTGCTTCTCGTCATTGCGGGCGGGCTGTATTTTCGTTCCATCGGCTTGAACTGGGACGAAAACCAGCATCTCCATCCTGACGAGCGTTTCCTGACGATGGTGGAAACCGCGCTGGAGCCGGTTCACAGCATGTCGGAGTACTTCGATACCGCGCATTCCACGCTGAACCCTCACAACCGCGGCTATGGTTTTTTCGTTTACGGAGATTTACCCATCATCTTGGTTCGTTACGCGGCGGAATCCCTCCATCAAACCGGCTATGACGAGGTGAACCTCGTCGGCAGACAACTTTCCGCGCTCGCGGATTTGCTGACCATTGTGCTGCTCTATTTCATCGTTTCGCGGCTCTACAATCGAAAGATAGGGACTCTCGCGGCGGCGTTTTCCGCGCTTGCCGTGCTGCAAATTCAGCAATCGCATTTCTTTACGGTAGATACCTTTGCCAACTTCTTTATCTTCTTGACGACCTATTTCGCGGTTCTCATTCTGATGAAGGAGGACGGGACGAACTCCCCGCCGCGTGATTCCGTTTCGCTGCTTCATTCTCCCTTTTTATGGCTCAGCGTTGGATTCGGAATCTCGTTAGGCATGGCCGTCGCCTCGAAATTGAACGCCGCGCCGCTGGCGATTCTCCTCCCCGCTGCGTTTGCGATTCGTCCATTCCTGAAAAAAGATTCTCCCCCCTCCCCGGAATACTGGACGCGCGTCCTCCTCTTTCTCATCGCTGGCGCGGCGGCTTCGATACTCTCTTTCCGCGTCTTTCAGCCTTACGCGTTCAGCGGACCGGGCTTCTTCGGCGTGAAGCCGAATTCGGCGTGGGTGGATAACATCAAAGAACAGCGCGCGCAGGCAAGCGGCGATGCAGATGTTCCTTTCGCGCTGCAATGGGCGCGGCGCTCGCATCTTTTCTCGTTCAAGAATCTCACCGTGTGGGGGCTGGGGCTTCCCCTCGGAATCCTTGCATGGATAGGATTCCTTTGGATGGGATGGCGTATCTTGAAAGGAGCGTGGAAGCATCTCCTCCTCTGGGGCTGGACGGCGCTGTATTTCCTGTGGCAGTCCTTCCAGTTCAATCCCACGATGCGGTATCAACTTCCCATCTATCCCCTGTTGGCGATGATGGCGGCGTGGGTGGTCTTTGAGATGGCGAAAACGCCGCGTGCGCGGCTGTGGAAGGGAGTGGCGTTTTTCCTCGGGGGCGGCGTTCTCCTCGCGTCGGCGGCGTGGGCCTTCGCATTTACGCGCATTTACACGCGTCCACATACGCGCGTCGCCGCCTCTCGCTGGATTTACGAAAATATCCCTGCCGCGCTCAATGTGAAGGTGATTGACGAGAACCATATCACCTATCGCGCGCCGATTTCCTTCTCGAATGATGCCTCCGTCGTCGCGGGGATTCCGTATGGCGGGCAATTCGTCGCGCCCCATGATGGGAGATTACTGGAATTTTACAGCCCGCATATTATGGATAAACAGCCCTCCGGCGAGCAGACCTTGACGATTTACCTTTCCGACTCTCCCGATTTTTCCGAGGACGATGCGCATATCGCGGCGATATTGACGCGCGATTTCTCGCACTATAACGGCGTCGGCGGCGCGTTTCCCTCAGGGCGGATGCCGGAATTGAAGGCGGGGGAGACTTATTATTTCCGCATCACGACGACGGGCGGGGAAATCCATTTCCTCGGGGCTGCCCCGATTAACGAAACGTCTTGGGATGATGGACTTCCTCTTCGTATAGATGGGTACGACGGTTTCGGAGGACTGTATCAGGGCGGATTGAATTTCGAGATGTATTGGGATGATAACGAAGAGAAACTCGCGCGTTTCCTCGAAACCCTCGACAAAGGCGACGCGATTTTCATCTCTTCCAATCGCCAATGGGCGACGACGACGCGCGTACCGGAACGGTATCCGCTGACGACGGAGTATTACCGCGCGCTGATTGGCTGTCCCTCGGCGGAGCAGGTCATTTGGTGCTATAACGTCGCGAAGCCCGGCATGTTTCAGGGAGAGTTGGGCTATGACCTTGTGGCGGTTTTCGAATCTTACCCGACGTTGAACATCCCCGGAATCGGCTCTTTCGAAGTCAATGACCAATTCGCGGAAGAAGCCTTTACGGTCTACGACCATCCGAAAGTGCTGATTTTCCACAAAACCAGCGCGTATTCCAGAGAGCGGGCGAAAGAAATCTTGGGGGCGGTAGACTTGTCGCATGTGGTGCATCTCACTCCCCGGCGTGCAGGGGACTATAAAACCTTGATGCTTCCGCCGGAGCGATGGGAGAAACTTCAAGAATACGGCACATGGTCAAGCCTCTTCGATACCCGCTCGTTGCTCAACCGTTTCCCCGTTTTGGGATTGGTGGTCTGGTATCTTTTCCTCTTCGTTTTGGGCGCTGCCGTATATCCTATCGTGCGGATTTTCTTCCCCGGACTCGCGGATAAAGGCTATCTCCTCTCGCGGGCAATGGGGATGCTCCTCCTTTCGTATGTCCCTTGGCTCTTGGGGTCGTTGGGGATTCCGAATACCCGCGTCCTCCTCGCCGCCGTCTTCAGCGGGATTCTCGTCGCGGGCGGCGCGCTTGCTTGGATTCAACGAGGGGAATTGAAAGAAGAATGGGCGGCGCACAAACGCGATTTCCTCGCGGCGGAAGGACTCTTCCTCGCCTTCTTCCTCTTCGACTTTCTCATCCGCCTCGGCAACCCGGATTTATGGCATCCGGCGAAGGGCGGCGAGAGACCAATGGATTTTTCGTATTTCAACGCGATTCTCAAGAGCGCGACCTTCCCCCCGTATGATCCTTGGTTCGCGGGCGGATACATCAACTATTATTATTTCGGTTTCGTTTTCGTCGGGATGCCCGTCAAGTTGTTAGGCATTGTCCCCTCGATTGCCTACAATTTCATTTTGCCGACTCTTTTCGCAATGGTGGGGACGGGCGCATTCTCTATCGCTTGGTCTTTGCTTCGAGGGATGAAGAAACGGATGTCCCGCGCCCTCGCCGCGTTTTCCGCCTCCGCAGGGATGATTCTCCTCGGAAATCTGGGCACGGTGCGGATGCTCTATCAGGGACTTCAGCGGATTGTCCACCCCGACGCGCGGGAGGTGGAAGGACAGATTTTCCTCCATCTCTGGTGGGCGATTCAAGGACTGACGCATCTATTCCTCGGCGAGATGCTTCCCATCGGCCGCGGCGATTGGTACTGGTTCCCCAGCCGCATCATTCCCGCGCCCGGCGATGTGGAACCGATTACGGAATTCCCGCTTTTCACCTTTTTGTACAGCGACCTCCACGCGCACATGATGGCGCTCCCTCTCGCGATGCTGGGAATTGCCTGGGCTGTCTCTTTCCTGAGCGCGCGGCGTCGCGGAGAGTTGACCGCGCCGCGTCTCCTCGCCGAACTTGCGGCGGGCGGGTTGATTTTGGGTGCGCTGCGTCCCGCGAATACCTGGGATTTGTATACCTATCTTCCGCTCGCGTTGCTTACGGCAGGGTACGCGCTCTGGCGTTATGCGGACGGACGAAAAATTTTCCCGATGCTTTCCGAACTTCCTGCCCGCGTCGTCTTGACGGCGGGAGGCATGGCGGCGCTGGCTGTATTCGCCTTGATTTTCTATCAACCGTATACCCATTGGTTTGGGCAGGCATACGGAGAAGTTTCCCGCTGGCGGGGTCCCGTGACGCCGCTGAGTTCTTATCTCGCGCATTGGGGATTCTTTCTCTTCCTCATCGTTTCGTGGATGTGGCAGGAAACATACGATTGGATGGCTGCCACGCCGCTTTCCGTAGGAATGCGATTTTGGAAGAAGCACGAAGGGCAAATTGCGCTTGGCGTTTTGCTTTTCCTCTCTCTCCTTGTGGGAATGGCGACTCAAAAGGTGCGAGTTGGCTGGGTCGCGCTCCCGATTGCGGCTTGGGCGGGCGTGCTTTTCTTCCGAAAGGACTTGCCGGATGAAAAGCGATTCGTCCTCTTTATGACGGGGACGGCGATGGCGCTGACGGTGCTGGTCGAGTTCGTTGTCCTTGTCGGCGATATTGGCAGGATGAACACCGTCTTCAAGTTGTATTTGCAGGCGTGGACTCTCCTCGCGTTGAGCGCGGGGGCTTCTCTGGGATGGCTGTTGAACGCGATTCCCGCGTGGACCCCCTCTTGGCGGAAGGTGTGGCAAGTCGCCGCGGGAGCGCTTTTCGTCGGCGCGGCGTTGTTTACCCTCACCGCAACTGCCGACAAAATCAAAGACAGGATGGTTCCGAGCGCGCCCCATTCCCTCGATTCGATGACGTATATGAAATATGCTCACTATTCCGACCAAGGGATGGATATGGATTTGAGCGAAGATTACCGCGCCATTCGCTGGATGCAGGAAAACGTCGAAGGTTCGCCGGTGATTGTGGAAGCAAATACGCCCGAATATCGCTGGGGAACGCGCTTTACGATTTACACCGGACTCCCCGGCGTAGTCGGCTGGAACTGGCATCAGCGCCAACAGCGTGCGGAGACTCTCTTGAACGTGGTGCAGGAACGCGTGGACGAGGTCGGCGAGTTTTACGAAACGACCGACATCGAGGAGGCAAAAGCCTTCTTGCAGCGATATGGAGTCCGCTATATCGTGGTGGGACAGTTGGAACACGCGTATTATTCGGAGGCTGGTTTGGCGAAATTCGAGGCATACGACGGCACGTTGTGGCGCGAGGTCTACCGGGATGGAAATACCGCGATTTACGAGGTCGTGAAATGAGCGTGGTGTATCACATCGCTGTTCGGGAAGATTGGGAACGCGCCCGGCAAATGGGAGTGTATCGCGTGCCAAGCCTCGACGCGGAGGGCTTCATCCACTGTTCCGCGCAGGAGCAGGTGCTGCGTTCTGCACGCATGTTTTTCGCGGGGACATCGAATCTTTTGCTCTTGAAGATAGATACGGAGAAATTGCAGCCGGAACTCCGCTGGGAGCCGGGCACGGACGCGCCGGGGTCGCGCTTCCCGCATCTTTACGGCGCCCTCAATCTCGATGCCGTGATGGAAGTTTGTCCTTTCTCGCCGGAGGAGGATTCATTGCCATGTTGATGTTTTTCGTTTGGTATGTGTTTCTTACACTTTTGGGATGGCTGGCGTTTCCGCTGGCGTATCATCTTTTCCCGGCTTTGAGGGGGCGGGGCTACGCGTTTTCGCGGACGCTGGGGCTTTTCCTTTGGGGGTATCTTTTTTGGATGGGAACGTCTCTTCGGGTGATGCGAAATGACCCCGGCGGGCTTTTCTTCGCGCTTTTTCTCCTTGGCGGGATTTCGGTTTTCGCCGCGCGAACCTCTTTAAACGAGATGAAGGCGTGGGTCCGGGCGCGGCGTTCCTATCTTCTCAATGTGGAGATTCTCTTTTTCGCCGCGTTCGCGTTTTTGACGCTGCTCCGCGCGGCGAATCCGGATATCGTCGGAACGGAAAAGCCGATGGAGTTGGCTTTCATCAACGCGATTCTGCGCTCGCCGACCTTTCCTCCCCATGACCCTTGGCTTTCGGGGTATGCGATTTCGTATTATTACTTTGGCTATGTGATGACTGCCGCGCTCGCGATGCTGACGGCGGCGCTTGGAAGTGTGGCGTTCAATTTGATGGTGGCGCTGGTCTTCGCGTTGAGCGCGGTGGGCGCGTATGGTATTTTGTACTCCCTGCTCGGCGAGAGGGGCGAGGCGCGCGCGTGGTTTGCGCCTTTCTTTTTGGTTTTGGCGGGGAATGTGGAAGGCGTGCTGGAACTTTTCCATCAGCGCGGCTGGCTGGGCGCGGAATTTTGGGCGTGGCTGAATATCAAGGATTTGAACGCACCGCCGATTTCGCAATCGTGGATTCCGCAGCGCATGTGGTGGTGGTGGCGCGCCTCCCGCGTAGTGCAGGATTTCGACCTCGCGGGGAATTTTCAGGAAGTTATTGACGAGTTTCCGTTTTTTTCGTATCTCCTCGGAGATTTGCACCCGCATGTGTTGGCGATGCCGTTTGCGCTCCTCGCGGTCGCCGCGGCGTTGAATCTCTTTCGCGGAGGCTGGCAGGGAGAGATTTCTCTTTTCGGCGCGCGCCTTCGCATCTCGCTCGAAGGATTTTTCTTCACCGCGCTTTTGTTGGGCGGATTGGCGTTTTTGAATACTTGGGATATTCTTGTCGCGGCGGCGTTGCTGGCGGGCGCGTATACCTTGACGCGCGTCCGCGCGGAGAATTGGTCTTGGGCGCGCGTGGAGGATTTCCTCCTCTTTGGGTTCGCGGGCGGCGTGGCGGGGTTTCTCCTCTATCTCCCGTTTTATTTTGGATTTTCCTCTCAGGCGGGCGGCATTTTGCCGAATCTCGTCACTCCGACGCGGGGCGCGCATCTCTGGGTGATGTTTGGGATTCTGCTGCCGCCGATTTTCCTCTGGCTGCTTTCTCTGCGCGGGAAGGGGATTCCCGTTTGGGGGAAGACGGCATTCGCGCTGACCTTCGGCTTGGTCGCTGCGTTATGGGCATTTTCCTGGCTTTTGGCGTGGATACTCTCGCTGCTGCGTCCCGAATCCGCTTCGGTTCTTCTCCTTTCACAGGGATTCGAACATGGCGGCGGATTTTTCGCGGCGGCGACGATGCGGCGGCTGCAATATCTCGGAGGGCTGCTGACTCTCGTCGCGGCGATAGGCGGCGCGCTCGCGTTTTTGCTGCCGATTCATCTCCCCGAAGAGAATGCCGAGGATTCCTCGCGCGGGTTCGTCTTCCTGTTGATTCTTTTGGGAGGGCTTTTGGTGCTTGCGCCGGAATTCGTCTATTTGCGCGACCAATTTGGGACGCGGATGAACACGGTGTTTAAGTTTTATTATCAGGCGTGGATGTTGTGGAGTCTCGCGGCGGCGTTTGGCGCGGCGAAAATTTTCGATGCGCGGGGAAAAATCGCGGCGAAGACGGGGATATCTCTCGTTCTCCTTGCCGCGCTCGTGTATCCTGTGATGGGCGTCTGGACGCGGACGAATGGTTTTCATCCTCCCTATGGCTGGACTCTTGACGGCGCGGCGCATTTGCAGCGAGAAAACGCGGACGAGGCGGCGGCGATTTTCGCGTTGTATCAGGCGCCGATGGGCGTCGTCGCGGAAGCGGTGGGAGGCAGTTATTCGGGATATGCGCGCGTGTCAACGTATACGGGGCTGCCGACGGTCCTGGGATGGATGGGCCACGAGGCGCAGTGGCGCGGCGGTTACGAAGAGCAGGGAACCCGCGCGGCGGATATTCAGACTTTGTACATGACATCCGATTGGCGCGAGGCGTCGGCGATTTTGACTCAATATCATATCCGCTATGTGTTCATCGGTACGATGGAACGCGCGGCATACCACGTGAACGAGGATAAGTTCTCGTGGCATTTGCCGTTATGGTTGAAAATCGGGGAGGTGGAGGTGTACGTCGTTCCCTGATTCGCGAGATGCCGCGCTGGTTAGGGCGCGGGTCTCAAGGCGAATTGCGGGGCTTCGGTCGGGTCTTTGAAGAAATCTTCGGGCAGTGGGAGCGGTTCGTATGTTGCGCCGGTGTTGAGCGACCCGAAGCGGACGTAGTAGAGTTGGGTTTTTGCCTCTGCTCCGAGACGGATATCTTGATAGGCAAACGCGATGTAGTCTCCGTTGGGGCTGAATCGCGCGTCGCGGTAGCAGCAGAGGCTGTCGAAGGGGGAAAGTTGTTCGGAGCGGTGCGTTTCGCTGTTGTAACTATATAAATATCCGAAGCCGTCGTTGCGTTTGTAGGTGTTCATAACGAAGAACGAACCGCCGTCCCAGTCGAAATCGGGAATGAAGGGGCTTCGGCTGTTGTAGCCGCTCATCGTGAAGCGTGTTCCGGGGAATTCGTCCAGACGCGGCAAGGTTTGGGAGGTTTGTTTCTTTATGGGGGTATCGGTTGCGAGGCACGCGCTGACATCGAGAATGCGGATGGTGTCTACTTGATTATTTCCATTGACGCCGAGGAATTTGATGGCGACTTTCGTGCTGTCGTTGGACCACAGTGCATCTTTGACGGAGAGTTTGTCTACGAGGCAGCCGGGAAGTTCCATGAGGCTGGCGCGGGTTTTTGCTTTGCTGAGGAGGTCGAGGTCGAAGGGGACGATGTAGAGTTCGCGGTTCATGGAAATCGCGGCGTATGCTCCATTTGGCGAGACGGAAAAGGATTCGACGAATTGGGCGGTGTCGTAGCAGACGATGGGTTCGATGATGTCGCGTTCCGCTTCGATGCTCCAGACGCATTTTCCGCTGATGTAGGTGAGGGTTTTGCCGTCGGGGAGCCAGTGGAGGTCGGTTTTTATCGTGTTGTCGCTGGTGAGTTGGATGAGTTCGCTGCCGTCTACGTTCATCATCCAGACGTTTTTGTTGGCGATGAAGGCGATTTTATCCGCGCCGCCGAGGATGGGCGCGGCGGGAGCGGGCGTTTCTGTCGGCGTAGGGGGGAGCGGGGTCGCGCTGGGGGGAGGAGGGGTCGGTGAAATGGGAGCAGTTTCTGGTGTCGGGGAGGACATCGGGGAAACTGCCGGGGAGGGCGTCGCCGTTGCGGGGGAGAATACGATGGGGAGAAGCGTTTTGCCGAAGAGGAGTCCTCCTGCTGCACAAAGGAGGAGGAGCGCGGCGATTCCGCCGAGAATCCATCCGAGTTTCTTGGTTTTCTTTGCTTCGGGCTGCGGTTCGGGGAGGTGCTGCGCGGGATGGGTGCGGGTTTCGAAGGTGGGCATTTTCCCCTGAACGAGGGCATCGAGGGCGTTTGCGAGTTCGGCGACAGTTTGGAATCTGTCGTCGGGGCGTTTTGCCATTGCTCGGTAGATGACGGTGGAGGTTGCGGGGGGCAAAGAGGGGTTGTCTTGGAGGATGTCGGGGATGGGGTCGGTGATGTGTTTGAGTACCAGCCCCATTGGGGTGTCGGCTTCGTAGGGGAATTTTCCGCTGAGGGCTTTGTAGAGGATTGCGCCGAGGGCGTAGATGTCGCTGCGTCCGTCTACGGGTTCGCCCTGTGCTTGTTCGGGACTCATGTAGGCAGGTGTGCCAATGATTGCGCTTCCGGTGACGTTGACTTGGGAGTCGCGGAGTTTGGCGATTCCGAAGTCGGAGAGGTAGGGTTCGCCCGCATGGTCGAAGAGGATGTTTCCGGGTTTCAGGTCGCGGTGGATGATTCCTTTTTTGTGCGCTTCGTCGAGAGCGGGGGCGAGTCGGCGGATGATGTGCGCGGCTTCTTCGATGGATATGGCGCCTTTTTCTTTGAGTTTGTCGGCGAGAGAGCCGCCGTGCATGTAGCGCATGACGAAGTAGGGCAGCCCGTCCGCTTCGCCGACATCGTAGACGGGGACGATGGCGGGATGTTCTAGCGCGGCGATGATTTTGGCTTCTCGCTCGAAGCGGGCGCGGAATTGCGGGTCATGTAGAAATTCGGGGGGGAGAACTTTGATGGCGACTTCTCGCTCGAAGAGGGGGTCGTAGGCGCGGTAGACGGTCGCCATGCCGCCGCGCCCAAGTTCGGTTTTGATTTCGTAGCGTCCGAATTTGTCGGGGATTTTTCGAGATTTTACAGTTTCGTCATCCACTTTTTTATCCTGAATCGGGAGTTATGAGAGGAGCGGGAATAATTGTATTTTACCGGAATTGCAGAGAAAGCAGATGCCGTTTTGGTCGCTCTGCCATTCTCCGAATGGTTATTATTTTATCATCAAACCCGCGCTTTCGTTTGTGCTTGACGCGCGAGGCGAAGGGGAGTATAACTTACCGTACGTTTAGTAAGTTGTTTTGTCCCAGTTCTAAGATTTTGGAGTCAGGTATGGATGGTCATTCTTCGCGCGTGGGGCGGGAGCGTATTTTGGATGTTGCGGAAAAATTATTTACGGAAAAAGGCTATCGCGCCGCCTCGATTCGGGAAATCGCGCGTGAATGCGGGGTGACGAATGCGGCGTTGTATTATCACTTCCCTGATAAAGAAACTTTGTTTTTCGAGGTCATCAACCGCCATGCGGAGCGTTTGCGCCGCCGAATGGAGGATGCCGCCGAAAAGGCGGATTCGCCGCGCGAGAAAACCGTCGCGGTTTTGTCTTCCTATACTCATTCGGTGATGGGACAGCGTGCGCCGGTTTTTTTCATGCGGCGCGAGGTGGGGCATTTCAAAACGAAGAAGATGTTTTCTTTTATTACTTCGTTGATGAAGACGACGTTGGCGCCTTTGGCGGACGCACTGCGTTTGGCAAAGGAAGAGGCGGGGGTGGATGCGCCGCCGGATGAATACGAGTCCGCTTCGATGCTGGTGGGGATGCTGCACGGATTGTCACAGCAACGCCGCGCGAAAAGCGAGACTTCTTCTCTTTCGGAGGAGGATATTCGAATGGTGGTGCGTGTTTTCTTCGATGGGTTTCTTTCTG
>CAZDGZ010000013.1:22572-29054 GCA_964505165.1 uncultured Anaerolineaceae bacterium | reverse complement strand
GCTCCGCGGCTACTCGGGCAACGGGGATTGCGCGGAATGTGCCAACCCCATCCCCAACTACGAAACTACGAAACTACCAAACTACCGAACTACCGAACTCCCTCTCCTCCCCCCTTCTCTTCTGCTATAATCATGCCGTTATGCGAAAATTCATTCTCTTCCTCGTTTTCTTTTTGGCGATTGTCTTCATCTTTCTAAGTTTTTCCGAGTTGCAAAGCATCGCCGATACGCTTCGCCACAGCAATCTTTGGTACTTTTCCCTCGCGCTCCTCGTAGAAATCGGCTGGATGTTCAACATGGGGATGACCTTCCACGCCCTCTATAAATTAATAGGATTAGAAGAAGATATTTTGCGCCTCGCGTTGGTTTCCGTCGCGGCGAGTTTCGTGAACGTGGTCGCGCCCAGCATGGGCATGGGCGGCATGGCAGTCTTCGTAAATGACGGCAACCGCCGGGGGCTGCCTCCCGGAAAAGTCACGGCGGCGAGCGCCCTCTTCATCCTGCTGGACTATGCAGCCTTCCTCTGCGTCCTCGCATTGGGGTTGATTGTCCTCGTCCGGCGGAACAACCTCGACACAGGAGAAATCATCGCCTCGCTCATCCTCCTCGCCATCTCGCTCGCGCTGGGCGCGCTCCTCTACATCGGATCCCGTTCAGCGGAACGCCTCGGAAACGTCCTCGCACGCGGCGCGCACATCATCAACAAAATGCTGCACCCCTTTTTCCACCGCGAATACCTCCACGAACACCGGGCGCACGAATTCGCCTCCGAAATTGCCGAAGGACTGGCGGAAATTCGACAAGAGCGCAAGAAACTCCTCATCCCCATGCTCTACGCGCTCAACAATAAAATGCTCCTCATCGTCATCCTGCTGCTGATGTTCCTGGCGTTCAAAGTACCGTTTTCTGCCGGGACGATTATCGGCGGATTCGCCATCGGCTACCTCTTCCTCATCGTCTCCATCACCCCATCGGGAATCGGCATCATGGAAGGCGTCCTAGCCCTCGCGTTGAACTCGCTGGGCGTCGCGTGGAGTCAGGCAGTGGTCCTCACGTTGTCCTACCGAGCGGCGACCCTTTGGTTTCCGCTGGGGATGGGCGCATGGGCATTCCGCTATCTTCAAAAAGGAAAAGCCGCCGAGGCTTGACTCGCCCCTCCCCGCTGAGTATGATGGATATATCCTCGAATGCGGGAGGCGCGTATGCCCGAAAAACTCACGAAAGAAGAAAAGAAAATCCTGCTTCAAATCGCGCGGGAGGCGATTGAATCCGCAGTTCGCGGGAAGCCGCTGCGCGATTTGCCGCTTGCAACCTATCCGCCGCGTCTCCAAGAAAAAGGCGCGTCCTTCGTCACGCTGACGAAAGGAGGCGCGCTGCGCGGCTGCATCGGCGCGCTGGAGCCTTACCAGCCCCTCGCGGCGGATGTGCAGGAACACGCCGTCGCCGCTGCGCTTCAGGACTTCCGCTTTCCTCCCGTTTCGCCGGAGGAACTCCCCCAAATCGAAATCGAGGTCTCACGGCTCACGCTGCCTGTTCCTCTTCCCTACGACTCCCCCGAAGACCTCCCCGCGCGTCTCCGCCCCGGCATAGACGGGTTGATTCTGCGGGACGGCTGGCGCCGCGCGACCTTCCTCCCTCAAGTATGGGAACAACTTCCCCAGCCGGAAGAATTTCTCAATCACCTCTGCATGAAAATGGGCGCACCGGCGGATATCTGGCGGCAGAAAATGCTGGAAGCCTTCATCTACCAAGTAGAGGACTTCCACGAAGGCGAGTTCACATGAAATTTTTTTGCGGGAAATTGTGTATAATCCTTGTATCCACTCTGAAGAAAGGAACGCGCAATGGCTGACCTCCAGATTCAACAAGGGGATTGGAAAAAAGAAAAACACACCCCTGTCATCGAAGCGCCGGAGACCGTCAAAGCCGGAAACATTTTCCAAGTCAAAGTCTCGCTTGGAAAAGAAATCGCCCACCCGAACACCACCGAACATCACATTCGTTGGATTTCTCTCTATTTTCATCCAGAAGGAAAGAAATTCCCTTATCAGGTAGGGCATTTCGAATTTTCCTCACATGGCGAATCCCCTGCCGGAGCAAATCAAGGAGCAGTCTACACACACCCCGAAATCGTCGTCTCATTGAAACTGAGCGAATCGGGAACATTCCACGCCGTCGCCATGTGCAACATTCACGGGCTTTGGGAAAGCAGCAAAGACATCAGCGTGGAATAAGATTTCGCCACGCGAAAGGAGACACGGGAAAATTCCCGTGTCTTTTTCATATTCGCTGAAAAAATACGGAAGCGAAAACCGTCTTGTAAATTTTCGTCCATTCGTCAAAGGAGGTTTTGGTGAAAGCCTTTCCCTCGAAAAAGCGGTCCAAAGAGGAAATTCTCGCGGAGATGCGCGCCGCGCGCGACCGAGACGTGAAATGGGAAAAAGGACGCGCCTTTGGTCTCATCTATCACATTGACGAGGAGATAGATTCCCTGCTTCAGGATGCTTTCCTGATGTTCTTCTCGGAAAACGGACTAAACCCCACCGCGTTCCCCAGTCTGCGAAAATTCGAAACCGAAGTCGTCTCGATGACCGCTTCACTGCTGCACGGCGACGAAAACGTCGTCGGGAACATGACCTCTGGAGGCACTGGCTCTATTCTCTGCGCGGTAAAAACCGCCCGTGATTGGGCGCGCGAGCACCTTCCCCACGCGAAGCAGCCGGAAATACTTCTCCCCCGCAGCGCGCACCCTGCCTTCGAGAAAGCCGCACATTACTTCGGATTAACTCCCGTCTTCGTCCCCGTCGGGGAAGACCTCCGCGCGGATGTGGGCGCGATGCGAGACGCCATCACGAAGAACACCATTTTGATTGTCGGCTCTGCGCCCGCGTATCCGCACGGCGTGGTAGACCCCATCCGCGACCTTGCCGCCCTCGCGCAGGAACGCGGCATCCTCTTCCACACCGACGCGTGCGTCGGCGGATTCATGCTGCCCTTCGTCCGAAAACTGGGCTATCCCGTGCCGGATTTCGACTTCAGCGTCCCCGGAGTCACCTCGATGTCGGCGGATTTGCATAAATTCGCGTACGCGGCAAAAGGCGCGTCGGTCGTCTTGTATCGGACGCCGGAACTACGCCGCTATCAAATGTTCGTCTCGACGGATTGGACAGGCGGCATCTATCCCTCCCCCACTCTCGAGGGCACGCGTCCCGCCGGGCCCATCGCGGCGTCGTGGGCGATTTTAAATTATCTCGGCGAGGAGGGGTATCTCGAAATCACCAAAACCGTGATGGAAACCGTGAAAGCCATGCAAGCGGGCGTGAACGCCATTCCGGGCATCAAGGTACTGGGCGAACCGGAAATGAGCGTTTTCGCCATCGCTTCCGAAGACCCCGCGATAGATATTTACGAGGTCGCGGACGAACTCCACGAACGCGGCTGGCATCTCGACCGTCAGCATTTCCCCGCGTGCCTGCACATGACGGTCAATTATATGCACGCGAAAATCGTGAACGAATTCCTGACAGACCTCGCCGAATCCGTTGAAGCCGCGAGGCGTCCGACCTTCCGCAAAACCGCGACGCGCTGGATGATTGCCCTCACCGACTTCCTCGTACGGATTTTGCCGGAGCATTGGGTCTCGTGGATGATGGACAAATTCTCCGCGCTCCTCGGCGGCGGCTTGCCGCAGCGCATGGCACCAATGTACGGGCTTATCGGGTCGCTTCCAAATCGAGGCGACTTGAAAGAACTCGTGTTGGATTTGTTGGATAGTTTGACCCGCGAAGAATAAACAAGATTGGAGACTTTCTCATGGCAGAAACAGCAATCCTTCCTGATGAACACCTTCCCCTGTGGAAGAAAATCATCTTTGGCGCAGGAGATTGGAGTATCTCCAGTTTCGGCACGCTGCGGCAGATTTTCTACGCGATATTTCTGACCGATGTCGTCGGACTCGACGCGCGCCTCGCCTCCGTCGCCGCGCTCCTCGGCGTCATCTGGGACGCCATCAACGACCCGCTCGTCGGTATGATTAGCGACCGCGTGAAATCCCGCTGGGGGAGAAGGCGTCCTTTCCTCCTCTGGTTTTCGATTCCCTACGGGCTAGGCTTCATGCTCTTGTGGTGGGCGCCTCCCTGGCATAGTCAAATCGCGCTGGCGATTACCGTCTCGCTGGCATACATGCTCAGCGACACCCTCCAGACTTTCATTTTCGTCCCGCTCTACGCGTTGACTCCCGAAGTCACGCTGGATTACGACGAGCGCACCTCGCTAACCGGTTTCCGCATGTTCTTCAACCTCCTCGCCTCGCTGACGACAGCCGTCGCGGCTCCCGCGATTGTGGATTCGGTGCTCGCCTCCGGCGCGACGCAGCAACAAGGCTACGAAATCGTCTCCGCGCTCTTCGGCGGGCTGGCGGTCATCCCGCTTTTGCTCATCTTCTTCACCATCAAAGAACGGGAACGCAGCGAGGAAGAAATCGAATCGGAGCAAAGCGTATCTTTTCTGGAAACCGTCCGCACGGCATGGGCAAATATCCCCTTCCGCTTCGCGACGGGCATTTACGTTTTGAACTGGATTACCTTCGACCTCGTCGCGCTGGTTCTCCCGTTCTATCTCACATATTGGATTGCAGGCGGCGATTTACTTGCGAAAGCCGTCGGGCTGCCTCTCGAATCCGCAGTTTTCGCGTTTTTGCTGGTGACTTCGGTGGTCGCGCTGCCATTTTGGGTTTGGCTGGCTCATAAACTGAGCAAACGCTACGCATATATGATTGGCATGAGTTTTTGGACCGCTGTGCTGATGATGATTTTCTTCCTTCAGCCCGGACAAACGACGCTGATGCTCGTCTTCGCGGTGCTGGCGGGGCTTTCCGTCTCGACCGCGCATGTACTGCCGGATTCGATTTTCCCCGATGTCATCGAGTGGGACGAATTGCGGACAGGACGCCGCCAAGAGGGTATTTATTATGGAGTCAAGAACTTCATCCGCAAATTGACCGGCGCAGCGGCAATTTTCCTCGCCCTTCAAACATTGGGCTGGTTCGGGTACCAATCCCCGCCGGAAGGCGCGACCTTCTTCCAGCAACCCCCCTCGGCGTTGATGGCGATGCGCGTGCTGATTGGACCCTTCGGCGCGGTTATGCTCATCGGCGCGATTCTGATGGCGTGGTTTTATCCGCTGACGAGGGAGCGTCACGCGAGGATCCGCCGTCTTCTCGCGCGGAAGAAAGAGAGACAAGCCCAAAAATGAGATTCTCTATCGAAACGGGAGCAGACTCCCGTATCCGCGACCGGATTTTTCCGTCTTAATAAGTGGCGTTTCCTGTGACTCCAGAAGTTGAACTTTTACGTCGCGCCCGCGAATTCGATTCTTATGCGCTCGCCGAAATCTACGACGAGTACAGCCCCGCGTTGTACCGCTACGCCATGCGGCTGCTCGGCGACGTGGATTTGGCGGAAGAATGTGTCTCGGAAACTTTCACGAGGTTCTTGCAAGCGCTCAAACGCAAACGCGGACCGAAAGACCATCTTCAAGCGTATTTGTATCGTATCGCGCATAACTGGATTACCGACCAATACCGCAAAAAAACGCTTCCGACCGCCCCTATCGAAGAGGGAATGAATTTCCCCTCCGGCGAAAATACGGAAGACGCGGCAATACAAAATCTTCGCGGCGCGCGGGTGAGAGACGCGTTGATGCGCCTGACCCCGGACCAACGCCAAGTCATCACGCTGAAATATCTGGAACATTTGGAGAACGCAGAAATTGCAGAAGCACTCGGAAAACCTGTCGGCGCGGTGAAATCCCTCCAACATCGCGCGCTCGCTTCGCTGAAAAGGATTTTGCTGGAAAATGAATCGGAAGACTGAAGACCCTCTGGACGAGACCCTTCGTCCATATTTAGATGAACTCCGCGACGTCCCGCCGCGAGATCCTCACCGCGCGGCGCTTGGACGAGCAAAATTTCTCACCGAAGCCGCGCAAATCCGAGAAGAAGCCGTATCTCACGGGCTGCTCCCCCGTCTTAAAGAGTGGTTACGAAATTTGAAACAACAAAAGGAGAGATATTCCATGACCACTCTAATTTCTATTCTCACGATTTTCGGCCTTCTTTTCGGCGGCGCGGGAACCGCGTACGCAGCACAAGACAGCCTGCCCGATGACACGTTGTATGCCGTCAAACTCTGGACGGAAGATGTTCGCCTGCAACTCGCCTCCTCCTCCGATGCGGAAATGGATTTGCTGCTTCAATACGCGCAGCGCCGCGTGGACGAAATTTCCGAAATGATTGCCGAAGGCGAAATGCCTCCTGAAGACGTAATGCTCCGTTTACAGGAAGAAGTTCAAGAGGCAATTCAACTCGCGAACGACATGAGCGACACAGCGCGCATCGAAGCCCTAACGCAGGCAAAAGAAACCCTCCAACTGCAAGTCCAGCAACTCGCCGAACAGCAGGCAGAAGGCGCAATGGAACAAGC
>CAZDGZ010000013.1:0-22472 GCA_964505165.1 uncultured Anaerolineaceae bacterium | reverse complement strand
AACTGCAAGTCCAGCAACTCGCCGAACAGCAGGCAGAAGGCGCAATGGAACAAGCACGCACCCAAGCGCAAGAAGCCGTACAAACCGGCATCCAAAAAGCCGAAGAAGGAATCGCGACCGCACAAGCGCAGCAGAACGCCGCCCAAAATCAAGCACAGGAAATGAAGCAAAAAGCCACCGAATCCGCGATGACCCCGGAACCTTCCTGTGATATGCCTCCCTGCGCCGAAATGACGGTTACCCCTCCGATGGGCAGCGGCAACGGACAGCAAGGACAAGGCAACGGCGGAAACGGGCAGGGACAAGGAAACGGCTCGATGCCCACCCCCGGAGACTGGGTTCCCACCTCTTCGATGGGCGGCGGACACTAATTCCCCCTCCGAAACTCAAAAACCGAGGAGAAATCCTCGGTTCTTTTTTTTAACCCCTCTCATTTTTTCGTCCAAAGAGAAGAAACCACCAGCGGCACATTGGATTCTGGATGCCGAATCACCTCCACCGGCAGCCCGTAGGCCTCAGCAATCGTCCCCGCGTGGAAAACCTCCTGCGGCGTCCCCTCGGCGCGGATTCTCCCTTCGACCAGCAGCGCGACCTTGTCCGCGTATTGTGCAGCGAGATTCAAATCGTGAATCGCGAGTAAAACGCTCAATCGGTGCATGCGGGTCAAGTCGCGAACCAACGTCAAAATATCCACCTGATACTTCAAATCCAAATGCGCGGTCGGCTCATCGAGAAGGAGAATCGGCGTCTCCTGTGCAAGGGCGCGCGCCAAAAGCACGCGTTGACGTTCCCCGCCGGAAAGATTCCCGACCGGCGTCTTCGCGAGAGAAAGCGCGTCCACCTGCTCGAGCGCGCGGCGCACAATCGCCTCATCTTTTGCGGAAAAATGCCCAAGGAAATTCAGATACGGCGTGCGTCCGAGCATCACCGTTTGCCAAGAAGTGAAATGCGGCGGAAGAAACGCCATCTGCGGGACGACGGCGACGAGACGCGCGCGAGCGCGGCGTGATACCGCTTGGAGATTTTGTCCACCGGCAAAAATTTCCCCTTTCGACGGGACAACCCCGCTGACCGCCTTAATGAGCGTGGACTTCCCCGCGCCGTTCGGACCGATGAGCGCGGTAATCTCTCCCTCTTCGAGAGAAAGCGAGAGGGAATGCAACACCTCGCGCCGAGCATAAGAAACCGAAAGGCGGCGAATAGACAACGTCATGCGAAATCACCTTTGACGACGAGAGAGAGACAAAAGCCAGAGGAAAAACGGCGCGCCGAAAAGCGCGGTCACAATGCCAACGGGGATTGACTGCGGAGCGAGAAGAGTCCGCGCGAGCGTATCCGCGAAAAGGAGAAACGCGCCGCCGCCGACAACGGAGAGAGGCAGCAAATGGCGATAATCTCCCCCCCAGAGAAGGCGGAGAATATGCGGGACAATCAAGCCTACGAACCCAATGATTCCCGCGAAAGAAACCGCCGCCGCTGTTGTCAGCGAAGCCGCCGCGAGGATGAGTCGTTTCGCGCGCTCGACCGGCAATCCCAATTGCGCGGCTTGTTCATCGCCGAATTGCAGTACATTCAACGCGTGCCCCGAAAACAAGAGAATCCCCTCCCCCACGAGGAGATAAGGCAGCATCGCGAGAACCGGCGTCCAGCCGCTCAACGGCGCGCCGCCGAGGAGATACGCCAGCGCACGATGCACCTCGCCATCGGAACGAAGCATCAAAAACGATGTCGCCGCGCCCGCAAACGCAGACACCGCGACCCCCGCGAGAATCAGCGTTTCGGGAGGGAGTTTCCCGTCCACGCGCGCGAGGAGATACACCAGCAGCACCGTCCCCAATGCGCCCGCGAACGCGGCAGAGGGGAGAAGAAAAATTCCCAATGCGGTTTGGGGAGTGTGAAGGGACAACGCGAAGACAGCGCCCAGCCCCGCACCGGATGCGACCCCCAGCAAATACGGGTCGGCGAGAGGATTGCGGAACAATCCCTGATACGCGGCGCCGCTCCCTCCCAACGCCGCGCCGGTCAGCAAGACCAGCGCGGCATGGGGCAGGCGCAATCGGAGGACAATCGTCTCCAGATACGGCGCCCAATCTGCGGAAAGATGCGCGCCGGGGAAGCGGGAAAGCAAAATCTTCCCCAGCGCATTCAGGGGAACTGTCGTCGCCCCAACCGCGACGCTCAGCCCGAAGGCGAGGATTAACGCCATCAGGCTCCAAACATACGCGGAAGGGCGAAACGGCTTCATCGTAAGAGGTTAGGGAGTGCAAACCAAATCGGTTACCTCGGCGGGAACGCTATCAAGCGAGGCACAGAAAATGTCGGGATGCAGCATCACCGCCAAGGCTTCCAAGCCATCCACGAGGCGAGGACCCGGAACGCTGAGGAGATAAGGGTCGAAAGGATAGACCCTCTCTTCTTGGACGGCGGTCAGCGCGTCCCAGCCCGCGCGCGCGGCAACGGATTCAGGCGTTGTCCCGTAGAGGGCATCGGCGAGGAGAATCATGTCGGGATCCTGCTCAAGAAGCGCCTCGACGCTGATTTGCGCCCACGCGCCTTCCAGCGCCGCGCCGACATTGCGTCCGCCCGCGCGGGTGATAAGTTGGTCAATGAAGGTGCCGGGGCCGCCGGTATAAGGATTCGCGGGGTCGGTGGCGTCGAGTTCGTAGAAAACGAGAGGCGCGTCGTCCACCCCTTCGAGGGCGGCATCCACCGCTTCGACGCGTTCTCGAAGCGAGGCGATAAGCGCGTCGGCTTCGTCTTCGTGTCCCGTGAGTTTCGCGAGGGTCTGCAAATTGGCGTACATTTCATCCAAATCGGCGGGGTTGGCTTGCCAGTAGACGGTCAAGCCGGCGTCTTGCATGGCTTTCACGTCATCGGCGGAGGTGATTTCCGCGACGAGGACCAAATCCGGTTCCATCGCGACGATGGCTTCCAGCGGAAGGCCGTTCCAGAGGCTGCCCACCGAGGGGAGGTTCATCGCTTCTGGAGGGTATACCACCGTATCTTCCCGACCGACCATCTGCCCGCCCGCGCCGATGGCGAAGAGGCTCTCCGTAATGGACGGCGCAAGCGAGACGATTTTTTGTGCGGGGGCATCGAGGGTGATTTCGTTGCCCAGGTCATCCGTCATCACGAGGGGAGGAGTCGCCGGGGCGGCGGTTGGCGGAATCTCCGTCGGGGCTGGAGAAGGTGTCGAAACGGGAGCAGGCGCAGGACTTGCGGGCGTTTTCGGCGCGCATCCCGCGAGGAGCAGCGTAAATGCCAAAAGGGCGAGGGCTATTTTTCGAGTCATGAATCAATCTCCTTCTTGAAGAGAAAATCAAAATCCCCTGTCTTTTCGACAGGGGAGGGGGAGGGCAAGAATAAATCCGACCGTTCCCACCTCCTTTCCGCGAGAGTGTGGTGAACCGGCTCAGGCGGGCGACCTGGCTCGTCCATCGAGTGGACTTACAGTTGCGGGACAGCGCCGGACTTTCACCGGCTTCGCCTTTCAGCCTGCCCATCCGGGGGTACAGGCGCCTGAGTCGTGATTCTGTTGTAGGGGTATTGTACGCGCGAGGGAGCAGGGAGTCAACAACAATTCGGTTGCCTTCCTCTCCGCAAACGCGTTATACTACCCCCATGACCGAGAAAATAGGGATTTTTGGCGGGACATTCGACCCTCCGCATTTAGGACACCTGATTTTGGCGAGCGAGGCTTGGGCAACGCTTTCGCTCACCCGTTTGTTATGGGTGATTGCTCCAGACCCGCCGCATAAACAATCTCAGGCGGTTTCTCCTTTGCATCATCGGCTCGCAATGCTAGAACGCGCGCTCGCGGAGGATGAGGCGTTCGAGATTTCGACGATTGAAATGGAACGCGAGGGACCTCATTATTCGGTAGATACGATGCGATTGTTGCGGGAGGCGCGCCCGTCTGCCGAGTTCACTTTTCTCATCGGCGGAGATTCGCTCCGTGATATTCCCTCGTGGCATCATCCTTCGGAGTTTTTGGCTTTGTGCGACGCATTGGGGGTGATGCGCCGCCCCGGGGATTCCATTGACCTAACCGCGTTGGAATCCGCGCTGCCGGGAATTTCCGAAAAAATCCGTTTCATTGATGCGCCGCTCCTCGAAATTTCTTCCCGCGAAATTCGCCGGCGAGTGGCAGAGGGGAAACCGTTTCGTTACTATCTCCCCCCGAAGGTCTACGAATACATTCGGGAACATCGTCTCTATCATTCTTGAGAGAAGCCATGACGCTACTTTTAGATTCCATCTTTCTTTCCATCGCATTCGGTCATCTTTTGGTTGATTTGCTCGGTTCTCAACGCTCGATTCTTTTCACCTATATCGGCAATCAACTCGGAATGACCAACGCCGCGTTAGGGCTGGTTTCTACCGTTTACGTTTGGGTCGCGTCGCTCAGTCAGCCGCTTTTCGGATGGCTCAGCGATAGAGTGGGGACGCGCTGGCTCGTAGCAGGCGGGGTTCTTTGGATGGGAACGTTTTTCTCGCTGGCGATGTTTCTGCCGGGATATGCCGCGCTCGCCGCGTTGACGTTCGCGAGTCTCGGCTCGGCAGCGTTTCACCCCTCCGCAACGGCAGAGGTGACGCGCCAGGGGAATCTCCGTTTTGCCGGACGAGAAACCACCGCAGCGTCGTATTTCTTCACATTTGGACAGGCAGCATACGCATTCGGGCCAATGGTTGGCGGGATTCTCCTCGGCGCGTTCGGGATGAGAGGGCTTCTCATCTTCGCCGCCTTAGCGCTGCCCATCGGTCTCAACGCGTCCCTGCGTCTGCGTCCAATGGTCGTCAAGAAAACAGAGCGGAAGTCCGCGCGTCTCAAAAACGGCGAAAAACGACTCACGGTCGGGAAATCTTTCCTCTTCGCATTGGCATTCGCCACCGCGTTTCAAGCGTGGATTCAGCAAACGATGAACACCTTCATCCCCAAATACCTCAGCGATTTGGGTCAATCCGTAGCCGTGTACGGCATCATCACCGGTTTGTACATGGCGGGAGCCGCAGTCGGGAACATCCTCGGCGGAAACCTCGCGGATAAATTCGGCAAGCAGCGCGTCGCGGCGACTGCGCTGGCGCTCGCGAGTCTTCCACTATTTCTGATTTCGCGCAGCGGCTGGACATTGTGGCTTTATCTCCTCGTCCCGCTCGCGGGGGCGCTGAATGGTTCGGTACACAGCATTCTCGTCGTCCTCGCACAGCACACCATACGCGGCGGACGCGGGTTAGCCTCCGGGCTGGTGCTGGGATTCAAGTTTTCCGCAGGCGCGTTGGGAATGCTTCTCAGCGGTGTCTTCGCCGATTTGTGGGGATTTTCTTTCGTCTTCACGATGACCGCAGGACTCGCTTTATCGGCATCCATCCTGATACAATTACTTAAAGAACCTCCACAAGAACAAACGGTCATCTCCTGATTTTTCTTCTTTGGAGACAAATTCATGGACAAACCCACCTTCAAACAGCGGCTTTCATATTGGCGAGATAATCTCATGGCGAGCGGCACGCCTGCGCTAGTGTTCACGCTTGTCATTCTTTCTCTCATCGCCGTTTGCCTGACCGCAAGCATTGTCGCAGGATTTCATCTCTCGCCCAAAGGAGAAAGTTTTGGGAAAGTAGTATGGAACAGCCTTCTCCGCACGCTTGACCCCGGCACAATGGGCGATGACGAGGGCAGCCCGGCATTTCTCGCGATGATGTTGTTCATCACGCTTGTGGGGCTTTTCCTCGTCAGCGCGCTCATCGGCGTCATTTCCAGCGAAATAGATACGCAGTTGGAACGCCTCCGCAAAGGACGCTCCCGCGTCCTCGAAAGCGGACACACGGTCATCCTCGGCTGGTCCCCGCAAATTTTCACGATATTGCGCGAACTCCTCATCGCAAACGAAAACCAAAAGAAAGCAAAAATCGTCCTTCTCGCAGAACGGGATAAGGTGGCGATGGAAGATGAAATCCGCGAACGGATTCATCACCGCCACAAGAAACGAATCATCTGCCGCTCAGGAAGTCCGCTCGAACCTCACGATTTGGAGATTGTCAACCCGAAGGACGCGCGCTCGATTATCGTTTTGCCTCCTCTCGATTCGCCGGATGTCTACGTCATCAAAGCCGTTCTCGCCATTGTTCATCACGAAAATCGAAAGAAAAGCCCCTACCACATCGTCTCGCAAATACGAGACCCAAAAAATCTGGAAATTTTGCGTCTGGCAAGCAAAGGCGACCGGATGCAGCCCATCCTCATGGACGATTTAATTGCCCGTCTCATGGCGCAAACCTCCCGGCAGTCGGGGCTTTCGGTCGTGTATTCGGAACTGCTGGATTTCGAGGGCGATGAAATTTACCCGCAACTCGAACCCTCGCTTTACGGGAAAACATACGGCGACGCGCTCTTCGCCTACGAGACCTCCTCGGTCATCGGGATTCAGAAACGCGACGCGATTCTCATCAATCCGCCGATGGATACGCGTATCGAGGAAGGCGACGCGATTCTCGCGATTTCGGAAGACGATGACACCGTTCTGCCGGATGCCCCTCCCGCGCCGCGAATTCAAGCGGATGCCATCGTGGAAAACGGCGCGCCCCCTCCGCCGAAACCGGAACGCTCGCTCCTCCTCGGCTGGAACCGCTGCGCGGAAATCGCCATCCACGAATTGGATTCCTACGTTGCCGCCGGCTCCCTCGTCACAGTCGTCACCGCGCAGCCTCTCGAAGAAAAGTGCCGCGCCTGCCTCGACTCGCTGAAAAATCAAGAGGTTCGATTCCAAATCGGCGACCAAACCGACCGAGCGGTTTTGGATTCGCTCAACCCCTCTTCGTATGACCATATCCTCGTTTTGAGCAACGATTCGCTGTCCGTCCAAGAAGCGGACGCTCGCACCCTCGTCACACTGCTCCACCTCCGCGACATTGCTGAACGAGACAAAACGCCGTTTTCCATCGTCAGCGAAATGCTGGATGTAAGAAACCGCAATCTGGCAGAAATCACCCGCGTGGACGATTTCATCGTCAGCGACCATCTCGTGAGCCTCATGCTCGCCCAACTTTCGGAAAACCCCGAAATGCACGAGATTTTCCAATCTCTCTTTTCCCCGGAAGGATCGGAAATCTACCTCAAACCCATCCGCGAATACGTCCAGCCCGGCATCCCCGTCACCTTCTACACCCTCGTGGAGGCGGCACGGCGTCGAGGCGAAACCGCCATCGGATACCGCCGCATCCACGACAAAGGGGACAAGATGCACGGCGTCATCTTGAATCCGAGAAAGTCGGAAGAAATCTCATTCCATGAAGACGATAAACTCATCGTCCTCGCGGAGGAGTAGCGAAAAAGGAGAACGCGGCATGCAACTCTTTAGGAAAAACCGGCTTCAGGCGCTTCTTTCGGAAGACCCAAAGAAACGCTCGCGAGCGGCACGAGAAATTCTAAACGAAGGAGAAGCAGGCGCAGAGATGCTCCTCTCCGCATTCGAGGAATCCGATATCCGCCTGCAAAAAGCCGCGAGGCAACTTCTTCTCAAACTGGGCGACGCCGCGCTCCCCGTGCTGGAACGGGCGCTGCGGGAAGACTCCTCCCCGCCCGTTCAACGCGGCGCGGCGGAAACGCTCGCCGCCTTCGGCACGGAAAACGCATTCGAGATTTTGATACGCGCGCTCAAAGAGGGAACGCCTCCTCAACAACGTCTCGCGGCAGAAGTTCTCGGAAAAGCCGGCTACGAGAAAGCGCTTCCGCATCTCCTCGTCGCGTTGACCGCGCCATACCCCACCATTCGGATTGCCGCCATCACCGCGCTGGAACATTTCCGCGCGCCTGAAATTTCCCGGCACATCGCCGATTTGCTCCAAGACCCTGAAATCGAGGTGCGAGTCGCCGCCGCGAACGCGTTGAAAAAACGCGGCGACCCGTCCATCCTCCCCGATTTGGTAGATTCTCTCCGCGATTCGTTTTGGTGGTACGAGCGGAAAGGCGAGACGAACGCGCTCCTCGAGGCAATCGCTTTCTTCGGCGCGGAGGCACGCGACCCTCTTCTCCGTTTAATGAACGAAAAAGAAGCGAATGTCAAACGCTACGCCATCCGTCTCCTCGCGCGGCTCCATGACAATTCTCTTCTCGAAACCTTCGAATTGGCATTTTACGATACCAACTACGATGTATCCGAAACCGCGTTGAAGGCTCTTGTCGAGTTCGGAGAAGAGGCGCTTCCCATTCTCGTCAACGCGCTCTCCAGCCCTCACGAATGGATTCGCCAAAAAGCGGTCTACGGTCTCGGAGCGATTAAAGGCGACGAAGCCTTCATCCACCTTCTCGAAATGCTCGAAGATTCTTCGCCCTCTGTGCGAAAAGAGGCGATACGCGTACTCGGAGAACGAGGCGACCCTCGCGCGCTGCCCGCGCTCGACGCCATCGCCGCCGGACGAAGCGATAGAGAAATCTCGAAACTCGCGCGGCAAGCCATCGCAGAGATTCGCGCCGCGAGATAAAAACGGGTATGCTATAGTTAAACACGCGGTTCTCATCGAGATACACGCGCAAACCCGAAGGAGCACAAATGTCCTCAATCAATGATATTCTTGCCGTCATCATGGGAGGGGGACGAGGCTCGCGGCTGTATCCGCTAACCAAATTGCGCTCCAAACCTGCCGTACCCATCGCGGGGAAATATCGTCTCATTGATGTCACGTTGAGCAATTGTATTAATTCCGGGCTGTACCGCATTGCGGTGCTGACCCAATTCAACTCCGTTTCGCTGCATCGGCATATCGCCAGCGCCTATCACTTCGACGCGTTTCATACCGGCTGGGTACAAATCCTCGCTGCGGAACAAACTCCCGAAAGCGCGGACTGGTATCAAGGGACCGCCGATGCCGTTCGGAAACAACTTTTCGAAATTCAAGCCGCCCGCCCCAAGCATGTGCTGATTTTGGCGGGGGATCATCTTTACCGCATGGATTACGCGGCAATGGCGGCACAGCACTTCGACACCAACGCCGACATCACCATCGCGGTGCAGCCTGTCCGCAGAGAAGACGCGTCCCGTTTCGGGCTGCTCAAACAAGAAAAAGACGGCAGAATCTCGAACTTCGCCGAAAAGCCCCAAGACCCGCGCGTACAAGACGAGTTTATTTCCCGCGAAGACGAAACTCATCCCTTCCTCGGCTCGATGGGCATTTACCTCTTCAAAACGGAAGTCCTCGTCTCGCTGCTGCAATCCTATCCCGATTACGACGATTTCGGCGGCGATGTCATCCCTCACGCGATTCGAAGCCACCGCGTCTACGGATACGGCTTCGACGGCTATTGGCGCGATATCGGGACGATACGCTCGTTTTACGAGACGAATCTGGAACTCACGCGTCCCGACCCGCCTTTCAACTTCTACGACCCAGACAGCCCCATCTACACCCACGCGCGGTTTCTCCCCGGCTCCACCATCGAAAACTCGGAACTCCAAGAGGTTCTCCTCGCCGACGGCTGCCGTATCCGGCACGCGGCAATCCGCCATTCCGTCATTGGGCTGCGGAGTCAAATCGCCGAGGGCACGCGCATCGTCGATTCGATTCTCATGGGCGCGGATTTCTATCACATCCCCCAAAGCGACCCCGTCCAGACAATCGGCATCGGGCGGAATTGTTCCATCGAAGGCGCGATTCTCGACAAAAACGTCATCCTCGGCGACGAGGTTCACATCGAACCGTTCCCGCGCGGCGTCGAGATTTTCGAGGAGCGGTGGGTCGTCCGAGATGGAATCGTCATCATCCCCAAAAACACCAAAATCCCCTCAGGGACGAGAATTTCCCCTAAGGCACGCGAAGAATAAAAAGCAAGGAGTTCACCATGAGCGATTGGCAAGCGGAAGAAACACACCCCGGCATCGAAACCCTTCAAGAAACCCAATGGCATGCCCTGCCGCCGGAAGAGGCTTTGGCACATCTAAAAGTAACGCCGGGAGGGCTAACCTCCGAGGAAGCCGCGCGCCGGCTTAAAATCTACGGGCTAAACAAACTCGAAGAAGCCCCGCGCCCCTCGTTTTGGGCGCTACTTTGGGAGCAACTGAACAACTTCGTCGTTATCTTGCTCATCGTCGCGTCGGTAATCTCCGCGCTTCTAGGCGACTACCTCGAAGCGGGCGCCATCCTCGCTATCGTGATTCTCAACGCGGTTTTGGGGATTGTGCAAGAGAAACGCGCCGAAGAGGCGCTCGCGGCGCTTCAGCAACTCGCCGCGCCGGACGCGCATGTTCTCCGCGACGGAAGACGGCAAGCCGTTCCCGCGAGGGAACTCGTCCCCGGAGATATCGTCCTCCTCGAAGCGGGGAACTACGTCCCGGCAGATGTGCGTCTTTTGGAGGCGGTCAATCTCCGAATCGAGGAAGCCTCGCTCACCGGAGAATCCCTTCCCGTGCAAAAAAGCGCGTCCATCTTGCTGGAAGAAAACGTCCCTCTCGGCGACAGAAAGAACACCGCCTTCATGGGAACCCTCGTCTCCTACGGGCGCGGACGCGGCGTCGTCATCGCGACCGGAATGCGAACTCAATTAGGCATGATTGCCACCATGCTGCAATCGGTGGAACAAGAAGAAACCCCTCTTCAGAAACGCCTCGACCAATTAGGGAAAACCCTCGGATGGGGAACGCTCATCATCAGCGCCATCGTCTTCTTCGTCGGATGGATGCGCGGCTACAACCCGCTGGATATGTTCATCATCGCGGTCAGCCTCGCCATCGCCGCCGTCCCCGAAGGGCTGCCCGCTGTCGTGACCATCAGCCTCGCGCTGGGCATGCGCGAGATGATTCGTCATCATGCGCTCATCCGGCGGCTTGCCTCGGTAGAGACCCTCGGCTCCGCGACCGTCATTTGCTCCGATAAAACAGGCACCCTCACCCAAAACGAGATGACCGTCACCCGTCTATGGGTGGACGGGCAATTCATAGAAATCACCGGCACAGGCTACGAGCCTCGCGGCGACTTCCTCGTAGACGGGAAACCCGTCTCCCTCGAAAATTACCCCGCCGCGCTCACCGCGCTTTGGCTGGGCGTTCTCAACAACGACGCGCAACTCGAAATCACCGGCGCGAGCGAGATGCAACAAACCTACCGCATCGTCGGCGACCCGACCGAAGGCGCGCTCCTCGTCGCGGCGGCGAAAACCGGCACCTTCGATACCGAGGTCAAATCCTCGTATCCGCGCGAAAGCGAAATCCCCTTCGACTCCGAGCGAAAACGCATGGTGACCGTACACGATATAGACAACCCGCGCCCGGAAGATATTTCCCCGTTTTACGACCGAAAATTCCGCGATTGGGATGTCGTCGTCGTCAAAGGCGCACCGGATGTCGTCCTCAACCTCTGCACCCGCTATCAACGGATGGACGACGAATCCCTCCCGCTGACGGACGAAAAGCGAAAGGAAATCCTCGCCGCGAACGACACAATGACAGGCAGCGCGCTCCGCGTCCTCGGCGTCGCCTACCGCGTCGAAAAAGACGTACCGGAAGAGGCATTTTCTCCAGAAGATTTGGAACACGACCTGATTTTCGTCGGGCTTATCGGCATGATTGACCCGCCGCGCGAGGAGGTAAAAGTCGCGCTGCGCAAAGCGATGAAAGCGGGAATCCGCACCGTGATGATTACCGGCGATTATCCCAACACCGCGCGCGCCATCGCACAAGACATCGGCTTGATACGCGAAAACCACAAGGTCCTCACCGGCGCAGACTTGGACGACATGAGCGACGAAACCCTTCGAGAAGAAATCGAATCGGTAGATGTCTTTGCCCGCGTCTCTCCCGAACATAAAATGCGAATCGTGGACGCGCTTCAGGCAAACGGCGAAGTCGTCGCGATGACCGGCGACGGCGTAAACGACGCCCCCGCTATCAAACGCGCGGATATCGGTATCGCAATGGGCATCACCGGAACAGATGTCGCCAAAGAAACAGCGGACATGGTTCTCACCGATGACAATTACGCGAGCATCGTCGCCGCCGTCGAACAAGGGCGCGTGATTTATGCCAACATTCGCAAATTCGTTTATTACCTTCTCTCGTGCAACCTTGCGGAAATTGCCACCATTTTCTTGGGGACGATATTCACTTCCGGCTCCCCGTTGACAGCGATACAACTACTCTGGCTCAACCTCATCACCGATGGCGCACCCGCCCTCGCCCTCGGGACCGAAGCCGGCGACCCCGATATCATGGAACGCCCGCCGCGCCCTCCCGATGAACCGATTATCAACAAATTCATGCAAGTCGGAATCAGCGTGCAAACAGTCGCGATTACGGCGGTGACTCTCGGCGCGTATCTCCTGGGGCTGCATCTACACCCCGATATGCCGGAATTTGCAGAGACGATGGCATTCGTCACGCTCTCGTTTTCCGAACTCCTCCGAGCCTACACCGCCCGCTCGGAATACTATCCGCTGCACAAAATCGGGATTTTCAAAAACAAAAACATGAATTACGCGGTTGCAGTTTCCCTTGCGCTGCTGCTGGCGGTAGTCTACATTCCCTTCTTGAATCCTATCTTCAACACCACGCCGTTAGGATGGGCACAATGGGAAGTCGTGCTGCCGCTGCTCATCTTCCCCTCCATTGCAGCGGAGGTGACGAAATTCATCGCCTCCAAAGCCAAAAGCAAAATGAGACTATCAGCGCCCTCCTCATAGGGCTTCGTGAAATTTCTCATCCGCAATTCGGATTAAAAGAAAAGGAGCGGCTTCGTTGCAAAGCCGCTCTTTTTTTGACGCCGTTCTTCTTACGGTTTCCCGCATCCGCCGCCAGCAGGGGCGCCTCGTCCGCGTCCGCCGCCCTGCCCCATCCCCATCGGGGCGCTGAGAATTTCAGCGTAGGCTTCGGGGCTGAGATATTGCGGCACATAAGTCTCGCCGGTTTGCTGTTCTATCTGCGAAACGAACGCGCGGAGGTGATTGTAGGACCCGCTCATCAAACGATTGTAGACCATCGTGATATTCGGGTCGGAGGTTTCCGCCAAACCGTCTTGCAAATCGAGGATGTCAATTTCCTCAATCGCCGCGCCGACTCGGAGGGCTGCTTCTTGCGATTCTTTGCCTTGCGCCGTCAGGTCATCATAGAGGGCTTGGAGATTCGCATTCGTGAAAACGCCGATGGTGTCATCCTGCACGGGGTCCTCGATGCCATACGCGTCGAGGAGGCTTTTCACCGAGTCGGTATGCTGCTGCTCGCTGGAGGCGATATTCTTGAAGACGGGAAGTCCCCAAACATCGTAGAGAGTCAGATAAACATCGCGGGCGAGTTTCTCTTCTTCACGCATGAGGAGGAGGCTTTCGATTTCCGCGTCGGTCAAGTCGCCGGCGGGAGTAATCTCCTGGGTCATGTTGCCCACGTCATCGGGGCGTCCGCCGCCGGGATTCGCTGCGCCGTTTCCATAGCCTCCATTTTCCTGAGGAAGCGAGGGCGCAACCGTCTCGACACTGGGAGCAGGCGCGGCCTCCGCCGTCGAAGAGCAGGCAGAAAGGGCAAATGCGCTCATCACGAGAACGCTGAGAACGATAGAAAGGGTCTTTTTCATGGGGTAGTCTCCTTCTGGTTTCTCTCGAAACCGGTTGTTTTTTGTCAGTCTCCCCAAATTGCCGCAAAATCGCGAACGTTCAGGGGAGGAGTTACGTCCAGAAGGATACCGGAACGATGTAAATCTTTCTTATGGAAAATATGAAGATTTCGCAAAGACCCGCGCGGCTCAATTCGGCGCAAGATGAACAATCGTAACCCCCGCGCCGCCCTCGTTCGGTTTCCCCTCTTCGAAGGAGGCGACCTGCGGATTGCCGCGCAACGCGCCGCGCACCGCGTCGCGAAGTTTCCCCGCGCCTTTTCCGTGAATGATTCGCACGAAAGGCATCCCCGCAAGCCAGGCTTGCTCCACATAGCGGTCGAGGGCATCGAGCGCCTCGTCCGCACGTTTGCCGCGTAAATCCAATTCCATACGCGGCGCGGGGAGGTCAGGGACACGCGTCGGCGCGGAGGGATTCTCCTCCGAGGGGGCAGAGGGAGATTCACCTTTTCGACGTAAATCTTCCAGCCGCGCGCGGACCCGAAGATTTCCCACCTGAACTTCGGCATTGTCCCCGTTGAGCGCGGCGAGAATCCCCTCCGCGTTCAAACTGCGGACAAGGACTTTCTCCCCGACGCGCGGCGTGCCCTCCAGCGAAGGAGAAATGGGAGGAGGGCGGCGCGGGAGAAGGGTTTCGAGGTCTTCTTCGAGTTTCTCGGCTTCTTCCGAGGCTGCCTCCACCGTCTCGCGCCGCGCATCGCCGGGATTTTCCACCTTTCGCAGCAGACGCCGCAACTCCTGTATCTCGGCGCGGAGCGCGCGGAGTTCGGATTCGGCTTCGGCGCGCGCGTCCTCTAAAATTTTGCGGCGTTCCTCCTCGATGGAATCGAGCCTTTCTTGCAATTCCCGCCGAAGACGATGTGCCTCAATACGCGCCTTTTGGGCTTTTTGCCGTTCTTTGCGCGCGAGTTTTCGTTGACGATGAATCTCCTCCAACAGGTCGTCCGCGTGGAGGTCATCGGGGTGAATCTCCTCCTTCGCGGCACGCAGCACCGGCTCCGGCAGACCGAGGCGGCGGGCAATCGCCAGCGCATTGGAACGTCCGGGGAGTCCAATCGTCAGGCGGTAGGTGGGGCGGAGTGTGTGAATATCAAACTCCAGCGAAGCATTGAGGACGCCTTCGGTCGTATGCGCGAAAGTTTTGAGTTCGGCGTAATGCGTAGCAACGAAGGTCGTCGCGCCGCGTTCGATGAGCGCGGAGAGAATCGCTCTCGCAAGCGCCGCTCCTTCCTGAGGGTCAGTGCCCGCGCCGAGTTCATCGAGGATGACGAGGGAGCGGGCATCTGCTTTTTTCAGTATCCGCGTGATGTTGCGAATATGCGCGGAAAACGTGGAAAGGGACTGCTCGATGGATTGTTCATCGCCAATATCCGCGTAGACCGCGTGGAAACAAGGCAGTTCCGAGCCGGATTGCGCGGGGAGGTGCATCCCCGACTGCGCCATAAGCGCAAACAGCCCGACTGTCTTCAGCGTGACCGTTTTTCCGCCGGTATTGGGACCCGTGATGACAAGCGCGCGGACTCCTTTTTCGAGAGGCAAATCAATCGGGACGACAGTCTCTCGTTTCAAAAGAGGATGCCGCGCCTGAAGAAGACGAATCGGCGCGCCTTCCTCAGGAGGATGCAAAATCGGCTCCGAGGCATCGAGGTCTTCCGCGTATTTGGCTTTGGCAAAAGCCAAGTCGAGACGGCTGAGCGCGTCGATTCCCGCGTCGAGGGCGCGGGCGTGTTCGGCGATGGACGCGGAGAGGGACGCGAGGATTCTGCGGATTTCATCCCGCTCCGCGAGATGGAGTTCTCGCACGCGATTATTGAGTTCGACGACAGGAAGCGGCTCGATAAAAAGCGTCGCTCCCGATGCAGATTGGTCATGGACGATTCCCTTGATTCGCCCTTTGAAATCCGCCCGAAGGGGAAGAACATAACGCCCGTCCCGCTGAGTGATAATCGATTCTTGAAGCATGGCAGCGGTACGTTCGTTGCTGAGATATTTTTGCAACCGGTTCATCAGCCGCCCGCGCGCAACGTTGATTTCCGCGCGGATGGAGGCAAGCGCGGCGGAGGCGGAATCGAGAATCTCCCCTTTTTCAGAGAGAGTCTTCGAAATCGCGGAAACCAGCCCTAACGTCGGCGGGAGGGAGCGGGACAACGCGGCGAGCCGGGGAAAGGAATTGGCTTTGTCGAGTGCAGTCTTCAGCCTCCGCATGACGATGAGGGTATGCTTGATGCGGAGAATCGCTTCGGGATCCAAGACGCCGCCTCGGGAGGCGCGTTCCGTGTCCAATCGAATATCCATCGCGCCCTCTATGCCCGTGTCAGGATGGGTATCGAGGAAACGGCGCGCTTCGGTTGTTTCTTCCAGTCTTACGCGGGCGGTGCGGAAAGACGAAGAGGGATGCAGCGCAAGCGCCCGTTCCCGCGACGCGCTGAACGCGCAATATCCGGCAAGGGTTTCGAGGATTCGGTCGTATTCGAGGGCGCGTAACGTTTTGGAATCCATCAAGCCTCGGGAGAAAGGAGGATTTTCATCGCGCCGCGCGCCTGCGCCCGCTCGAAGGCTTTCAGCCCCTCCGAAAGCGGAAAACGCTCGTCAATCAGAGGACGCGGGTCTACGAGACCTTTTTCCAACAAGCGCAGCGCGGGGGCGAAAGGACCGCAGCGAGAGCCGATGATGTGAATCTCGTCCACGACGAGGGAGGAGAAATTGACGCTCATCTCGCCATGATAGGTAGACTTCATCACAAGAATCCCGCGAGGACGCAGCGCGCGCCGCGCAAGGTCGAATCCTGACGGAGAGCCGGTCGCCTCGACGACGACATCCCAGCGGCGGGGAGAAACCTCCTCCGGCTCGATAGTCTGAATGCCAAAGGCGGCGAGAATCTCTTTTTGGCGAGGATACCGCGCGACGACGCGGAGCCGCGCGCCGGTCAGCGCGAGGGTCTGCGCGATGAGTTGTCCCAGCCGCCCCGCGCCAATGAGGAGAATGCGGTCGGTGGGGTGCAAGTCAACCTGTTCCTGAATTTCCAACGCGGCGGCAAGAGGTTCGGTGAACACGGCGGATTCGTCCGGCACGGAATCGGGCACGCGGTGGAGATTTCGAAGAGGGAGCGAAAGGTATTCCGCGTGCGCGCCATCGCGGTTCAGGATTCCCAAAACCGTCCGATTTTCGCAATGAGTCGGGCGTCCGCTTCGACATTCCTCGCAGATTCCGCACACGACGTTGATTTCCCCAACGACGCGCGCGCCTACCCACGAGGGGTCATCCGATTCGACGACTTCGCCGACGAATTCATGTCCCAAAACGCCTCGAAAGGGATAGTAGCCGCGCAGCAACGCCAAATCGGTGCCACAGATTCCCGAAAGGCGCACGCGGAGGAGGGCTTCGCCGTCCACGCGAGGAATCGGGATATCGTTTCGCAGAGAAAGCCTTTGGTTTTCCAGAAAAAGTCCGCGCATTCTTTCCTCGTTTCGTTAGGGAGCCGGGATTTCTACACATACGGCGTCGGCATCGCACTCCAAAAAGACGATTTCCTCGATGACGCCGAGGCAGTTTCCGCCCGTCCACAAATCGCAGAGGGGCGACCCGATATTCGGATGGATATACGGGATGTCCGTTTGGGGTTCGATGTACACCATTCCTTTATCGGTTGTCTGGAATGCGGCGAACGCGTGTCCCGTTTCTTCGTTTTGGAAGTAAACGCCGACCACCCACGCGGGGATATGCCGTTCACGAGCATTGTGAACCAAGTCAATGGCAAAGTTGATGCAGACATATTCGCCGGGACGGTACGCATTCCAATTCGTCCGGTCTTCGGTGATGAAAGAGACGAGGTCTTTCCACGAAATCGGAGGATACGCGGGCGTGGAGGTCTGCGCTTTCGTCGTCGGCGCGGCAAACGGGGAGGGCGCGCTCGTCTCCGCAGCGGGGGAAAAAGGCAGCGGAGCGCGTGCAGGTGCGGACTCGTCCCCGGCGGGAAATAACCCAAGAACGAGAACGCCGCAGGAAAGCGCCAAGAGGACGAAGAGAAGGGTCACGCAGCCGCAAGAGGCGAATTTCTTCATCATCGGAGGAAATTATCGTGCTCCTTTGCGCCCAAATTGTCGTTCCAGCATATCTACCGAAAGGTGAATCATCGTCGGGCGTCCATGCGGACAGGTACGCGGCGATTCGCAGGATTCCAAATCTCGCAGCAGGGCTTCTTGTTCTTCGCGAGAAAGAACCTGCCCGCCTTTGACCGCCATCCGTTTGCACACCCTCGCGGCGATTTTCGCTTCGATTTCGTCTTGCAGCGGGGTCTCGTCGCCCTCGAAATCTTCCACAACGGCGCGGAGCGCGGCAGCGGGATCGCTCCCGGAAAAAAGCGAAGGAATGGCGCGCACCTGAAACGCGTTCGGACCAAACGGCGCAACCTCGAACCCCAGCGTTTGCAAAATCGGCAATTCTTCTTCGAGAAGGGAAGCCTGTGCAGGCGGGAGTTGAATCACGACGGGCTGCAAGAGATTTTGGGAAGAAAGGCTCCGCGCCTCCTTTTGCGCCATGAGTTTTTCAAAGAGAATCCGCTCATGCGCCGCATGCTGGTCAATGAGATACAACCCATCCGGGCCTTCCGCGACGAGATAGGTCGCGCCGATTTGCCCCACGAGGCGGAGGAGCGGCATTCCCCCGAGGGAAGGCTGCATCTCCCTCTGCGGAATCGGCGCAGCGGAGGGAGGAGAGTCGAGCGTCGTCTCCGAGGCGAAATCCCACGCGGGATCCCTCCCCGCAGCAGCGCCGCCTCCGCTCCACAACGCAGCAGGGGAGGCAGGCATTTGCGGCGCGGGAGAATACGCCAACAACGCGCGGCGGGTCGAACGCTGAACGAACGCAAAGACCGCGCCCGCATCTCGAAACCGGACTTCCGCTTTCGCAGGATGGACGTTCACATCCACCTCGCGCGGCGGCAATTCGAGAAAGAGCGCGGCAATCGGATAGCGCCCGACCATGAGCAGCGTACGATACGCCTGCAACACCGCTTTCACAAGCGCGGCATCCTGTACCCAGCGTCCATTGACGAAAAAGGTAATCTCCCGGCGATTGGAGCGCGTGAGCGCGACGGGGCTGATGAAGCCGGTCAGGCGAAGCGAATCTTCTTCGGCAGAGACTTCCAGCATCGCGCGCGCGGTGTCCACGCCGTAGAGCGCGGCGAGTATCGCGCGTCGGTCGCCATCGCCTGCGGTTTGCAATGTGGTCTGCGTCCCGTGCGAGAGGCGGAATCTCACCTGCGGATACGCGAGCGCGTACCGCGTCATCAACGCGTCAATGGCGCGGCGTTCCGTTGCGTCGGTTTTGAGAAATTTCAACCGCGCGGGCACATTGTAAAAAAGATTTTCCACCCGAACGAGAGTCCCCTTCGGCGCCGCGACGCTCTCCGGCGCGGAGGCAATGCCGCCGTCCACGCGCAAACGCGTCGCGGAATCCTCTTCCGCCGTGCGAGAAAGAATCGTCATCCGCGAGACCGACCCAATGGAAGCCAGCGCCTCGCCGCGAAATCCAAGCGTGGAAATCTGGAACAAATCCGCCGCGCTCGAAAGTTTACTCGTCGCATGACGCGAAACGGCAAGAGGCAATTCCTTCGACGGAATCCCGCGTCCGTCATCGCGCGTTTCGATGAGACGTTTCCCCGCCTCCTCGATTCGCACGGAGATATTCCGCGCGTCCGCGTCCAGCGCGTTTTCCACAAGTTCCTTCACAACCGAAGCGGGACGTTCTACCACCTCGCCCGCCGCGATTTGCGAGGCAATTTCAGGGGGAAGAAGGTGTATAGGCATAGTCGTATTATACCGTCTTGAACGGGTATAATTTCTTCTATGAAATGGACGACTCTCTTCTTCGACCTCGACGACACCCTCTACCCCGCCGAATGCGGCTTGTGGGAAGAAATCAAGACGCGAATCAGTCTCTACATGCACGAGATTTTGCATCTTTCTTGGGATGAAATTCCCGCGCTGCGCGAAAAATATTTCAAGGAATATGGGACGACTCTACGCGGACTTCAACGGGATTTCGACGTGGACGAGGACGCGTACCTCGCCTACGTCCACAATTTGCCCCTCGACGTGTACCTCTCCCCGGACCTCCGCCTTCGTTCCGTTTTGACGCGTTTGCCGCAGCGGAAATACATCTTCACCAACGCCGACACCGCGCACGCGCGGCGCGTCCTGCGTGTGATGGACCTGGAAGACGCGTTCGATGGGATACTCGGAGTTCACGAAATCTCGCCCTATATCAAACCGCAGCCCGACTCCTTCTTGAAAGCCATGCGCCTCGCGGGCGAAGAAGACCCGCGCCGCTGCGTGATGATTGACGACATCCCCCGCACCGTCCGCGCGGCTCGTCAAGTCGGCTTTTTGGGCATTCTCAAACACGGAGGAGACTGTCCCGACGATGTAGACGCCTGTCTCTCGGATTGGGCAACCCTCCCCGCGATTCTCGAAAACGGGAGAAAAGTATGAAACTCCATTTGAACCCCTACCTCGCCGGTATCCTCTTTTTGGTCATCATCCTCTTCGCCAACGCGCTCGCTTACATCGTCATGCGAAGCACCCGCGGACTCTCGTTTGGATGGTTTCGCAACCTGAAACGTTCCACAAAAGAGCCGTACGAAAAAGAAGAAAAACAATGGGATGAACTTCACCGCCGCGTCGCCGAATTGAACAAAAAAGACTCGTAGGGGCACGGCGATTCTTATCTCCCTCAAACTTTCACCTCATACATTTTTAATCCCGCTGTGGTATGCTACGCTTTGCGAGAACTTCTCGCCGCAAGGAGGTTTCTGTGGAAAAGAAAAAAATACTCATCTACGGGCTGGTTTCCGTTTTTGCGATATTCGTGCTGCTCGCTTCGTTTGGAGGCGGCGCAGCAGCCGGGGTGATATGGGCGCGTTCGCACCCTCAACACGCCTATTCCGAAACCCCGCCGACTCCGGCGCCGGAGGTGAAAAGCGCCGCGCCTAGTGAAGATTTGCAAACCCTCTTCAAGCCTTTTTGGGAGGCGTGGCAACTCGTCCACGACCAATATGTAGACCAGCCGGTGGACGACACGAAATTGATGGAAGGCGCGATTCAAGGCATGCTCGCATCGTTGGGCGACCCGCATACCTCCTACATGGATCCGGATCAATACCTGCAAGCCAACATGGAAATGGAAGGCGAATACGACGGAATCGGCGCATGGGTGGATTCCTCCGGCGACTACCTCACCATCGTCTCCCCAATGGCGGATTCTCCTGCCGAGAAAGCAGGATTGAAGCCCGGAGATAGAATCATCGCAGTAGACGGGGAAGACATCACCGATTTAGACCCCGAACTCGTCATCCGCCGTGTGCTTGGACCGGCTGGGACAACCGTCACCCTCACCGTTCTCCGCGAGGGCAGCGACGAACCTCTAGACTTCGAGGTGACGCGCGCGCATATCACCATCCCCAGCGTGGAAGGGAAAATGCTCGATGACGGAATCGCCTACGTCCACATTTACACGTTCGGCGCAAACACCGGTTCAGAACTGGACAAAATCCTCGAGGATTTGATGGCGCAAAATCCCTCCGGCATCATCGTGGACTTGCGCTACAACGGCGGCGGATACCTCCAAACCGCGATAGACGTAGCATCGGAATTCCTGCCGAAAGGGAAAGTCGTTCTCTACGAAGAATACGGCGACGGGACCCGCGATGTCCACAAGACACATGACGGCGGACGCGTGCTGGATATTCCGATGGTCATTCTCGTCAACGAGGGAACTGCCTCCGCGTCGGAGGTCGTTTCGGGCGCCCTTCAAGATTACGGACGCGCGCAACTCGTCGGCGTGACCACCTACGGCAAAGGCTCTGTCCAAATCTGGACTCCGCTTTCCGACGAACAAGGCGCGGTCCGCGTGACGATTGCGCGCTGGCTCACCCCCAACGAGCGCCAAATTGACAAGGTCGGGCTAGAGCCGGATGTCGTCGCCGAAATGACGGAAGAGGATTACCAAAACGGAAAAGACCCTCAATTAGACAAAGCCATCGAGGTCCTCAAGGAAGCAATCAAAAACGCCTCTTCCCCATAGCAAGAGAAAGGAGGTCTCACGATGTTTTTCTGGGATCCGTACTACATGCTGTATATGCTGCCGGCATTCATCTTGATGATGCTGGCTTCGTGGTATGTCAAATCCGCGTATCGAAAATGGAGCCGCGTTCCTGTCCGCAGCCGTATGAGCGGTTACGAGGCGGCACAGCGTCTCATTACCCGCGCAGGGCTGTATAACGTTCAAATCGAAGCAATTTCAGGACAACTCACCGACCACTACGACCCGCGTACCAAAGTGCTTCGGCTGTCTCGCGGTGTGGCTCAGGGGAATTCCGTCGCCGCGCTGGCAATCGCCGCCCACGAACTGGGACATGCCATACAGGACGCGGAAGATTACTTCCCGCTTCGGCTGCGCAGCGCGATGGTGCCGATGGTCAACATCGGTTCGTATCTGGGATGGATTTTCCTCCTCCTGGGACTGTACTTCCACCTGATGAATTTTGCATGGATAGGCATCATCGCATTTTCGGGAGGCTTGCTCTTCGCGCTCGCAACGCTGCCGGTGGAACTGAACGCCTCCGCGCGTGCGAAACGCCTCCTCTGGGAGACGGGACTCATCCAAACGGAGGAGGAACGCAAAGGCATGAACACCGTCCTCAACGCGGCGGCGTTGACCTACGTCGCATCTATCTTCACCGCGTTTCTGCAACTCCTCTACTACATCTCTCTCGTCAACGGGCGCAGCCGAAGATAAGTCCCCCACAAAGCAAAGAAAAAAGCCGCTGCTCAGCGGCTTTTTTGATGGGCGCGAGAATCTCGAACCCGCTATCTTACGGTTTG
>CAZDGZ010000012.1:0-31628 GCA_964505165.1 uncultured Anaerolineaceae bacterium | reverse complement strand
GGGATTGGTGCATTTCGCGCGGTGCCCGTTGCCCAAGCAGCCGCGTCAGGCTTGGCACATCATCCAGAGCAGGGAATAAAAAAGCACGCTCCCCAAAAAGATGTTTTCAAAAGTGTAAATCCCCCCTTGATTGACGCATGAGGGGCTTGCATGTATAATCTTTTCAACTTCTGTCTCACAAAGAGGCTTCTATGGCTTTGCGCGGCAATTTGCGCGACTTTACGGTCACACAACTACTCAACCTCATAAATCTGGCGCACAAAACCGGCACCCTTGTGCTGGAAGGTCCCACCGACACAGCGCAAGTTGCTTTTCGCGAGGGAAAACTTGCATACGCCTCTTTAGAAAAAGAGGACAGCAGTCTCGCCGCGATTTTACATCGCAACAACAAATTGACCGCCAGCCAATACAAAGCCATCCTTCAGCGGGCTGACCATGTGAGCGACAAAGAATTAGGACTTCTTCTCATCAACGCCGGTTATGTAACACAAGAAGATGTCCTCGCCAGTCTACAGCAATACTTCATTGATGTCGTACGAAAACTTTTCACATGGGTTGAAGGTATCTTCCGATTTGAAAACGACATGCTCCCGCCGGAAGACAAAATCAACGTCCGGCTGGATTTGGAAAACCTAATCATTGAAGGCTCGCGCCAACTTCGAGAATGGGAACAACTTCAAGACGAAATCCCCAGCCTCGACATGGCGCTCAAATTCACCGACCGCCCCGGCGCGGACCTTCAAAAGGTCAATCTCAGCGTGGAGGAATGGCGGGTGATTTCATACATCACGCCAAAGAACACCATCAAGCAGATTGCCAAAGCAACCAAAATGAACGACATCGAAATCCGCCGCATCGTCTACGGACTTTTGCAAGCGGGACTGGTCGAAATCGTTCGTCCCGAAGGCGCACCTGCACAATTGCCTTCTAACATGTTCCCCACGCAAGACAAAGACGAGCAAAAGACCTTGCTCAATCGTCTTATCAAACGAATTCGTTCTCTATAGGCATTTTTTCTTTTATGAACAGCACAAGGCTTTTCATTTCGATTGAAGGATAGATATTATGCAAACGGTCAAAATGGTGGTGACAGGTCCCTTTAGCGCTGGGAAGACGCAGTTCATCCAATCGGTGAGCGAAATTGATGTCGTCTCAACCGAGCGGAAAATCTCTTCAGACGGGGAAAGAGCGGTAAAGGACGCGACTACCGTAGCCATGGATTTTGGTCGCATTACGGTAGACGAAGACCTCGTGCTTTACCTCTTCGGAACTCCCGGACAAAAACGATTCGACTTCATGTGGGAAATCCTCTCCGAAGGAATGCTCGGCTTCATCGTCATGGTAGACAGCACCCGTCCCGAAACCTTCCGAGAAGCCCGAAGCATCCTCCAAACCTTCCGCGCCTACGCCCCAACCCCCTATGTGGTCGCCGCGAACAAACAAGACAAAGAAGATGCCTGGGACCCCGAAGATATGCGCCACGCCCTGCGCCTCGATAAGGAGACCAAACTCATCCCCTGCGTCGCAGTGGATCGCCAATCGGTAAAAACCGTCCTCCTAGAACTCCTCTACAGCATCCTCGCCGAAATGGAAGCGGGATAGAATGCGATTTGTAACCAGCCGTGTCCTCAATTACCACTGACCAAGGAATCGTTCACTACGAAGTGTATGGACGCGGTCGTCCGGTCATTTTGCTGCACGGATGGCTCGGCTCTTGGGGGTTATGGCAAGAAACAATGGCATACCTCGGACAGTATTATCGTACATACGCACTGGATTTTTGGGGATTCGGAGAATCCGGCAAAAAACGCGACACCTACGCCATTCACGACTTCGTCAGCCTCGTAGACCAGTTCATGGAACGCCTCGGCATCATCCGCGCACCGCTGGTAGGGCACAGCATGGGCGGGACGGTCAGCCTCTCCGTCGCCATACAATACCCACAACGAGTAAGCAAAGTCGTCATCATCGGCTCGCCCATCGTCGGCTCCTCGCTGGCATGGACCTTGAAACTCGCGGGACATCGCCTCATCGCCTTCGCGCTCTTCAACATGATGTGGGCATTCCGTCTGGGCGTGCGAATCGCCTCCCCATTCATATGCCGAGACCCGCGCTTCCCCGAAATGATGGACAGAGACCTCTCCCGCACCACCCTCGAATCCTTCCTGCTCAGCATCGCCTCGCTTCGTCGGACAGATTTGCGTCCCATGCTTCCGCAGATTCAAGCCCCCGTGATGGGGATGTTTGGGGATTTGGATAACATCGTCAATCCGAATCAGTGGAAACCGATGGTCGAAGGAATCCCGAAAGCAAGAGTGGAAAAATTCTCCAACGCGGGACATTTCATCATGCTCGACGAACCCGACCTCTTCATCCAGAAACTCAAAGACTTCCTCGACGAACCGGACGCCTGATTCCGCGTCGGCAGCAGAAGACGACAAGGGGGCATGGTCCAAATCTCTCCTTTGGCAATTCGCCAATCGTGTATGTTACAGACACAAAAATTTTCTTTCTTTTTTCCTTCATGGTAAGATTATTAAGGAAAGCGTATGAATGAAGACCCAGCACCCCACGCGGTGCTTACGCGCTTCAGAGAAAACTCATGCTGAAAATCATTCTCCACGACCCCAAACTCATTCCCCCCTTCGGCGAACCCGCCAGAGATTTACGCATTCAAAACCAACCATTGTGGCTGTTGCAGCGAAATGTCCTGGCACCTTACACCACGCGCGAACTCGAATTAAAGCCCGGCGAGCGTCTCCCTCAAGAACGAGAGGAGATGCTGGTCTACCGGGATAACCTCTTCTTCGATTCAGCCTACATCCATGCGTTCATCTCCGCCGCTCGAAAAACGGGACGCGCCTGCCGCGCCGCGTTTTCCTCCGAAGACCCGGCATTTCGGGAACACGCCCTCCCTCTCTCCACCTCCTACACCCTCGCGGGAAGTTTATATCTCGCGGATTTGTGGTACTACCCCAAAGGCCCCGTCGCGGACACACGTCCCCTCGTCATTGATTTGGAGCCGAAAGAAGTCGGGTACTATCATGTGCCAACCTACATGGCAAACGAACGCGGCAACTTGACCTTTCAAGTGCCAATTCGCGCGCTATTGGCGATTGATTCCTGGGTGCATATTTTCATCGCCGATGTCGTCTTCGGACTTTTCTCGCGAGGCGTACGTTTCGAAAAACGCCTAAACGAAGATCTTCGCTACAAATTAAGCATCCTGAGCAAAGCCCTTTACGAAGGACGCCAAGTGCTGGAATCCTCCGAGTTGGTAAAAATCGGCAAGAACTGCGTCATAGACCCTCACGCGGTCATCCACGGACCCACGACCATTGGAGACAATGTCACCATTGGCGCGGGCGCGGTCATCGAAAACTGCATCATCGGCGACAACGTGAACATCTCGCAAGGCTGCCAATTGATGCTCTCCGTCGTCGGGGATGGCACATTCCTTCCTTTCCGCGCATCGCTCTTTATGACCACCCTCATGGAACACAGCATGGTCGCGCAAAACACCTGTCTGCAAATGTGCGTTGTCGGGCGCAACACCTTCATCGGCGCGGGGACAACCTTCACCGATTACAACCTCATCCCCGCCCCCATCCGCGCATTAGACGGAAACGGGGAATTGAAAAATTCCAACCGTCCCGTGATGGGCGGATGCGTAGGACACAATTGCCGACTTGGGTCGGGCCTCATCATTTACCCCGCGCGAACCATCGAATCGGATGTTGTCCTAGCGGCATCGCCGCAGCGACGCGTCATTATGAAAAACGTCTCCTTTGAAGAAAGCGACCATCACCATCTTCGTCTGGGCGAGTTACATCAGGCGCTATATCATCAAAAAACCACATCAGAGATTGAATCCTGGTAAGTATGGACAGTTTTGCCTTCATTATTCACCCTATCAACCCAAAGAAAGACGTCAGCCGAAAATACCCCTTGCTGGGACGTATTCTCAGCGAGCGGCAAATTGATTTCTTCTCCACCTTTTTCCCGCCGGTTTACATCTCGGAAATCGAAGGAATCACCTCGGAAGCAACGGGAAAAGAGATAAAAGGATGGTTCATCGCCTGCCCATATACCCCTCGCCGCATGCTAACATTGCCAGAAAAGAGAGTTTATCGTAAGATTATCCAAACCGGTCGGCTTGCGGAGCGACTGGGCGCAAACATACTCGGACTTGGAGCGTTCACCTCCGTCATCGGCGACGCGGGCATAACGATTGCAAAATCGCTGGATATACCGGTCACAACCGGCGATTCCTATACGGTCTCCATCGCCGTACAAGCCCTCCGAGACGCCGCAGACCAAATGGGAATCCCTTTCGAAAATGCGACGGCAGCAGTCGTGGGCGCGTACGGCGCGATTGGACAAGTTTGTTCCGAATTATTGTCGGAGCAAGTCGCCCGCCTCTATCTAATCGGGCGCCGCGAAGAACCCCTCCACGCGCTTCGCGAACGGCTACATGAGAACGCCAAAGCCGACATCATCGCCACGACAGACATCTCCTCCTTGTCGGAGGCGCAACTGATTCTCACCGTGACCAACGCCGTTGAAAAGAACGTCATCCAACCGGAACATCTCCGCCCCGGAAGCGTCATCTGCGACGTGGCGCGCCCCCGCGATGTTTCTGCAATGGTAGCCCAAGCGAGAGATGATATATTAGTGATAGACGGCGGCATGGTGGATGTTCCCGGCTCCGTTGACTTTCACTTTAACTTCGGCTTTCCAGAAGGGAAAGCCTATGCGTGTATGGCAGAAACAATGGCACTTGCACTGGAAGGACGTTTCGAAGATTACACACTCGGAAAAGAAATCTCGAGGGCGCGCGTGGATGAAATCACCGCCATCGCCCAAAAACACGGATTCCGCTTGAGCGGTTTCCGCTCTTTTGAAAAAGAAGTTACGCCGGAACAGATTCAAGCCGTCCGCCGGAACGCCCAACGAGGGCGGCGAAACTAATCGGGAGGCTCGTATGGGAAAACCTCGCCTTTTGGTCGTCGAGGATGACGCCGACATCGCCAACATGCTGAAAATCTATTTCAGCGGGCTAGACTACATCGTAGACACCGCGCCACGCGGCTCTGTCGCGCTCGAGAAGACGCGGCAGGTGCTTCCTCACTTGATTATTCTCGATATCATGCTGCCGGATATTGACGGGTACGAGGTGTGCCGTACTTTGCGCACGAACACACGCACCAGTCACATTCCGGTTATCTTCCTGACGCAAAAAGACGAACGCAGCGACAAACTTCAAGGGCTAGAACTCGGTGCGGACGACTACATCACCAAACCTTTCGACATCGAAGAACTCAAACTCCGCGTACAAGGGGCAATCCGCCGAGCAGAACGCGAAAGCCTCACCGACCCGCGCTCCGGTCTTCCGGCAGGCAGATTAATTGAAGAGCAACTCCGCCAAATCATCCGCGAAAAAGATTGGGCGCTGGTAGACATTCGCATTAATCACTTCGACCCCTTCCGCGATGTCTACGGTTTCGTCGCGGGAGACGACGTACTCCGCTTTACCGCAATGATGATTGGCGAGGTCGTAGACGAACTCGGCACGCCAGACGACTTCATTGGGCACGCGGGAAACGACAATTTCATCGTTATTACCTCCGAACAAACCGCCAACGCCATCAAGACACGGCTGAAGGCACGTTTTGCAGAAGAAGTACAAACCCATTACAACTTCATTGACCGCCAAAAAGGATACATCACGGCGACCAACGCAGAAGGAAATCCCGAAAACTTCCCTCTCATGAGTCTGGCAATCGGAATCGTGACTCCCTCCGAACATTCTTTTGCCGATATTCGAGAAATCACCGAATTAGCCGCCGAAGCCAGGCGACGAGACGCGGCGAGTATGGCAGCAAGTTAAGGATATTTCTATCATGTCGAACGGGCTGGGGCTGGGCATCAAACTTCTCGGGTTTGGGGTGGTATTAAGCGTGCTAGTTTGGGCTCTCACGCGCTGGTTCCAGCATTTTCAAGTTTCCCTCGAATCCGCCATCCGAGTGGAGCCTCCCTCTCCAGAAGAAGCCTCTTCCCATACCGACGCGGTACTCATCATCCGCCCCGGCGGCAGGCTGGAATACATCAACAACGTCGCGCGGGAATGGTTTTCCCTCAGTGAAAATGAACAACCGAATCTAGAACGATTGGCGCGCTGGGTACGCCCTAGCAGCGATTTCCTCCAACTCTGCATGAAGGAGGGTCAAGCGAGATTTTCCATCAGCGGACGTCTCGTAGAGGGGATTTCCTATCAAGTCCCCGGACCCACGCCGGCAATTCTCCTTTCCCTGCGTCAGCCGGATATTTCCACCGAACTCGAAGAGGGCGGAATCTCCTCCTCTCTTCTCAGAATCGTGATGGAGTTCGGGCAAAGCGTCTCGCTCTCTCCCGAACTCAAAACCACACTCCGCGTTATCCTCGAAAATGTCGAAAAACTCATCCCCGCCGACCTCCTCGAAATCAAAATCTGGGACGAAGAGGAAAGCCGAGGCGTCCCGTACCGATTCGTCGAATCTCCAGGGGGCGAACGACGAATCGAAAGAAGCGAAACGACATGGTTCGGCGGATACTGCGAAGAGGTCGCATCCAAACTAGAACCCATCCTCATTTCCGATACGCGACTTCTTGCCGAATCCGAAACGCCCTCCGAGCGAAAACCCACGTTGATTCGCTCGTACTTGGGCATTCCTCTCGTCGTCGGGAATAAACTGGTCGGCACTCTCGAAGTCGGGCAAGCCACCCCAAACGCATATTCCGAAGAAGACCTGAATATCCTCCGCCTAATTTCCGGGCAGGCAGCCATCGCCATCCGCAACGCGATACTGTATGAACGGCAGCAGCGGCGCGCGGCGGAACTTTCCGGTTTGGCAAAACTCGCGCGGGCAAGCGGCTCGCTTCAAAAACCGGAAGATTTCTTCCGCCGCCTCATCGAGGATATTATCCCGCTCTTCGATGTCGAAATCCTCGGCTTCTTGCTCTACGACGAAGTCCGTCATGTGTTGAGCGCGCAAAACCCATTCGAGGGCGTACCGGAACACATCGTCCAGGTGTATTTCGCAGAAATCCCAATGGACAGCGAGGCGGAGAAAATCATCGAATCGAGAAAGCCCATCGTGACGGAAGACGCGGCGCAAGACGCCTCGTGGCACACGCTGGGACTTCAGAATATGGCGCAAGCAGCAAGTTTCCGAGATTCCGCGCTGATACCGCTGGTTTCTTCCAACCATTTCCTCGGATACATGCAAGCCTCTAATCATCGGAGAGAAGAGAAAACCTTCTCGCAAGAGGAATTACGCCTTCTGGAAGTCGTCGCCAATCAGGCGGCAGCCATCATCAACAACGCCGCGCTGGTGCAGCAAACCCGTCAACGCGCGCGGCGGGCAGAGGCGCTCCATCGCATCGCCAGCCTCATCGCCTCGACCGCCTCGCTGGATGAAGTCCTCCGCTTCTCCCTGAGAGAACTGGCGCAACTCCTTCAAGCGGACACAGCAGTCGTCTACCTCCTCGATGAAAAACAAGGCGCGCTGGTCGCGCATCTGGAATCCGTGTACGGAGTTTCCGAGGAGACGAAAAAAGCCTTCTCCCGGCTCTTTTTCACCGACCCGCAATACCGCTACACGGTTACCCAAAGAAAACAGCCCTTCCTCTCCGGGAATTTGCAGGAAGACAAACGCGTCCTCGATTTCTATCGTCCGCTGATTGAAAAGACGCGGATGACTTCTTCCATCGTCGTCCCATTGGTCGCGCGGGAGCGAGGGCTGGGAGAACTCCTGATTTCGAGCAAAGAACGCGACTTCTTCAACCGATACGACCTGCAAACCGTGATGACCGTCGCGGGTCAGTTGGCAATCGCCCTCGAAGAACACAGTTTGAGCGCACAAACGGACGAGACGCTCCGCACGAAAGTAGAGCAATTCGTGACGTTGGCTCGCGTCAACAGGGAACTTAACGCCGCGTTGGATTTGAATCGCGCCCTTCAAGTTATCCACGAAGAGAGCACGAGACTTGTCTCTGCGGATTGCGGCTCGATTTTGATTTTCGAGGAAGATTCTTCTCCCGAAGACCCTCTCATCTCGACGGTCATAGGCTGCGCACATGATACGACGCTCTCTTCCCTCGAAAAGAACGTTATCAAAGAAAAGCAGCCCGTCATCATCGAAGATTTCGAAAAAGAAGAAACGCCGCCGAGTCACGAAGGAATCCGCTCCGCCGTTCTCGTGCCGATTGCCTATCGAGGGAAAACAACGGGGTTGATTCACCTCCACGCGAAAGAGGCAAAACGCTTCCGCAAAACCGACGTAGAAGCATTAGAACTCCTCGCGGTACAAGCGGCAATTGCACTCGGAAATGCCCGCCGTTACAACGAGGCGCTCCAACAAAGCCGCGCGCTTCAGCGCCGCGCGGAAACCCTCTCCAGTTTGCTGGAAACGACATACATCCTCGACCCTGACCAGCCTCTCGACAAAGCCCTCGACGCCATCGCGCGAGGGATTCAAGAAGCGACTCAATTCGAAGTCGTGTTGATTAGCGTCTACGAAGAGGAAAGCAACTCGCTGCGCCGCGTGAGCAGCGTAGGAATCCCCTCGGACGCGCTGAAAGAACTCAAAGCACAGAAACAACCTTACGCTAGCGTACGAACCCTTCTCAAACCGCAATTCCGCATTCGCCGCGCGTACTTCATCCCCGCAGAAGAGACTCCGGTCGTCTCGCCGGAATTGCATACAATGACGATTTTAAAAGACACCCACGCGAACGGCGAAAACCGATGGAATCCAAAAGATTTCCTCCTCTTCCCGCTGGAAGATTCGGCAGGAAACCCGCTCGGACTCATTAGTCTCGACAAACCCCGCGACGGGATGCGTCCCGATAACGCGACCATCGAATCCGTCGAGGTCTTCGCGGCGCAAGCCTCGCTTCTCATCAGCAATTATTATCGTCTGAGTAAATTCCGCAGCCAAATCGAGGCGCTTTCTTCCGGGCTGGAACGTCAACAGCGATTGTTGAGCGTAAGTCAGAACGACCTGCCCATTTTGCTCCACAAAGATTTGGAGCAAACCATCACCATCCAAAATTTGGAACGCCGCGCGCAACGCGTCCGTGCGGGATTGAGCATCACCGAAAGCGTCAGCCGCCAACTGGACGCGAACTCCGCGCTCCACGCGTTGGGCAGCGAAATCCTTACCCATTTGGGGATGTCGGTCGCGCTGATTGCCGAGAATACGCCGGAAGGCCCGCACCTCCTCCATGTTCTGGGGAACGTTCCGAGAGCGACGAACCCGGAAGCCCTCTTCGGGCAACGGAATCCGCTTCGGGCGTGCCTCCAGACCGGCGAATCCATCCTCGTCATGAATACGGATGAGGACGACGAATGGAGCGAGACGCCGCTCCTTAACGCGCTCCACGCGAAATCCTTCTTCTGCCTGCCAATTCAAGTGGAAAACAAAACAGTGGCGGGAATCCTCGCCGCGACACCGGAACCAATGTCTTTGCTGACAGAGGAAGACAGGCAGGTTTATTTCCAAATTGCGCGGCAGGCGTCGGTCATTTTGCAAAACATTGATTTGCTCAACCAGACCCGCCAACGGCTGGGCGAGGTGAATCTCCTCCTCGATTTCAGCCGAAGGCTGCGCGGTCTCGGACCGGACGGCATTCTCAAAGCCCTGCTGGAAAGTGCGTTACATGCCATCAAGACGGCGCACGCGGGCGTGGTCTTGCTTTGGAATGATTCCTCCAAGCGGCTGGAGCCGAAAGCCGCGCTCCGCTATGCCGATAATCAAAGCATGCTGAGCATTTCCTATCTCAGCGGAGAAGCCCTGCCCGGACGCGTTTTCGCAGAGCGGAAACCCCGCCGCGTGGACGAAGTGAACTTCACGCGCGATTACACGCTCTCGGCGGAAAATCTCCTCCGCTACCGCCGCGCGACCGGCGGACGGCTGCCCGTTTCCAGTTTGGTCGTCCCTATCGAAACCGCAGATAGATGTCTGGGCGTCCTCCTTCTCGACAACTTCAACACTCCCGCCGTCTTCAAAGAAGAAGACCAGGCGCTTCTCTCCTCTCTTTCGCAGCAGGTAGCGCTCTCGCTCGAAAACGTGCGCTTGGTGAAAGCAACCGAGGAACGCGCTCGACAACTTCAGGCATTCACGAATATCGCCGCGACCATTACCTCCAGCCTCCAAAGTCACGAATTGATTTCCTCTCTCCTCGACCAATTAGGCGAGGTCATCCCCTACGATACGGCGACGTTGTGGCTGCACGAAGACGACCATCTCACCGTCGCGGCGGCACGCGGCTTCCCGGATAACGAAGAACGCATCGGATTGCAAGTCGCGGTGGAAGACAGCGCCCTCTTCAACGAAATGATTCGCACACAAGAGGTCATCTCCGTGAACGATGTCCGCGAGGACGCGCGTTTCCCCTCGCTGGCAGAACCGGAACGGCTCTCGTGGATGGGCATTCCGCTGGTCTCCAAAGGAAAAGTCATCGGCGCAATCGCACTGGAAAAACAAGAACCCAATTTCTTCACCCTCGCGCACGCGCAGATTGCGCGTACCTTCGCCGGACAAGCGACCGTTTCTCTGGAAAATGCGAGACTCTACGAAGACAGTTTGGAACGCGCGGCAGAACTGGACCAACGTTCCCAGCGATTGGCATTGCTGAACCGCTTCTCCGCCGCGTTGAGCCGCTTCATGAACGCGGACGAAATTCTCTGGCTCACATCGGACGAGTTGCTCAAAGCCCTAAACGCCTCGCAAGTATCCATTGTGGTCTTCGAACACGGACGCGCGTTCTTGAAAAACGTTTTGCCGGAAACCAAACGCGTCCTCGAAAAAGACCTGCCGAGACCGCTCCCCGACGCGCCGCTCTTCGAGAGAGCAAACGCGTCTCCGGGAGTCTTCACTACCGACAACATCCGGGCAGAAGAGGAATTGAAGCCCCTCGCGTCCTTCCTGAAAGACACGCAAGCGCTCATGGCGCTCCCTCTGCACAGCGGAGAAACGCTGCACGCGCTCCTCTTCATCCACATGGACGAAGCCTTCCACTTCTCGCCCAACGAAATTGATTTGGCGCTGACGATTGCCAACCAAGCCGCAATTGCATTGGATAACACTCGTCTCTACCAATCCACCCTTTCGACGGCGAAACGACTGGAAATCATCAATCAGGTCAGTGCAGAAATCAGCGCGCTCCTCGACCCGGAGGAAATCTACGCGGCGATTTACGAGGCGACCAAACGCCTCATGCCGGTGGAATCTTTCGTCATCAGTTTACTGAACGAAGAAGAAAACATCATCGAAGGCGTTTATCTCATTGATAAAGAGGAACGCCTCCCCATGATGAAGATTCCTCTCGACCAAGGATTGAGCGGCAAAGTCATTGCAAGCGGAAAACCGCTGCTCATTCACGGCTCGAAAAAAGCGGAACAGGAAGGCGGAATCACCTCCGGCAATCTGGAGACACCCAAATCCATTGTCGCCGTTCCGCTTCTCGTCGGCGAGAAGGCGATGGGCATGCTTTCCGCGCAAAGTTTCCAAGAAAACGTCTACACCGAAGACGATGTACAGGTCCTCGGCACATTGGCGAATCAGGCAATCATCGCGATTCAAAATGGACGGCTCTTCCGCGAAACCCAGCGTCTAGCGGAAGAACTCGAACAACGCGTCATCGAGCGCACCGAACAACTTCGACGAGAACAGCAAAACACAAAGATGCTGCTCGACATCCTCACCGAGGTCTCCTCGACCCTCGACCTGGACCGCGCGCTCAACCGAACGCTTTCGCTCCTTAACGAAGCCATCGGCGCGGAGCAAGGCACGATTATGCTCCTCCATCCCGAAGACAACCTCCTCCACTATCGCGCGGGGTACGGCTACCTGACCGAATTCTCGACGGAAGAGCGGCAGGAATTCACGCTCAAAGTCGGCGAAGGGCTGGCAGGATGGGTAGTCCAAAATCGGGATGCGCTGCTCATCCAAGACTTGTACAAAGACCCGCGCTGGATACGGCTTTCTTCGCGAATTCAAAAACACCGCAGCGCAATCGCCGCGCCGCTCATCGTCGCCGAAGATGTCATCGGCGTCCTTCTCGTGTTCCACCGGCAAAAAGGATTCTTCAGCCCGGAGCATCTCAGCCTCGTCAAAGCCATCGCCAGCCAAGTAGCCGTCGCCATCAACAACGCGAATCTCTACGAATTGATTCGAGACCAGGCGGAACGTCTCGGCAGTATGCTTCGCCGCGAACAAGAAGATGCCAGCCGCTCCCAAGCCATTCTGGAATCCGTCGCGGACGGCGTCATGGTCACCGATTCCGAACATCGAATCAGTTTCGTCAACGCCTCCGCACAGCGCATTCTGCACCTCGCCCCGGAAAAAGTCATCGGGCAAACGCTGGAAGATTTCGCCGGGTTCTTCGGGAAAGCCAGCGCGGACTGGATTAGCACCATCCACACTTGGGCGGAAGCCCCCTCCTCCTACCAAATCGGCGATACCTTTGCCGAACAAATCGAACTGGAAGATAACCGCGTAGTTCTCGTCCACCTCGCGCCGGTCATCCTCCAAGGGGATTTCCTCGGCACGGTTTCGATTTTCCGAGACATCACGCACGAGGTCGAGGTGGACCGCCTGAAATCCGAATTCGTCGCGACAGTGAGTCACGAACTGCGAACCCCCATGACCTCGATTCAAGGATATGTGGATATCCTCCTCATGGGCGCGGCAGGCGCATTGAACGAAAACCAACGGCATTTCCTCGAGGTCGTACAAAACAACACCAAACGCTTGAACGATTTGGTAGACGACCTCCTCGACATTTCCCGCATCGAAGACGGGCGCATCGCGCTTTCCCCGCAGCCGGTGGATTTGCAAGAAACCGCCGAGGACGTGGTCGCGGAAATTTTGCGCCGCTCCAACGAGGAAAAGAAACCGATGACAATTTCTCTGGATGTCGCGCCGGATATTCCCAAAATCCTCGGAGACCCCGGGCGAGTTCGGCAGATATTAGCCAATTTGGTCGAAAACGCGTACCGATATACCCCTGAACATGGACAAATTTCCATCCGCATTCACTGCGAAAACAGCAGTAAAGAAGTACAGGTAGATGTGGAGGACAACGGCGTGGGAATTCCGCCGCAAGATCAAGACAGAATCTTCGAGCGTTTCTATCGCGGCGAGAATCCTCTCGTCCTCGCCACTGCGGGGACGGGTTTAGGGCTTCCCATCGTCCGCCAACTCGTAGAAATGCACAACGGACGTATCTGGATGAAAAGCACGGGGATCCCGGGTGAAGGAAGTACCTTCTCCTTTACACTACCTGTATATCAAGAGGATGGCGAGTGAGGGCACAATAACAAAAATTCTGGTTGCAGAAGACGAACGAGATATTCGAGACTTAATCGCATTTACCCTCCGCTTTGCGGGATACGAAGTCGTCACCGCATCAAACGGCGAGGAAGCGGTCGAACGCGCCGCAGCAGAATCCCCCGACTTAATCCTGCTCGACGTGCGAATGCCGCGTCTGACCGGCTACGATGCCTGCAAAATCATCAAAGCCGACCCTAATTTAACCGATGTTCCCGTCATCTTTCTCTCGGCCAAAGGACAAGAATCAGAAATCCAAGCAGGCTTAGACGCCGGAGCGGAAGAATACCTTCTCAAACCTTTTGCTCCCGACGAATTGACCAAACGTATTCAGGAAATTCTCGCGAAATTCGGAAAATAATCGAGTAAACGAACCCTATGAGTGCAATTCTTCTTGACGGCGCAATCGTGCATTATGAGGTGCTGGGACGCGGACGCCCGGTCATCTTTCTGCACGGCTGGATTGGTTCGTGGAGATATTGGATTTCCTCCATGCAAGTCGCCTCCACCTCCTTCCGCGCCTACGCACTCGATTTATGGGGATATGGCGACTCAGCCCACGAAAGCCGAAGATATAATCTGGAACAACAAACCGCCTTGTTGGATTATTTCCGCGAGGCGCTGGGAATCGGGAAAATCGCGCTCGTCGGACATGGATTAGGGGCGTTGATTGCCGCCTCTTATGCGACCCGCTCTCCCGACAGCGTGGACAGACTCATGCTCATCAACTCGCCGATGGATTCATCCTCCCTCAACAGCCGACTGCAAAGCACCTCCATCGAGCAACTTCTCGAATGGCTTTCCAGTCGCACCCCGGAAGCCCAAGCCGCACTCGCCGACGCTCAAAAAGCCGACCCTGCCGCGCTTCCCGCCTCGATTTCCGGAATCCCTCTCGACGCGATTTTCGAGAGGCTCTACCAGCAGCGAATTCCCTGCCTTTTGGTCTACGGGATGAATGACCCTACCTTGAACATTCCGAGAGAAAAACTTCTCTCACTTCCCCATTTCTTACACCACATCACGCTGGAAAATTCGGGGCATTTCCCCATGATAGACGAAACCACTCGGTTCAACCGTCTGCTCACCGACTTCCTCGCACTAGATTCCGGAATCAGCCCGAAAGAGCTCCAACTCAAAGAGGAATGGAAACGCCGCGTACGCTGAGAGATTTTTAGGAAGGGCGGTTGCTTGACGCGCAAAAGGGGATATGCTATACCATCTCTGGATAGACAACCCCTGAGAAAGATTTTCGACTTCGAGGAGAAACCAATGAGAACGAACCGAAACACGGCAATTTTTGTCATTGCTGTTTTCATCCTGGCAGCACTCCCCCTTACAGGATGCCAGAAATCCTATGCCCCTGCCCCAAAAGCAACGCCCACGCTCCTGAGCAACGGGTTCTCCACGCCTCTCCCGACAGATTCGGCAATGAATGATTTGGTTGCGATGGGAGAACAAACCGCGACAGCAGCCGCACAGCAAACCGCAGCCGCTCCCGTAGACGTGGAAACCACGCCCGTGACCGATGGGGCGGTGACCGTCACTCCCGCAAGCGAAACGCCGGAAAACGATGCGACGGAACTCCCCTCGCCGACTCCAACGCTGCCGGTCATCGCGACCAATACCCCAACGATCGCACCGACAGTCGCAGCACCCTCGCCGACAGCCATCCCCACAACGAAAACCTCGCCCACCACGCCTCCCAACAACGGAATGCCGGTCACCTATTCCCTGCAACAAGGGGAATTCCCTTACTGCATCGCGCGCCGCTTTGATGTCAATCCTGACGAACTCCTTACCCTTAACGGATTGACCCCGGATCAAGGACACATCTATTATCCCGGGTTCACGCTGAAAATCCCACAAACGGGACATCCCTTCCCGACCACGCGGGCGCTGCATCCGCATCCGACCACCTACACGGTCAATTCCGAAGATGAGACCATTTACAGCGTCGCCTGCTACTACGGCGATATTGACCCGATGCTCATCGTCCAAGCCAATCACCTAATCGCGCCCTATACGCTCCATGTAGGACAAACCCTGCAAATCCCGTAACGAATCTTTCGCAGTTTCGATTACCCAAGCGGAAGACCTTTCCGCTTGGGTCTTTCTCTTCTTTGGAAACGACATGAAAAAATTCGAATTGCTCGGCTCTGAAATCTACTACAAGGGGCGCGCCTTTACGATTCGACGAGACCATCTCCGCACCCCGGACGGACACGAAACCGATTTCGACATTGTGGAACATCACGGCTCGGTCGTCATTTTGCCGATAGACGAATCCGGGAATTTGGTGCTGGTACGTCAATATCGCCATGCCGCCGAGCAAGATCTCCTCGAACTGCCTGCCGGCACTCTGGAGCCGGGAGAAGACCCGCTGCATTGCGCCCGCCGAGAAATCCGCGAAGAAACCGGCTTCGCGGCGGAACAATTCCAGAAAGTGGGGAAGTTCTACCTCGCCCCCGGCTATTCCACCGAATTGATGTTCGTCTACATCGCGACCGATTTACACCCCGCACCGCTTCCACCGGACGAAGACGAATTTCTAAAAGTCGAAACTTTTTCGGTATCAAAGGTGTTTGACCTTGCGGCAGAAGGCAAAATCCCGGATGCGAAATCTCTCGCAGCCTTCTTTCTAGCCTTGCCGTTTCTGGAAGAATATCGCCAGCAAAAATCATGACAAGATGCCGTTTTTTTTGTGCACAAACTAACTATCGAAAAGACGGCTGAATGCCTACACTATATGGAGAGTTCTTCGCCCATTCGGCGGAAGAAATCACGAAAAGAAAAATGCTTCATAATTACCGGAAACGCCGCCTCGCGCGACGCGTTTCCGCTTTATTAATGGAATCGCTATGAAACCGCGATTAAAAGCGAGTATCATTGGGTCGGATAAAGATCCCCCGTAAACTACGGGGAAGTTTGTCGCGTTTGAACGAAGATATTATCTATCCGTACTTATAAAGGAGTTTTCAATGCCAAAAAGAAAAATTGCAACAATTGACGGGAATGAGGCAACCGCGTATGTAGCCCACAAACTGAACGAAGTCATCGCGATTTACCCCATCACCCCCTCGACGCCGATGGGCGAATTGGCAGACGCGTGGTCTGCCGCGAAACAAACGAATATCTGGGGAACCGTCCCCACCGTCATCGAAATGCAGGCGGAAGGCGGCGCGGCAGGCGCGGTACACGGAGCGCTTCAAACCGGCGCATTGACCACCACGTTCACCGCTTCGCAGGGTCTTCTCCTGATGATCCCGAATATGTACAAAATCGCGGGCGAGTTGACCTCGACCGTCTTCCATGTGGCGGCGCGTTCGGTCGCTGCGCAGGCGCTTTCCATTTTCGGCGACCATTCGGACGTGATGGCAACCCGCGCAACCGGCTTCGCCCTTCTCTCCTCCGGCTCGAATCAAGAAGCGCACGATTTCGCGCTCATCGCGCAAGCCGCGACCCTCGAAAGCCGCGTGCCTTTCCTTCACTTCTTCGAGGGATTCCGCGTCTCACACGAAATCAACAAAATCGAATTATTGTCCAAAGACGATATGCGCGCGCTCATCAACGACGAGTTGGTACGCGCACACCGCGAACGCGGACTTTCGCCTGACCATCCCTTCATTCGAGGCACCGCGCAAAACCCGGATGTCTTCTTCCAGGCGCGCGAGAGTGTCAATCCATATTACGAAGCCTGCCCCGACATCACGCAAAAGGTGATGGACAAATTCGCAGAGGTCGTAGGACGCTCCTATCACCTCTTCGACTATATCGGAGCGCCAGATGCGGAACGCGTCATCATCCTGATGGGGTCGGGCGGCGAGACCGCAGCCGAAACGGCGAAATACCTCGTCGAACAGGGAGAAAAAGTCGGCGTGATTCGCGTCCGGCTCTATCGTCCCTTCTCCGTCAAACATCTGATGGACGCGCTCCCCTCGACGGTCAAGGTCATCGCGACCCTCGACCGCACCAAGGAACCCGGCGCAGATGGAGAGCCTCTCTACAAAGACATCGTGACGGCGGTTTCCGAAGCGATGAACGATGGAATCGCTCCCTTCGACGCCGCTCCGAAGGTCATCGGCGGACGCTACGGGCTGTCCTCCAAAGAATTTACGCCCGGCATGGTCAAAGGTCTCTTCGACGAGATGACCAAAGCGAAGCCGAAGAATCACTTTACAGTGGGCATCTACGACGACGTGACGAACACCAGCATCGAATACGATGCCTCGTTCTCCATCGAAAGCGACGACACCATCCGCGCGGTCTTCTTCGGACTTGGCTCCGACGGTACCGTAGGCGCAAACAAGAACTCCATCAAAATCATCGGCGAAGAAACCGACAATTACGCACAAGGCTACTTCGTCTACGACTCCCGAAAATCCGGCGCGAAGACCATTTCGCATCTTCGCTTTGGGCCAAAACCCATCCGTGCGCCGTATCTGGTGAGTCAGGCGAATTTCGTCGCGTGCCATCAATTCACCTTCCTCGAGCAAATTGACATGCTCAAATACGCCATGCCTGGCGCGGTCTTCCTCTTGAACAGCATCTACGGTCCCGACGAAGTGTGGGATCACCTGCCGCAGGAAGTCCAAAAAGACATCATCGAAAAGAAACTGGAATTCTACGTCATTGACGCGTACGACGTGGCAAAGAAGACGAACATGGGCGTCCGCATCAATACGATTATGCAGACCTGTTTCTTCGCGATTAGCGGCGTTCTCCCGCGAGAGGAAGCCATCACCGCCATCAAGAAAGCCATCAAGAAGACCTACGGGAAACGCGGTGAAGCCGTCGTACAGCAAAACTACGCGGCGGTGGACCAGGCACTGGCACATCTACACAAAGTGGACGTCCCCGACAAAGTGACGAGCACCTTCACGCGGCGCAAGCCGGTACCGGATGCCGCGCCCGAATTCGTGCGGGACGTTCTCGGCGAACTCATCGCCGGACGCGGGGACGATGTTCCCGTCAGCGCGCTGCCTGCCGACGGCACATACCCCTCCGGCACAACGCAATGGGAAAAACGCAACATCACGCTGGAAATCCCGGTTTGGGAGCCGGATTTGTGCATCCAATGCGGAAAATGCGCGTTCGTCTGCCCGCACGCGGTCATTCGACAAAAAGTCTTCGACCCCGCGTTGCTGGAAAACGCGCCGCCCACCTTCAAAACTCTGGACGCGAAATTCCGCGAATTCCCCGGCTACAAATACGCCATTCAAGTTTCTCCTGAAGACTGCACGGGATGCGAACTCTGCGTCGAAGCCTGCCCCGCAGTAGACAAGAACAATCCCGAACGCAAAGCCCTTAATATGGCGCCCCAACCGCCATTGCGAGAACAAGAAAAAGAGAATTGGGAATTCTTCCTCTCGATTCCAGAAGCCGACCGCACCAAATTCAAATTCACGACGGTCAAAAATTCGCAATTGCTGGAACCGCTCTTTGAATTCTCCGGCGCGTGCGCGGGGTGCGGTGAAACGCCTTACATCAAGTTGATGACCCAACTCTTTGGCGACAGGGCAGTCGTTGCCAACGCGACAGGATGCTCCTCCATCTACGGCGGCAACCTCCCGACCACGCCCTGGACGTTCAACAAAGAGGGACGCGGTCCTGCATGGTCGAACTCGCTCTTCGAAGACAACGCGGAATTCGGTCTCGGCATGCGTCTCACCATTGACAAACAAACCGAATACGCCCGCGAATTGCTGCCCACAATGGCGAAATTCCTCGGCGAACAACTGGTAGATGATATCCTCAACGCCGACCAAAGCAACGAAGCCGGCATCCGAGCGCAGCGCGAACGCGTCGAACTCCTGAAACAGCGTCTTCAAGGCGTAGATGACCCCAAAGCCAAAGATTTACTCGGCTTGGCGGATGTCCTCGTCAAAAAGAGCGTCTGGATTATCGGCGGCGACGGCTGGGCATACGACATCGGCTACGGCGGGTTGGATCACGTTTTGGCCTCCGGGCGGAATGTCAACGTCCTCGTCCTGGATACGCAAGTCTACTCCAACACCGGCGGACAATCCTCCAAAGCCACGCCTCGCGCAGCGGTTGCGAAATTCGCCGCCAACGGGAAAGACATCCCGCGAAAAGACTTGGGCATGATGGCGATTTCCTACGGCTATGTCTATGTCGCACAGGTAGCAATGGGCGCGAGCGACAGCCAAACACTGAAAGCCTTCATCGAAGCCGATGCCTACGACGGGCCTTCGCTCATTCTGGCATACAGCCACTGTATCGCGCACGGCTACGATATGAAAGAGGGGCTGAACCAACAAAAACTCGCGGTGAAATCCGGTCTGTGGCCGCTCTACCGCTACAACCCGACTCTGGTCGAAAAAGGCAAGAATCCGCTGAAACTGGATTCCAAAGCCCCCACAGTGCCGCTCCCCGAATACGCATACAACGAAGTCCGCTACCGCGTCCTGCTTCAGACGGACGAAACCCGCGCGGAACGGCTGATGAAAGCCGCGCAAGAAGACGTGCGCGCCCGCTGGAGACTCTACGAACAAATGGCGGCCATGCACTTCGAAAAAAGCGACGAATAACGCTTCAGCCCCCTCCTCACAACACAGCCCCCTCCCCCCGAGACCTCGAAATCGGGGGGAGTTTTTTCTCCCCCTTTCTGAAATTTCGGTTATAATTCACCGACTGAATTTTGGAGACCTCATGCCCAACGGCGAAGAAACCATCCGCGAACTCTCGCTTCTCGAAGAAATCGAGCAAAACCCCGATATTACGCAAGCCTCCCTCGCAACGCGTCTCGGCGTCGCGGTGGGGACGGTAAACTGGCATCTCAAACGGCTGGTTGCCAAAGGGTATGTCAAGGTCAAACGCGCGGAACGAAAGAAACTCCGATACATCATCACCCCCGAAGGATTGGCGCTTCGTGCGCGTCTCACCGTAGATTATGTGGAGCAGCAATTTCTGCTCTACCGCCGCGTGCGCCAGCGCGTACAAACGCAATTGACGACTCTCCGCGACGCGGGATACGACCGCGTGCGGCTTCAGGGGGAAGGCGCGATAGCCGATGTCTGCAAACTCACCTGCCTCGAGCAGGGCGTCACCATCGTCACGGACAAAGACGCGCCGCTTTTGGAAATACAAGGGATGAAAACGATTCTGCATCTGGAGGAAACCGCATGAGCGACATCCTCATCACCGGCGGCGCGGGATATATCGGATCCCTCTTGACCGCCGCGTGCCTCCGCGCCGGACATACGGTCACAGTCCTCGACACGCTCCTCTTCGGCGGGGAATCGCTGCTGCCGTTTTTCTCGCATCCGCGTTTTCGCTTCGTCAAAGCCGATGTCACCGAACCCCGCGCGCTCCGCGACGCGATTCGCAGCGGCGAACGCATCCCGGAAACGGTCGTCCACCTCGCGGCAATCGTCGGATTCCCCGCGTGCCAGGCAATAGGTCGGCAGGCGGCTTGGCGGTATAACGTCGAGGCGACGAAACAGGTTTACGAGGAGGCATCAAGCCTCGGCGTCGCGCGATTCGTTTTCGCTTCTTCGTACAGTAATTACGGCTTTTCCAACGGGACTCCCGTTACAGAGGACTCGCCGCTGAATCCCCAATCCTTATATGCCGAGACGAAAATCGCGGCGGAGGAGTTTTTGCTTTCGCAAAAAGGGGAGGGGGCGGCGCCGCTCATCTTCCGTTTCGCCACTTTGTACGGGGTTTCGCCGCGCATGCGTTTCGACTTGATTGTGAATCAATTCGTCCTCGAAGCGTATCTCAAACGCTCGCTCATTATTTATCAGCGAGGCTATTCCCGTTCTTTCGTCCATATTCAGGACGTGGTGAAAGGGATTTTGCTCGGCATTGGCGCACCGAAAGAGAAGATTCGCGGGAAGGTTTACAACCTCGGCAGTGCGGCGGGGAATCTCTCGAAAAACGATGTGGTTGCGCTCATTCTCAAACGTCTGCCGGAAACCGTCGTGCGGTACAAGGATTTGACGTTTGGCGGCGACATGCGCGATATCACCGTCTCGTTCGAGAAGATTCAGCGGGAACTCGGCTTCAGCGCCTCTCGAAGCGTAGATGATGGAATCCGCGAGGTGTTGTACGCTCTCAAGAAAGGTATTTTTCACAATCCAATGGATACGCGGTATCGCAACGCGCAATTCATTGTGCAATGAACGACGATTTTTTCGTCAAGAATGGAGAAAAAAACGATGAATACAAATTTCTGGAAGGATAAACGAGTCATCGTCACCGGCGGTGCGGGATTTCTCGGCCGCTTCGTGACGGCGAAACTGAAAGAACGCGGAGCCGACGATATTTATGTCCCCCTCATCGAAGACTACGACCTCACCGATAGGGACGACATCCGCCGCCTCTACGATACGAATCTGGCGGACGGTTTCGACCCCGCGAAGATTATCGTCATCCACCTCGCGGCGCATGTAGGCGGAATCGGCGCAAACCGCGAAAAGCCCGCCGAGTTTTTCTACGATAATTTGATGATGGGCGTTCAGTTAATGCATCAGGCATGGGAACGCGGCATCGGGAAATTCGTCGCCATTGGGACGGTGTGCGCGTATCCCAAATTCACCCCTGTTCCCTTCAAAGAAGATGATTTGTGGAACGGCTACCCCGAGGAAACCAATGCGCCATACGGATTGGCAAAGAAGATGCTTCTCGTGCAGGCGCAAGCCTATCGTCAGCAATACGGCTACAACGCGATTTTCCTTCTGCCGGTCAACCTGTATGGGCCAGGCGACAATTTCGATTTGAAGACCTCCCACGTCATCCCCGCGCTGATACGGAAATCCATCGAGGCGCAGGAGCGAGGCGAAAAAGAGTTGGTCGTCTGGGGCGACGGGTCGCCGACCCGCGAATTTCTCTACGTCGAGGACGCGGCGGATGGAATCGTCACGGCAGCGGAGAAATACAACGGAGCGGAGCCGGTAAATCTAGGCTCCGGCTATGAAATCTCCATCAAAGATTTGGCGGAAATGATTACCCGGCTCACCGGCTTCGAAGGAAAATTGGTGTGGGATACTTCCAAACCCAACGGGCAGCCGCGACGCGGGTTAGATGTGAGCCGCGCGAAGAAGTATTTCGGCTGGGAAGCCAAAACTCCCTTCGAAGAGGGAATGCGCCGCACGATTGAATGGTATCGAAAGAATCGCAACGAACGCGCATGAGTCAAACCGCTCTTTCTCCTCAGCCCGATTCGGAGACTCTCGTCATCCGCCCTACGAAGGGATGGGCGTCGCTCAATCTCCGCGAATTGTGGCAATACCGCGAGTTGATTTACTTCCTCACTTGGCGCGATATCAAAGTCCGCTACAAGCAGACGATTTTAGGCGCGGCATGGGCAATCATCAACCCTGTTATCAATATGGTCGTGCTGCAACTCGTCTTCGGACAGTTGGCGCATCTCGGCTCGGAGGGAGTGCCCGGTCCCATTTTCCGATTCGCCGCGCTGCTCCCCTGGGGATTGTTTTCCAAGGCGCTCACCGCCTCGGGGCGCTCGATGCTCTCGAATCGGAGTCTCATCACGAAGGTCTACTTTCCGCGGCTATCCGTGCCTCTCGCGTCCACGCTGGGCGGCGTGTTAGATTTTCTCATCTCTTTTGCGGTGCTTCTTGGGATGATGCTATGGTGGCATGTGACGCCAAATTGGGGGATTCTCACGCTGCCGTTCATCATTCTCTTCGCGCTCATCACCGCGTTAGGCGTAGGATTATGGTTTTCCGCGCTGAACGTCCTCTACCGAGACGTAGGGTATATCCTCCCCGTGATGACACAATTGCTTCTCTTCATCTCGCCCGTCGGATATTCCACCAGCGAGGTGCCAATTCAGTGGCAAGCGCTATACGCGCTCAACCCTATGACGGGAGTCATCGAAAGTTTCCGATGGGCGATTCTCGGAACGACGCCAAGCGACAGCCTTTCGCTGGGCGTGATTGTTGGAATCTCCGCGGCGGTCGCGGTGACTCTGTTCATCAGCGGATTGTTCTACTTTCGCCGCATGGAACGTTCTTTCGCGGACGTGGTGTGAGGGAATATGAGTGATATAGCCGTCCGCACAGTAAATCTTGGCAAAGAATATCAAATCGGCGTGCAGCAGGAGAAATACCGCACCCTGCGCGATACGCTGACGAACGCGGTCATGCGTCCTTTTCGCGCGATGCGGGGAGAACTTCCCGACGAAACGAAAAGCCTTTGGGCGCTGCGCGAAATCAATTTCGAAGTCAAAAAAGGACAAGTCCTCGGCATTATCGGACACAACGGCGCGGGAAAAAGCACCTTGCTCAAGGTCCTTTCGCGCGTCACCGAACCGACAACGGGATACGTCGAATTGCACGGCCGCGTCGGCTCGCTCCTGGAAGTCGGCACGGGGTTTCATCCCGAATTGACCGGCAGAGAAAATATCTATCTCAACGGCGCGATTTTAGGCATGAAGCGCCGCGAAATCGAGAGAAAATTCGATGAAATCGTCGCGTTTTCGGAGGTGGAAGAATTCATAGACACGCCGGTCAAACGCTATTCCAGCGGCATGTATCTTCGGCTCGCATTTGCCGTCGCCGCGCATCTGGAGCCGGAAATCCTCGTCGTGGACGAGGTGCTCACCGTCGGCGACGCGGAATTTCAGCGAAAATGCCTCGGAAAAATGGGAGATGTCGCGCAAGAAGGGCGCACGGTGCTTTTCGTGAGTCATAATATGTCGGCAATCCTCCGCCTGACGGAGGAAGCCATTGTCCTCAATCACGGACGAATGGTTCTCCGCGCGTCCAGTGCCGAAGCGGTAGATTACTACCTCTCGGCAGGACACGCCAACGCCGGAGAACGTTTCTGGAAAGCGGAAGAAATCCCCGAATCCAGCGCGCCCTTCCGCCCGATTGCCCTCCGGCTGCGTGATGCACGCGGCGAGGTCGCGGAAACCCTCCGCTCCACAGAATCCGCCTCGGTCGAATTCGAATACGAACTCGACGCGCCCATCAAAGGGCTGCGCGTGGGCATTTACCTTCACACGATGCGCGGCGACCCTGTATTTACCTCCTTCGACACAGACGACCCCGGCATGTTCGAAACCTACCGCACGCGTCCCGCCGGACGATACATCAGCCGCTGTACGCTGCCCGCCGATTTCTTCAATCAGGGGCGGTATACATTGAGCGTCAACGCGAGCGCGTACCGTATTCGGCGTTATTTCCAAGAAGAACGCGCGCTCGAATTCAACGTAGACCCCAGCGGCGCGCCCGGCATGCAATGGTCGGAACCGCGCCCCGGAGTCATCCGTCCACGGCTGGCATGGACGATTGAAAAAACGGAGGCGGCGGAATGAGTGTTACCCGTGCGCTAAAAAACCTTCTGGGCGATATTCCCCTCACGGCGGAACTTTACTGGAGTCTCCGTCAGCGCGGAGAACCGCCCGTCGGCGGGTATCACGCGAAGGAACTCCGCGACGCCCTTCCGCGATGGGTTGCTCAGGCGGACGCGGCGCAGCGCCCTTCGACGGGGAAACGCGTCCTCATCTTCTCTATGCTTCGCTATTGGGTAGAGCAAACCGCGCTCACTGCGCTTGCGCTCGCCGCGCTGGGACACGAAGTCACACTTGCCTACCTCCCCTATGCACATTGGAAGAAACCCGTCACCCGCTTCGACCTACGGCGGCAGGAAATCTATCTAAAAGAAATCCTCGCGCCGCTCGAAAAGAAAGTGTCGCTTGCCCCGCTCCTCCATGCGCCTGCTGCGAAATCCCTCCCCTCGGCGCTCGAAGCGCAAATGCCCGCCGCCGCCTACCGAGACACGCAATACAGCCTCCTCCACGAAGAAGTCGAAACCGACAGCGACCTCTACCGCATGCGCCTCGAACGCGATACCCATCATGCGCGCGTCATGCTTCGATTCCTTCGCGAAAACAACTTCGATGTCCTCGCGCTCCCCAACGGCAGCATTCTGGAATTCGGCATTACCTACAAAGTTGCCCGCTTCCTCGAAATTCCGGTTGTCACCTATGAATTCGGCGAACAAAGCGAACGCATGTGGCTCGCCCAAAACGACGACGTAATGCGGCAGGATACCTCCGCACTTTGGAACGCGCGGAAAGACCTCCCGCTCACCGAAGAGGAATGGGCGCGCGTCAAGGAACTCTTTGCCGCGCGGCAAGGCGGCGGCTTGTGGAAGAATTTTTCCCGCCGATGGCAGGGAACGCCCTCACAAGGAGGCGAGAAAGCGCGCGCCGACCTCGACCTGGATTCCCGCCCGCTGATTCTACTTCCCGCCAACGTCCTCGGCGACAGTCTCACCCTGGGACGCTCCCTCTTCAGCGAAACCATGACCGAATGGCTGGTACGCACCATCCGCTATTTCGAGGAACATCCCGAAGCCCAACTCGTCCTCCGCGTGCATCCCGGCGAACAAATCGGATGGGGACCTTCGGTGTATGACATCCTGAAAGCGAAGTTTCCCTCCATGCCGGAAAATATCCGCCTTTTGCCCGCGAACGCGAACGTCAACACCTACGACCTCGTCCAAGCCGCCGATGCGGGACTCGTCTTCACCACCACCGTCGGGATGGAAATGGCAATGAGCGGGCTGCCCGTCATCGTCGCGGGACAAACCCATTATCGCGGCAAAGGCTTCACCCTCGACGCGGATTCATGGGAATCCTATTTTTCGCTTCTGGATGAGGTCCTCGCCTCGCCGGAAAAATGGCGTCCATCCCGCGAAAAAGTGGAACTCGCGTGGACGTACGCCTATCGCTTCTTCTTCGAATACCCTCAGCCCTATCCCTGGCATGTCCAGCATTTCTGGGACGATGAGAAAAAATGGAGTTTGGAAAAAGTCCTCAGCGAAGAAGGGCTGTCTATCTTCGGAAAAACCTTCGGCTACCTCGCCGGAGACCCCATAGACTGGAATCGCACACAATGAGCCAAGAGACCAAAGAAAAAGTTCGAGAATTTTACGATAAAGTCGGCTGGATACAGCAAGAAAACGGACTCTATCAAAACGCCCGTTACGAGGACATGCGCCCCGTCACGCAAGAATACATCCACAAGACGCGGCTTCGCGTAAACCGATACCTGCCGCCAAAAGGGAAACTCCTCCTCGATGCAGGCTCCGGGCCGGTGCAATATCCCGAATATCTGACCTATTCCGAACACTACCAATACCGCGTCTGCGCCGATATTTCCATCACCGCGCTGAAAGAGGCAAGAAAACGCCTCGGCGAAAAAGGGCTGTATGTCGTCGCGGATATCGTCCATCTCCCCTTTGCGGAAAATGTCTTCGACGGGATGGTCTCCATGCACACGATTCATCACCTTCCTCTCGAAGAACACGGAGACGCCTACCGCGAATTGACTCGCGTCCTCCTCCCCGGCGGAAAAGGCGTCGTCATCAACGGCTGGACGGGCGCGCCTCTGATGGCATTTTTCGAGCCTCTCATCCGGCTGGGACGCGCGCTGCGCGGACTCCCTCCAAAGCAAAAAGGCAACGAAGCCATGAAATCCGGGCGCGGCACCTTTGTCCAGAAGATGAACGCGAAATGGCTGACGCGTGAACTCGAAGGAATCGTCCCCTTCCGTATCTTTGCATGGCGAAGTTTGAGTACGCGCTTTCTCCGATGGCTCATCCACCCGCGCCTCGGCGGAAAAGCCTTTTTACGCCTCGTTTTCTGGATGGAAGACCGCTTTCCCCGATTTTTCGGCGTAAACGGGCAATATCCGCTCATCCTCATCGAAAAACCGATTTCCACCGAATCCCCCTCGAAAACGGAGATACCATGAACTGGAACGATAAAACTGTCCTCGTCACAGGCGGCACCGGCTCATTCGGGAAGAAATTCATCCGCATAATGCTCGATGAATATCACCCGAAGAAAATCATCATCTTCAGCCGCGACGAACTCAAACAACACGAAATGCGAATCGCCGGATACGACGACCCCAGCCTCCGCTACTTCATCGGCGACATTCGCGACCGGGAAAGACTCGTCCGCGCAATGCACGGAGTCGACATCGTCGTTCATGCAGCGGCGCTCAAACAAGTTCCGGCGTGCGAATACAACCCAATGGAAGCCATCAAAACCAACATCATGGGCACATCCAACGTCGTCGAAGCCGCACTCGATGCAGGGGTACAAAAAGTTCTCGCGCTTTCCACCGACAAAGCCGTCAATCCGGTCAACCTCTACGGCGCGACCAAACTCGCGGCGGAAAAACTTGTCGTCCAGTCCAACGCCTACGCGGGAGGGCGCGCCACGCGCTACGCGTGCGTCCGCTACGGGAATGTCGTCGGGTCGCGCGGCTCCGTCGTCCCCCTCTTCATCCGGCAAAGAGAACGCGGCAAACTGACCCTTACCGACGACCGCATGACCCGTTTTTGGCTTTCGCTGGAACAAGGCGTCCACTTCGTCATCTCCTGCATCGAACAAATGGAAGGCGGCGAAGTCTTCGTCCCGAAAATCCCCAGCACCAAAGTCATAGACCTCGCCAAAGCCATCGCGCCCGAAGCCGAAATCGAAATCATCGGAATCCGCCCCGGCGAAAAACTCCACGAAGTCCTCATCTCTGAAGACGAAGCACGCGCCGCCGTCGAACTCGAAACCATGTTCGTCGTTCAACCCGCCGAAGCCTTTTGGTTCGGCTATCAATGGCGCGCTCGCGGAAAGCCCCTCCCTGACGGCTTCCGCTACGCGAGCAACACCAACACCGAATGGCTGAGCGTTGAAGAAATCAAAAAAATCGTCGCACCCTTCGAAAAAGCCTACGCTGAAGGAAAACTGACCTAATGAGACTTCTCGTCACTGGCGCCGGCGGACTACTCGGACTAAACCTCTCTCTCCGCGCACTCGAACGCGGAGAGACCGTCGTCGGCGTTGATAGGCTTCCCCTTCGCGCCGCGCCGTTCGACTTCATCGAAGCCGATTTACTGGATTCAGACGCGCTGGAACGAACCTTCGACGCCGCGCGCCCCGAAAGCGTGATTCACTGCGCGGCCCTCGCGAACGTGGACGCCTGCGAATCCGACCCCGAATCCGCGCGGCGCCTCAACGCGACTCTGCCCGGACGCATCGCGGCGATATGCCGCGAACGCGGACTCCGTCTTATCCACATCTCCACCGACGCGGTCTTCGACGGCGAAAAAGAAGGCATCTACGACGAAACGGATTCCCCCAACCCCCTCAGCATCTACGCACAAACCAAATGGGAAGGCGAAAACGCCGTCCTCGACGCAAACCCGGAAGCAATGGTCGCGCGGGTCAACTTCTACGGATGGAGTCTCAGCGGAAAACGGAGTCTCGCGGAATTCTTCGTCCGCGCCCTCCGAGAAGGACGCGGCGTCAACGGCTTCGCGGACGTGTATTTTTGTCCCGCGTTCGTCATGGATCTCGCCGATATCCTTCTCGCCGCGCTGGAGAAAAATCTTCACGGGTTGTACCACGCCGTCGGCGGCGAATCCATGAGCAAATATGAATTCGGGCTGCGAATCGCCCGTCAATTCGGATTCGACGAATCGCTCATCACGCCGATTTCCGTTTCCCAAAGCGGACTCGCCGCGCGGCGTTCCCACAATCTGCGGCTTTCTATCCACAAACTCACCACCGATTTAGGCGCGTCTTTCCCCGCGTTTTCCGCAGGGTTGCACGCATTTTATACACAATATCAACAGGGTTATCCACAGAAATTACAGCGTTATGCACATCCCGCCACCCCTTAGATACATCTCGAATGGAGGTCGAACTCATGGACATCAAAATTGCCGATAGACTCATCGGACCGAATCACCCCACCTACTTCATCGCCGACATCGCCGCGAACCACGACGGCGATTTGGAACGCGCAAAAATGCTCATCCGCCTCGCGAAAGAAGCCGGAGCGGACGCAGCGAAATTCCAGAACTTCCGCGCTCCAAAAATCGTCTCCGATTATGGCTTCAAAGCAATGGGGACTCAGGTCTCGCATCAAGCCTCCTGGAAGAAATCCGTCTTTCAGGTCTACAAAGAAGCCTCCATCCCCTTCGATTGGACGCCGATTTTGAAAGAAGAATGCGATAAAGTCGGCATCCATTATTTCTCCTCGCCGTATGATTTCGAAGCCGCCGATATGCTCGAACCCTATATGCCCGCGTACAAAGCCGGCTCAGGGCTGATGTCTTGGCCCGAAATGCTGGTATACATGGCAAAAAAAGGGAAGCCCATTCTCATCGCCACCGGCGCTTCGGATATCGCGGATGTGACCCGCGCCATGCGTGCGGTTCAAGCCGTCAACTCGCAAATCGTCCTCATGCAATGCAATACCAACTACACCGCCAGCGACGAAAACTACGACCATTTGAATCTCAACGTCCTCAAAACCTACGCGACCCTCTACCCTGATGTCGTCCTCGGTCTTTCGGACCACACGCACAGCCCCGCGCCCATCGTTGGGGCAGTCGCGCTAGGCGCACGCGTCATCGAGCGCCACTTCACCGACGACAACGACCGCGAAGGCCCCGACCACAAATTCGCCATGAATCCCGACGCGTGGGCAGAGATGGTCGAACAGGTACGCACGCTGGAACGCGCGCTCGGCTCAACCGATAAATTCGTCACCGAAAACGAAAAAGATACCTACATCGTCCAACGGCGCTGCCTGCGCGCCGCCCGCGATATCCGCGCCGGAGAAAGAATCACCCGCGAGATGGTCGAACCCCTCCGCCCCGCGACGCCCGGCGCAATCCCGCCCTGGGATGTCGAATCGGTTCTCGGAAAGAAAGCCCGCCGCGACCTCCCCTACGGCAAAGAACTGCGTTGGAGCGACCTCGACGAATAATCCATGAAAGTTCTTTACTTTACCCGCGCCTACTCTCCACACGACCATCGTTTTCTCTCCGCGCTCTCAAAGACGGAACACGAGGTCTATTTCGCGCGGCTGGAACCTGCCGGGAAAACAAGCGATGACAGAATCGTCCCCTCGAACATCGAGCAAATCCAATGGGCAGGAGGATACACCCCATTCCGCTGGCGCGATGCGCCAAAACTCATTCGCAGCCTTCGCGGTGTCCTCCGCCGCATACGCCCCGATTTGATTCACGCGGGTCCCATCCAAACCTGTGCGTTCCTCGCCCTCCGAAGCGGATTCCGTCCCGTTCTCACAATGTCCTGGGGCTTCGACCTGATGGAAGACGCGGAACGCGACCAATGGCAGCGATGGCTTACCCAATACACGCTCAAACGCTCCACCTTTTTCGTCAGCGACGCGGAAGTCACGCGGCAGCGCGCCATCGCCTACGGGATGGACGCCCGCAGAACCCTCGTCTTCCCCTGGGGAGTGGATTTGAAGCATTTCTCTCCCGCCCCGCGCTCACAGAAGAAAGATGGTCCATTCACCCTCTTCTGCAACCGCTCGTGGGAACCGCGATACGGCGTAGATGTCCTCGCGCGTGCCTTCGTCCGCGCGGCGCGGGAGCGGGAGGACCTCCGCCTTCTCCTCCTCGGCGGAGGCTCGCAGGGCAGGCTCATCCAAGACATCCTACAAAAAGGCGGCGTTTGGGCGCGGGTTTCTATGCCCGGCTATATCTCTCAGAAAGACTTACCGCGCTACTACCGCATGGCAGATATATACATCTCCCCCTCGCATATAGACGGCTCCTCCGTCTCCCTCATGGAGGCGCTCGCCTGCGGGCTTCCCGCCCTCGTCTCCGACATCCCCGCGAACAAAGAATGGGTCGTCGAAGGCGAAAACGGATTCCTCTTCCCAGACGGCGACGTTGACGCGCTCGCACAGAAAATCTTGCAGGTTTCAAAGAGCCGTGATACCCTCATCCCCATCGGAGAAAACGCCCGAAGCGTCGCGGAAACGCGTGCCGACTGGACGAAAAATTTCCAAAAACTTCTCGAAGCCTACACGCTTACCCTGAAGTTTCAAACGTAGGAGGTTCGGAATGGTCATCTTAGCCCTCATTCTCGGTTTCGCCATCGCCATCGTTGCGGTGATTTTCGCCTTGCAAAACACGGCAACCGTTGAAGTGGCATTCTTCACACTCCACGTCACAGGCTCTCTTGCGCTGGTCGTCCTCGTTACCCTCGCGGCGGGCATCCTCATCGGCATTCTGGTGATGACGCCCTCCCTCATAAAACGCAGCATTTCCATATCCAGCCATCGCAAGAAAATCAAAGGATTGGAAAAACTTCTCGACGAACACAAAACCAAACTGGAAGAAATCGAAAAATCCTCGCCTGCGATTCAAGCGACCGAAGAACCCAAACCGGAACCGCAATCTGATTCCGCTTCGCAGCAGATACTTTAA
>CAZDGZ010000011.1:0-31837 GCA_964505165.1 uncultured Anaerolineaceae bacterium | reverse complement strand
AATGAGATTCACCCGTCCCGGCGCGCGGACAAGGAAACGCGGCAAAGCGTCAAATCGGTCCTCAACCCCCTGAAAAAGCGTTTCTTTCAAAATCATCACAAAAACGCGTAATAGAAGAAGGAAGCCAAAAGTACTACTTGCCTTTTTGCGCGGTTTCAAGTAGAATGTGGGAGAAAGTGGGAGAAAGTGGAGGAATTCCACACTCCCGAACGAGCGCCGGAAATCCCGGCGTTCGGTGCATTAAAAGGACGATAGAACAAATGTTCCTGGGCCAATACAACCACCTCCTCGACAGTAAAGGACGTCTCACCGTTCCGGCGCGGTTTCGCGACTCGCTGACGAACGGCGCGTTTATTACCCAGGGATTCGACCGATGCTTGATGGTGCTGACAGCGGAATACTTCGAGCAAGTATACAAAAGAATCAACGCCATGAACCTCGCCGACCCAACCGCTCGACTTCTGCGCCGACTTATCCTAGCAAACGCCTACCCCGCCGAGATAGACAAAGTCGGACGCATCCTCATTCCGCAAAGCCTTCGAAATTTCATCGAACTGGAGAGTAAAGCCGTCGTTGCTGGACAAGGCGACTACTTCGAAATTTGGACGCCAGAACAATGGGAAAAACAAATGCTCCAAATTCAAGATACGAAAGCCAACAGCCAGCGCTTTGCTACGCTCGACCTCTCCAACGGCTGAGATGCACACGCATCAACCGGTTCTTTACCATGAAATTATACACGCGTTGCAGCCCCGCAGCCCCGGCATTTATGTAGACGGGACGGTAGGCGCAGGCGGTCACGCTCGCGGCATTATCGAGGCATCTTCCCCCGACGGGAAACTCGTCGGCTTCGATGTAGACCCGCACGCCCTCGAACTTGCCAAAGAAGCCCTCGCTCCCTACGGCGACAGAGTCCGCCTTTTCCGCGCATCCTATCTCTCGTTGGGAACAACGCTTCAATCGCTGGGGTGGATTCCGGTGCAAGGAATCCTCCTCGACCTGGGAGCGTCGTCCATGCAGTTTGACACCCCGGAACGCGGGTTTTCTTTTCAAAAGGATGCACCGCTGGATATGCGCTTCAATCCGGATTCCCCTGTCCGCGCGGCGGATATCGTCAACGAAGCCTCGGAACAGGAACTCGCGGACCTCATCTACCGCTACGGAGAAGAACGCGCCGCCCGCCGCATCGCCCGCGCCATCGTCCGCGCGAGACCGATACGGACGACCCGCCAGTTGGCTGCCCTCATCGAAGCCATCCTGCCCCGACGCGGACGCGCGATTCATCCCGCGACCCGAACCTTCCAGGCGCTGAGAATCGCCGTCAACGATGAATTGAACGTCATCGAACGCACACTGCCGCAAGCCGTCGAAGCCCTTGCCCCCGGAGGCAGAATCGCCATCCTCGCGTTTCACTCGCTGGAAGACAGAATCGTCAAACGTTTTTTTCAACGCGAAAGCCGCGATTGCATTTGCCCGCCCGAACAGCCGATTTGCACCTGCGGACACCGTGCAACGCTGAAAATCATCACACGAAAACCTGTTCGCCCTTCGGAGGAAGAAATTCGCCGCAACCCCAGAGCGCGCAGCGCGCGCCTTCGAGTGGCAGAAAAACTTCCCGACGAACGAGAATCTTTTTCGAGAACGGTTTTGGCATGACACATCTTCGGACCACGATTTCTCATCATTCATGGAGAGCGCACCGACAACAAATCGGTACGGTACTCGCCGCGCTAATCGCCGCGACGATGATCGCGTCGCTGTACCTCAGCGTCACCGCGCGCGCCGCGTTGCTGGGACGAGAAATTCAAAAAATGGAAGACGAAATCCAAGACGTCCGCTACCAAAACGTGGATTTGGAAACCGAACTCGCGTCCATCCTTTCCGAAGAATCCATGCGCAGCCGCGTGCTGGAGGCAGGCTTCCGAGAAGTAAGCCTCGAAGAAATCGAATACATCTACATCCCCGGCTACGCGCCTCCTGAAAGAATCTCCCCCTCGCAAGCCCCTCACGCCGCCGAATACACCTTCCACGAAACGCCCCCCGAATATACGGAATCGTTATTCGAGTGGATTCGGAAAGCCTTCGAGGGAACCGCAGCACGGACAGCGAGGCTGCCATGACAAGCCCATTCGACTCTTGGCGCGGCTATTTAATCGCCGCGGTCATTGCATTGTCCTCGTTGGGGGTATTGGGGCAGATTCTCCACATTCAGCGCAACCCCGAAATCCGAAACTTTTTCGAGAATCAAAAAGAGGCGCTTTCGGAGCCTCAAGAAAAAGTGACCCCCGAACGCGGCAAAATCTACGACCGGCAGGGAAACCTCCTCGCAGGGAACAAAACGGTATACGAAATCGGCGTGGATGTCGAAAGCGTTCAAGAACCTGACAGCATCGCCAAAGCGCTGGTTTCATCCATCGGCGCGGACTACGAGACGATCTACAACGAAATCGTTCAGGCGAAAGCAGCGAAAACCCAACGGTATCTCATTTTGGCAAATTACATCCCCGCGAAGGAGGGACGCGCGTTACTGCGATACATCGAACACCTTAAGGAAGAAAGCAACGCAGGAAAACGCACCCCCGACCTCGAGGGCTTGATGCTCATTCCCCATTTGGAACGCAGTTACCCGGAAAGAACGGTTGCATCCAACATCCTCGGCTTCATCAATTTGGAAGGAGTCGCCGCATACGGCGTGGAGGGAAAATACAACGAAATACTCTCCGGCGCGCCCGTGACGATTACCGTCCCAAACAACCCCAACGAAGTGGATGAAGTCCCCGATGTGCCAAAGGGCACAGATTTGATTCTCACCATCCACCGGGATTTCCAAGCGGAAATCGAAACGCTTCTCAATCAAGCGCTGGTGGACTACGGCGCAGTTTCCGGCGTCATCGTCGTGATGGATTCTCGCACGGGCGAAATTTGGGCAATGGCTTCGACTCCCCAAATAGATCTCAACCAATACTGGGAATACGGCAGTATCGTAAGTTCGCCCAGCGAATACAACCGCGCTATCAGCATGCCTTACGAACCCGGCTCCGTTTTCAAAGTGCTGACGATGGCTGCCGCGATTGATACCGGAGTCGTCCAACCCACCACCACCTATCTGGATACCGGGTCTATCCTCGTCGGCGGCTCTGTCATCAAAAACTGGAACGAAAAACCCTGGGGGATGCAAGACATGATTGGCTGCATGCAGCATTCTCTCAACGTCTGTCTCGCATGGGTTGCGGTCGAAATGGGACCACAAACATTCTACGACTACATGAACCGATTCGGAATCGGACACCTGACAGGCATTGACCTTTTGGGCGAAGCGGCAGGACGCCTGAAAATCCCGGGCGACGCGGACTGGTATCCCGTAGATTTGGGGACAAACTCTTTCGGGCAAGGCGTCTCCACCACCCCCATTCAAATGCTGATGGCGGCATCCGCCCTCGCGAACGACGGAAAAATGGTCACACCGCACGTCGTGTACGCGATGTCCCGCGAAAACGGGGAATACGTCATCCCTCCTCAAATCGCGGGAGAACCTATCTCCGCCGAAACCGCTCACACGATGACGGAAATGCTGGCAACCGCCCTCGAACGGGAAGGCTCTAAAGCATTGGTTCCGGGCTATCGCGTGGCAGGGAAAACCGGCACCGCACAAATCCCCACCCCCTACGGAGTCTACGCGGAGGACACTACCAACGCCTCCTTCATCGGATGGGGGCCGGTAGATGACCCGCGTTTCATGGTGTACGTCTGGCTGGAAAAACCGACGTCTTCCCCTTGGGGGTCGGAAACCGCCGCGCCGCTTTTCGAGAAAGTCGTCGAGAAAACCGTTCTCTTCATGAATATCCCGCCTGATTCCGTTCGAGAGGAAATGGCACAACGATGAGAGACCCGTCCGTACTCACCTTAGGGGACGCGGTCGAAGCCATCACCGGCATCCGTCCGCCGAACACCTCCTTTGTCATCACGGAGGCGACGGTTGATTCGCGCCGGGTGATTCCCGGAGGGTTGTTCATCGCGATTCAAGGAGAACGAGTAGACGGACATCAATTCGTCTCGGAGGCATTTCAAAACGGAGCCTCGTTTGCCCTCATCGAACACGAGATAGGAAGTCACTTCCCCATCGTTGACCTTCGGAATCCGCCGAATTCGGAGGAATGGAAGAACATCACCCCGCCGCTTTGTCTTCGTGTGAAGAATACCGTGACCGCGCTTCAACAAATCGCCCGCTTCTGGCGCCGACAGTTGAACCTCCGCGTCATCGGTATCACGGGCAGCGTCGGGAAATCCACGACGAAAGAAATTGCCGCGCAGGTTCTCTCGGAACGTTATCACACGTTGAAAAATCCGGGAAACAAAAACAACGAAATCGGACTCCCCCTCTCGCTGCTTCGGCTGAGTTCGGGACACGAACGCGCGGTCCTCGAAATGGGATTTTATGTCCCGGGCGAAATCGCGTTGCTCTGCGATATCGCGCTTCCACAAGTCGGCGTCGTGACGAATATCGGCACAGTCCACGCGGAACGCGCCGGCTCACAGGAAGCCATCGCACGCGGCAAATCGGAACTGATAGAAGCGCTCCCTCCCGCGCCGGAGGGCGTAGCCATTTTGAATTACGACGACCCCTGGGTTCGGAAGATGTCCGAAAAGACCCACGCCCGCGTCTTCTACTACGGGTTGAATGCGGAAGCCGACTTATGGGCAGACCATGTAGAAGGGCTGGGGCTGGAAGGAATCCGATTCCGGCTGCACTACCGCAACGAAATCATCCACGCCCGCGCGCCGCTCATTGGACGTCATTCCGTCCATACGGTTTTGCGCGCAACCGCCATCGGGCTTGCGGAAGGTCTCTCGTGGCAAGAAATTTTCGACGGGCTGCGGCAGGGACACACGCAACTCCGCCTCGTCGCGGTGCGGACGGAGCGCGGCGCGCTGATTCTCGATGACACCTATAACGCCTCGCCTGAATCCACCCTCGCGGCGCTCAATCTCCTCGGAGAACTGGAAGGGCGAAAAATCGCCGTTCTCGGAGATATGTTGGAACTCGGACAATATGAACGACAAGGGCACGAGATGGTCGGCATCCGCGCGGCGCAAGTCGCCGATATTCTGCTCACGCTTGGAAAACGCGCGCACATCATTGCCCGCGCGGCGAAAGAGGGAGGGCTTTCTCCCTCCCGCGTAATGGAATTCGAGGAAGCCGCCCCTATCATCCTCTGGCTGAAAGAGAATCTCACTTCGGAGGATGTCGTTCTCGTCAAAGGGTCTCGTGGACTTCGCATGGACAGAATCTCCTCGGCATTGGAGGCGCTGCAATGAAGCAAACATCACTCGCGCTTGGGCTGGCGGGATTCAGCTTCATGCTGACCGTCATTTGGGGAAGTCCTCTTCTGCGCGTCCTCCGCCATTTCAAAGTCGGCAAAATCATTCGCATGGATGAACCGGGGCGTCACGCGGTCAAAATGGGAACGCCCACGATGGGCGGCGTGATGTTCATCCTGCCCGTCGTCTTCCTCACCGGATTGCTCAACGCGGTCGCCATCATCGGATTGAAAACGTTGGGGAAATCGGTCCTCGTCCCGCTCATCGTCATGGTCGGCTACGGAATTTTGGGCGCGCTGGACGATTGGGAAGGCGTACGCGGAAAACGACGCGGCGAAGGGATGCGCGCGCGGACGAAATTCGCGGCACAAGTCGTCCTCGCATTAGGGACGGCATACGTGCTGAAATACATGCTCCACGCGCCCGATGTTTACATCCCCGGTATCAAGCGGACCTTCGAACTCGGCGCATGGTACATCCCCGTCGCCGCGTTCGTCATCGTCGGCACCTCCAACGCCGTCAATTTCTCCGACGGCTTGGATGGACTTGCCGGGCTCATCGCAGCGACCGCGTTCGCCGCGTACGGCGGAATCGCCATCTTGCAAGGACAAATTTTCCTCGGGAGATTCTGCTTCACCCTCGTCGGCGCAGTTTTCGGGTTCCTCTGGTTCAACGTTCATCCCGCCGACCTTTTCATGGGCGACAGCGGCTCTCTTTCTTTGGGCGCGACCCTCGCCGTCGTCGCGCTGATGACCGGTCAATGGGCGATTCTCCCCATCATCGCAATCATCCCGTTCAGCGAGGCAATCAGCGTCATTTTACAAGTCTCGTATTTCAAGTACACGAAAAAGCGCTACGGCGAAGGACGCCGCATCTTCAAAATGACTCCGCTTCATCTCCATTTCGAGTTGCTTGGATGGAGTGAAACTCAAATCGTTCAGCGCTTTTGGCTCATCAGTCTCCTCGCGGCAATGGCAGGCGTCGGACTGGCAATGGTATAGGCAGGCAAAAGATGAGTGATTGGAGCGGCAAGAAAGTTCTCATTCTCGGAGCAGGACGGCAAGGGATTGCCCTCGCGCGGTATCTCACGCGTCATGGGGCAAATGTCGTTCTCAACGACAAACGCATGGATTCCGAACTCCGAGAAGCGAAAGAGGCGCTGAAAGAAACTCCCGTTGTTTGGGAAACAGGATGGCATCCAATTTCTCTGCTCGAGGGGACGGATACCGTCTGCGTTTCGGGAGGGATTCCGCTTTCGCTGCCCATCGTGCGCGAAGCGCGCCGACGCGGGATTCCGCTTTCCAACGATACACAAATTTTCATGGAAGCCGTCCCGTGCCAGACCATCGGCATCACCGGCTCGGCAGGGAAAACGACCACGACCACTCTCGTCGGCTTGATTGCCAACGAAGCCCTCAAAGGCAGTGACCGCCGCGCGTGGGTCGGCGGAAATATCGGAGACCCGCTGCTCAATTATGTGGACGAAATGTCCGAAAAAGATATTGCCATTTTGGAAATTTCCAGTTTCCAACTAGAACAGATGACGCGCTCGCCCAATATCGCGGCGGTATTGAACATCACCCCCAATCATCTGGATAGGCACAAAACAATGGAAGCCTATACCGCCGCGAAAGCCCGCATTTTGGACTTTCAAACCCCGGAAGACACCGCGATTCTCTGCCGCGAGGACGAGGGCGCATGGGCGCTGCGAGAAAAGGTACGCGGCTCGCTCTTCTCCTTTGGGTTTGCCCCGCCCCAAACGGACGTTTCAGGAACGTATCTTCTCGAGAATACCTATTTGTATATGCGAGACAAAGGGATGGATGTCCCTCTCCTGACCAGCGACGCCATTCACCTACGCGGCGCGCATAACCAAATGAACGTCCTCGCGGCGTGCGCCATCGCTTACGCCGCCGGCTTCCCCTCCCGCGCCATCGAAAACGCGGTAGATGGATTTGAGGGAGTCCCGCACCGGCTGGAATTCGTCCGAGAATGGCACGGCGCAGCATGGTACAACGACTCCATCGCCACCGCGCCGGAACGGACGATGGCAGCGATTCGCTCTTTCGACGAGCCGCTCATTCTCCTCCTCGGCGGACGGGACAAAAATCTCCCTTGGAACGCGCTGGCGGAACTCGTCCATCAACGCGTAGACCATGTGGTTCTCTTCGGTGAAGCGGCGGAAAAAATCGCCGCAGCCATCGGCGGAAGCCGGCACGGCGCCCGCCCGTATAGCGTCACCCACTGCATCGGCTTGAAAGACGCCGTAGAGGCAGCCGCCAAACTCGCCAAAGAAGGCGATGTCGTCCTTCTTTCCCCAGGCGGCACCAGTTTCGACGAATTCCGTGATTTCGCAGAACGCGGAGAAAGATTTCGACAATGGGTACTCGAACTTTCGTAAAACAACGCGCTACACTCCCGCGTGAAAGCGTGGATACGGTCTTCCTCCTCGCGATAAGCGCACTCATCCTCTTCGGGATGCTCATGCTCTTTTCCGCGAGTTGGGACTTCTCGCTCTATCATTTCCATTCGCCCATGCGGATTTTCTTGCGCCAACTCCTATGGCTCACGCTTGGGATTGTCGTCACATATCTCTTGTCGCGGACCGATTATCACCTCTGGTCGCGGCTGGCAATTCCCGCCATGTTGATTGCGATTATTTCGCTCATCGCCGTCCTCTTCCTGAGCGAAATCCGCTTTGGCGCTGTGCGAACCCTCTACAAAGGCTCCATTCAGCCTTCCGAGTTCGCGAAATTGGTCATCATCATTTATCTTTCGGTATGGCTATATGCCAAGCGGGAACATCTTCAAGATGTGCAACTCGGATTGATTCCGTTGAGCATCATTTTGGGCGTCATCAGCGGATTGGTTTATCTACAACCCGACTTGAGCGCCACCGCGACGATTATCCTCCTCGGAGGGATGCTCTTCTTCCTCGCAGGCGGCGACCTGCGGCAGATTTTCATCCTGCTCGTCGTCGCGGGAATCGCGGGGTGGCTCGTCGTCCGCGTCAGCCCCACAGGGCAAGTGCGTATCCATGAATATATTCTCGGCATCAAAGACCCGAAAAACGCGTCCTACCAGATTCAACGCTCTATCGAAGCCATCGTCAACGGCGGCGTGTTCGGCGTCGGGCTTGGACGCGCCAATACCAAATTGACGGGACTTCCCCTCGCCCCGAACGACAGCATCTTCGCCGTCATCGTAGAAGAAACCGGACTGGTCGGCGCGGTACTGCTGATAGGGCTATATGGCACGCTCCTTTGGCGCGGATTGGTCATTGCCCGCAATGCCCCCGATTTGCTCGGCGCGCTTTTGGCAAGCGGGATGGTCTTCTGGATTAGCATCGAAGCGGTCATCAACATGGCAGTCACTGTCGGGATGATGCCCGTCGCCGGGAACGCCCTTCCCTTCATCAGTTCGGGAGGGTCTCAACTTCTCTCTTCCCTCGCGGGAATTGGGATTGTGATGAATGTCTCTCGGCAAAGCAACACGAACTCGAAAAAAGACTGGAGAACGTTCCATGCGTCTTCTGATTTGCGCGGGCGGAACGGGCGGCGGAGTGTATCCGGCGCTCGCCGTCCTTGACGCGCTCAAACGCCTCGCTCCCGACCTTGAGACACTTTGGGTTGGCGGAGAGGGAGGCATGGAGGAAGAATTGATTCGTCGGGAAGAAATTCCTTTCCAAAGCATTCCGGCGGCAGGCGTGCACGGCGTAGGCTTGCGCGCATTGCCGGGGAATTTGACGCGTCTCGCGCGGGGCGTCCGCCGCTCCAGCGAGATATTGCGCCGCTTCCAGCCGGACGCGCTTTTCTTCACCGGCGGATATGTCGCCGCGCCGATGGCGCTCGCGGGACGACGCATCCCCTCCCTCCTCTACGTCCCGGATATCGAACCCGGCATGGCGCTCAAGACGCTGGCGCATTTCTCCACCGCCATCGCGGTCACCGCAGAAGAATCTCGGCAATTTTTCTCCAATGGGAAAAATATCACCGTGACCGGCTATCCCGTCCGCGAGTCGCTCGCAGCGTGGACGCGCGAAGACGCTCTCCGCGCCTTCGACCTTCGAGAAGACCTCCCCACCCTCCTCGTCTTCGGTGGGAGCAAAGGCGCGCGCTCCATCAACCGAGCGCTCCTCGCCATCCTCCCCGCGCTGCTGGAAGAGACGCAAGTCCTCCACATCAGCGGAAAATTAGACTGGGAAGAAGTCTCTGCCGCGCGGGAGTCTCTCTCCGATTCGCAAAAGGCGCGATACCACACGTTCGACTACCTCCACGAGAAAATGGGCGCGGCGCTCGCGGCAGCGGATATCGTTCTCTCACGGGCAGGCGCTTCGACGCTGGGAGAATTCCCTCGTTTCGGCATCCCTGCCATCCTCGTCCCCTACCCTTACGCGTGGCGATACCAAAAGGTCAACGCGAGATATTTGGAATCGCGCGGCGCGGCGCTCCTCCTTGAAGACGAAGCACTTCCCGAAAAACTGCTTCCCACCCTTCGAGAGATTCTGCAAAACAGCGAGAAACGCGCGTCCATGCGCCAAGCCATGAAAGAAATCTCGCAGCCGCGTGCAGCAGAAGAAATCGGCACGCTTCTTCTACACATTGCCGGAAAGCGATAAATTATGGTCAGCCTTGTTTTCGTCTTCTATCTTTTCGTCGGAGTTTTCGCCATCATCGGCGCTATGCGCGGCTGGGCAAAAGAGTTGCTCGTATCGTTCAGCGTGATATTAGCCCTCGCGTTCCTGAACTTGCTGGAAAATTACGTCCTTCTGAAAAGCGGCACTCAATTCAGCATGGAGTCACAAGATACCTCGCTTTTCTGGCTGCGCGTGAGCATCCTTTTCATACTCGTCTTCTTCGGCTACCAAACCGTCAACTTTCCAAAACTATCGGCAAAGGCGGCGCGGGAACGGCTTCAAGATTTTCTCCTCGGGCTAATCATCGGCGCGCTCAACGGCTATCTCATTGCAGGCTCGGTATGGTTCTACCTCGAAGAAGCAAATTATCCCTTCAATGCCATTCTCGACCCTAACGCCTGCCCCTCGGCAACCGCCGCATACGCAGAAACCATGACGAAACTTCTCGAGTACATGCCGCCAAACCTTTTAGGCGTTCCGGCAATTTACTTTGCCGTCATCATCGCCTTCATCTTCGTCATTGTCGTCTATATCTAAGGAGTTCGAATGACGCACGTTCACTTCATCGGAATCGGAGGCAGCGGACTTTCCGCCATCGCCCGCCTTCTTCTCGAAAGCGGATATACGGTGACGGGATCTGACCGCGTCTACTCCTCCTTCGCAGAAGAAGTGGAACGTGCGGGAGCAACCGTCTTCCGGGGACATCACGCCAACAACATCGCCGGCGCGGATTGGGTCGTGCGCTCCTCCGCCGTACCGGAAGAAAACATCGAAGTTCGCGCCGCCCGCGCCGCGGGAATCCCCGTTTACAAACGCGCGGACTTCCTCGGCGAACTCATGGCAGAAAAACGCGGCATCGCCATCGCCGGAACACACGGAAAAACCACCACCACCGCCATGCTCGCGTGGGTACTCTCTGAACTCGGCAAAGACCCATCCTTTATCATCGGCGGCATTGCCTCCAACTTCGGCACCAACGCCCACGCGGGACGCGGCAACTACTTCATCATCGAAGCCGATGAATATGACCGTATGTTCCTGGGGTTGACCCCGAAAATCGAAATCGTCACCAACGTCGAACACGACCATCCCGACTGCTACCCATCCAAAGACGCGTTCTTCGACGCCTTCCGAAAATTCGTCCATCGTCTGCCCAAAGAAGGACTCCTCATCGCCTGCAAAGAAGACGAAGGCGCGAGAGAAATGCTCGCGGAAGCCCAATCTATGCAGCGAGAAACGATAGGATACGGATTCCGAGGAGATTCCACGCTTCAAGCGGATTCCCTCGTCCCGAACGAACGCGGCGGCTTCGACTTTCTCGTTCGACGCGCGGGAACGCCGCCTGTTTCCGTTTCGCTGCAAGTGCCCGGAAAACACAACGTCCTGAACGCGCTCGCGGTGTTGAGCGTCATCGCTTGGGAAGCCCTCTCGCTGGAAAACGCCGCCGACGCGCTCAGCCGCTTCACCGGCACGGGACGGCGCTTCGAGTTTCGCGGCGAAGCGGAGGGAATACTCATCTACGATGATTACGCCCACCACCCCACCGAAATCCGCGCGACCCTCGCCGCTGCTCGTGCCCGGCACCCCGGCAAACGCATTTGGGCGGTTTGGCAGCCGCATACCTACTCCCGCACACGAACCCTCTTCGACAAATTCCTCCACGCTTTCGACGACGCGGACGAGGTCATCGTGAGCGAAATTTACGCGGCGCGAGAACCCCAAGAAGATTTTTCCGCCGCGCAACTCGTCGCAGCGATGACGCACCCTTCCGCGCGGTTCATTGCCTCTTTCGAAGATATTCTGGATTATTTGCTTCGCCATCTCCAATCAGGAGATGTGCTGCTCGTACTCTCCGCCGGAGATGCCAACGTAATCAGCGCGCAAGTGCTCCACGCGCTGAGCGAAAGGACTGTTTAAGATGAAGAAGAAAGATGCGCCTCGCAAATTCGAATCTCAAACGCTGGGCTTGCCTCCTCTCACAATGGTTCTGGCAAATGTCCCCACACCCGACCCGAAGCGCTCCCCGCGCGTCGAAATGGAAGAACGCGCGGAACGGTCGAAGACGATTTTACGCCTGATTGAGTTTTTCTCGACCCAACAATAAGATGACTCCTCTACCCCTCCCCGCTTTACGCGCCGCGTTCGGCGATGCGCTGCAAGAGAAGGTTCCTCTCGCAGCCTATACGACCGCGCGTATTGGCGGGGCAGCGGATGCGCTCCTCGTCGTCCGCTCCGCAGATGAGTTGGCGAAAACCGCTCGCCAACTCTGGGAGATGCACCTCCCCTTCATCCTGCTGGGGAGCGGCTCGAATGTCCTCATCAGCGACGCGGGAGTGCGCGGCGTGGTCGTCATCAATCGGGCAAGCGAAATCCGCTTTACGGAGGGAGACTCTCCCTCCGTGTGGGCGGAATCGGGCGCGAATTTCAGCCGTCTGGCAAATCTCGCGGCGGAACGCGGATTGAGCGGATTAGAATGGGCAGTTGCCATCCCGGGGACCTTAGGCGGCGCGGTATACGGAAATGCCGGCGCATTCGGCGGCGACATCGCGAACACGCTTCGCTACGCGGAGATTATCTCGCCTTCGGGACGCGAGCAGGTAGACGCGGCGGGGATGGGATTCGTCTATCGCGGCAGCCGCCTGAAAGGGCGCGGCGGGGAAACGGTTATCCTCGCGGCAGAGATGAGGCTGCGAAACGGGACGAAGGCTGAAATCCGAGAGCGGATTCGTCAATTCTCCCAAAGAAGGAGAGAAACCCAGCCGCCCGGCGCGAGCATGGGGTCTATCTTCAAAAATCCGCCCGGAGATTATGCCGGAAGGCTCATTGATGCGGCTGGGCTGAAGGGCACGCGCATCGGGGACGCGGAAATCAGCGAGGTCCATGCAAATTTCTTCCTCAATCGCGGCAATGCCCGCGCGGAGGATATGAAGGCGCTTATTCGTCTCGCGCAACGAAGCGTGGAAGAAAAGTTCGGCGTACGGCTGGAACTGGAAATCGAATTGATAGGTGAATGGCTATGAAGAAGAAACTGCAAATTGCTGTGATTTTCGGCGGTCGCTCCGGGGAGCATGAGGTTTCTCTGATGTCGGCGCGTTCGGTGTTGAATGCGCTGGACCCCGAAAAATACGAGACGACGCAAATCGGCATCACGCACGAGGGCGCGTGGATGAGCGGGGAGCGCGCGCTGGAGGTGTTCGCCGGACGCGCTTCGGACGCGTTGACGCCGGTTATCCTTCCGGGCGACCCGACGTTTTCGGGGATTTACGCGGTGCAGGGAGTGCAAATCATCAAACTCAGCGATTTCGATGTGGTTTTCCCGGTTCTTCATGGCACATACGGCGAAGACGGCGCGCTGCAAGGGCTGCTGGAAATGGCAGATGTCGCGTATGTGGGCGCAGGGGTCGTCGGGTCGGCAGTCGGGATGGATAAAGGCGTGTTCAAAGATGTGATGCGCGCGCATGAAATTCCGGTTGTGGAATCCACAATCGCGCTCCGTTCGGAAATCGAAACGGATATCGATTCGGTGATTCGCCGCGCGGAGTCAGTCAGCGCGTATCCGCTTTTCGTGAAACCCGCGAATCTCGGTTCTTCGGTCGGCGTGAGCAAATGCCAATCCCGCGACGCGCTGGTCGAGGGGTTGAAAGAGGCGGCGCGCTACGACCGCCGCGTGATTATCGAACGAGGAATCGACGCGCGGGAAATCGAAATCAGCGTTTTGGGGAACGATTCGCCGAAAGCCTCCATCGCCGGAGAAATCATCCCCAGCGAGGAATTTTATTCTTACGAGGCGAAATACATCAACGGCGAGTCGGAATTGAAGATTCCCGCGCCGCTCCCCGGCGCGCAAGCGGAAGTTCTCCGCGCGTATGCCGTGAAGGCTTTCCAAGCGATTGACTGCGCGGGATTGGCTCGCGTAGATTTTCTGGTAGACAAAAACACCGGCGAGTTCTATCTCAACGAGGTGAATACCATGCCGGGCTTCACGGAAATCAGCATGTATCCCAAATTGTGGGAAGCAAGCGGGCTTCCGTATGCCGCGCTATTGGACGAATTGATTGCGCTCGCGCTGGAGCGAAAAGCAGAGCGAGACAAAACGGAACGGCGTTTTCGGAGGGAGTCGTGAGCGAGAAGAAGAAACTCACCCGCGCGGAAATCGTGCGGCAGCGAAGAGCGGAGCGGCTCAAACGCGAGGCGTCTCTCGCCGTAACCGCGCGCGTCGAAAAACCGAAACCTCCCGCGCCGAAACGGAAAAAGAACTCCAAGAAAAGACGGTACGAAGCCTCGGTTGCCGCGCCGTCCATTCCTTCGCCGCTTTCTCGCGCGCCGAAACTCCGCCTCCCCGCGTTGAGACTGCCCCGCGTGCATCTTTCTACAAGATGGATTTCGCTGCTGCTCAGTGCCGCGCTTCTTTCCCTCCTTTACGGAATGGTGCGTTCCGGCTATTTCTCCGCCGCGCCGCCGCAGGTGAGCGGGAACGAGAGAATTTCGACATCGGAAATCCAAATGGCAATGGGCATCACAGGAACGCCCGTCTTTTTGCTGCAACCGGATATTCTCGCCCGAGATTTACGTCTCGCCATGCCAGAACTGAAATCCGTTTCGGTGAAGATTAGGCTGCCGAACCGCATTTTGGTTCAAGTGGAAGAGCGGCAACCGGTCCTCGCATGGCAAGAAAATGGCAAAATCACATGGATAGACGCGGAAGGGGTAGCATTTTTACCCGATGGAAATGCGGAGTCACTCATCCCAGTTCTCGCATTCGCTCCGCCGCCTCCCACCCATACCATGCCCGCGGATCCGCTTTCGCCGCCGCCTTATCTTTCCCCGGAGTTGGTTTCGATGCTGCAAACGCTGGCATCTCAAGCGCCCGCAGGAGCCTCGCTCTTCTACGACGCGCAATACGGAATCGGCTGGCATGACCCGCGCGGATGGGTTGCCTATTTCGGAACAGAAGGGCAAGATGTCGCCCTGAAACTCCGCGTGTATCAAGCCATTGTGGATTACCTGGCGCAAAAAGGTGTACATCCTACGATGATAAGCGTAGCCTATCCTGAAAATCCGTTTTATCGGCTGGAGCAATAGCGATGGATGAAATCGTAGTCGGAATTGATGTCGGCACGACGAAAATTTGCACGCTGGTCGGCGAGTTGGAAGAGGATAACTCGCTGCGGATTCTCGGCGTGGGAATCGAACCCTCGGCAGGGCTGCGGAAGGGTATCATCGTAGATATCGAAGCCGCCTCGGAAGCCATCAGCCGCTCGGTCGAGAAAGCGGAGCGCACCTCGGGGCTGGAAATCACCTCCGCGTTGGTCAGCCTCGCAGGCGCGCACGTCTCCTCCGTCAACAGCCGAGGCGTCGCGGCAATCAGCGGCGGCATCGTGGATGCCTATGATGTGGCACGCGCGCTCGAATCCTCGCGCACGGTCGCAATTCCGCATGATAGAGAAATCATCCATGTCATCCAACGCGGCTTTTCCATTGACGGGCAAGACGGCGTATCCTCCCCCATTGGGATGCACGGCTACCGTTTGGAGGTCGAAACGCATATCATTACCGCATCCGCCGCGACGGTCGAAAATATCCGGCAATGCGTCCGGTCGGCGGGGGTCGAAGTTCAACGCTTCGTCCTCAACCCGCTTGCCTCCGGCGAAGCCGTCTTGACCGATGAAGAACGCCGAATCGGCGTCGCTATCTGCGACATCGGCGGCGGAACAACCGACCTCGCGATTTATGTGGAAAACAACGTCTGGCACACGATGGTTCTCGCCGTCGGTGGCAATCATGTGACGGCGGATATTTCACACGGGCTTCGTCTCCCCATCGCGCAGGCGGAATCTATCAAATTACAACAAGGATACGCCATCCGCGCAGAGGTCGGGGCGGAAGAATACTTCACCGTCCAGCCTTTCGGGGAAGACCGTCCCACTCAAATCAATCGCCAGGATTTGGCACACATCATCGAAGCACGCGTCGCGGAAATTTTCTCGCTTACGCTGCAAGAAATCAAACGTTCAGGATACGACGGGCTGCTCCCTGCCGGCATGGTGCTAACCGGCGGCGCGGCAGCGCTTCCCGGAATACGAAAACTCGCCAGCGAAGTGCTGGGGATGCCTGTTCGAATTGCTCAACCGGAAAATCTACATGGATTAAGCGACCAATTGCACTCTCCCGCGTATTCAACAAGCGTCGGGCTGCTCCTTTGGGCGCTTTCGATGGAAGACCAAGAAATTCCCTCACCCCCCGGAAAGGAAACCTCCTTCCAAGGCTGGAAAGCCCTTAAGTCTTGGTTTCGGAGATTAATCCCTTAATGTGTGGTATCGTTTTAAAGGAGGAACGAATGGATACGAAGAAATCTCACTTGACAGAAGCCTTTGCCCGGATTAAGGTCATCGGCGTCGGCGGCGGCGGATCCAATGCCGTCAACCGCATGATGGAAGAAGGCATCAAGGGCGTCGAATTCATCGCCGCGAACACGGACGCGCAAGCCCTGATGCTCTCCAAAGCCCCTACCCGCGTTCGTCTCGGAGAAAAGGTGACGCGCGGTCTCGGCGCGGGAGGCGACCCGGCAATGGGGAAAAAAGCCGCGGAAGAATCCGCCGAGGAACTCTACCAAGTACTCAAAAACAGTGACATGGTTTTCGTCACCGCAGGGATGGGCGGCGGCACGGGAACCGGCGCCGCGCCGATTGTGGCGCAAGTGGCGAAAGAATCCGGCGCGCTGACCATTGGCGTCGTTACTCGTCCCTTCACCTTCGAGGGCACTCGCCGCATGAAAGCCGCAGAAGAAGGCATCAATGCCCTCAAAGAACATGCCGATACCCTCATCGTCATTCCCAACGACCGATTGCTGCAACTGACGACCAAAAAAGCCAGTCTGCAAGAGGCCTTTCGTATGGCGGATGAGGTGCTGCATCAGGGTATTCAAGGCATCTCCGAACTCATCACCATCCCCGGGCTCATCAACCTGGACTTCGCGGATGTGCGCGCCATCATGTCCGAAGGCGGCGCGGCGCTTATGGCAGTCGGAATCGGCTCCGGCGAAGAAAGAGCGAAACAAGCCGCCGAACAAGCCATTTCCAGCCAACTCCTCGACATCACGATTGACGGCGCTCGCGGCGTCCTCTTCAATGTCACCGGCGGACCGGATCTCACACTCTTCGAGGTCAATCAAGCGGCGGCAATTATCCGCGAAACCACCCACCCGGATGTCAATATGATATTCGGCGCAGTCATTGACCCCGAAATGGGCGACAGCATCCGCATCACCGTCATCGCGACCGGATTCGAGAGAAGCAGCACTCGCAGCCTCTGGCGCTCGACCGCTTCCCCTCGCCGGACGGAACGGGCTCGCCCCCTTTCTGCTCTGCCGAAACGAGACATCCAAAACGTAAGCGTAGAAGCCGAACCGAAACGCTCCGATTCGTCTTCTACACAAACTTTCAATCAAGACGACTTGGATATTCCGACCTTTTTGCGGAATCGGCGCTAACGCCTCCGCAATTTCGCGCGAAAATCCACGTTCGTTCCTCTTCCTGCAGAGGAGATATTCCTTGCCATCAGCGAGGGAATCTCCTCTGCCGCCGCGTAGGAGAGAAAAACATATTCTGACTTTCCTCCGCGAAGAAATGTGATATGATTTTTTCAAGAAAACTTCCTCGAGGGTACACATGCCAAGTAAAAAAGCCCAAGTTCTAGAGAAGATATATCGCCATTGCCAACAACAAGGGACGATGGAATTCGACAATACCCTTGTAAAACGCGTTTGCAAAGAAGTTGATTTCGGAAACCCTTTTGACGCGACCAAAGTAGACAACTCTTCGCTGCTTCCCGATATGCTCCGAAGAGAAGATGTATTCGTTATTCATTTGGGAGGAGGAAAACACCGATTCGTCAAAGGGATACAATACGGATACCACCCATTCGAGGAAATCTCCGATACAGAACGATTCGAATGGAAATACCGAAAGAGTTTATTGAACGAACTGGACACAAGCGAATCGAACATTCTTTCCGTTGCCGGAAATCAGCGAATTATTCACGATTTCCTCTATGATGATATTGTTGCCTCCCCCAAAGCCTACAACGCCCGCCGCACGAAAATAAGTTTCGACTACCGAATCGGAACGGAACATATCCGCGCCGTTAATCTCCAAATGGAAATTGACTACACATTCGAATATCAAGGCGTCGTCACCGTCATCGAGGGGAAAAACGGATTTCCCGCAGACTTCGCAGTGTACCAGATATACCACCCTTTCAGATACTATGTAGAAATGCGCCGGGAAAAAGAACTGGACATTCGACAAATCACAGGGTGTTATATTCTCCGAGACCGCGTGCAAGGGGTTTCTGTCCTGAGACTATACAATTACACCTTCGAGGATCCGACAGACATAGGCTCTATTCGGCTATTGAAAAAAGCAGAATATCATCTCTTGAAGCGGTGAAATGACAAACGAAACGATTTCCTCTTTCCTCGATACGGTATATCTTGGCGATGTCATGGAATTGCTCAAAGCATTGCCAGATAATAGCGTAGATATGATTTATAGCGACCCGGACTATAACGTGGGCATCAAATACGGGGACAAAACATACACCACACGCTTTGACGCCTATATCGAATGGTACATCGAATTAGCGCGCGAATCCGTACGCGTCCTAAAAGAAGACGGAAATCTCTTCTTCATCAATTACCCAAAACAAAATGCTTACTTGCGGGTTCGCTATCTCGACGAGGCTTGTTACGACGTGCATGATTATGTATGGGTCTACAACTCCAATATCGGGCACAGTCCTCGTCGTTTCACCACAGCACATCGCAGCGTATTGCACGGAAGGAAAAGCAAACACAATCGTTTCTACAAAGATAATGTCGCCGTCCCCTATCAAAACCCGACAGACAAACGTATTCGACAGCGAATTGCCGAAGGCTCTCGCGGAAGAATGCCCTACGATTGGTTTTATTTCGATTTGGTCAAAAATGTAAGCAAAGAAAAAACCTTCCACGCCTGTCAAATTCCTCAAGGACTTGCAGCAATGCTCATCAAAGCCAGCACCATGCCCGGAGATACCGTCCTGATTCATTTCGGAGGAAGCGGTGCGGAAATTGATGTATGCAGACAACTCAATCGTCACTTTATCTCGGCAGAAATTGACCCGAAATATCACCGTCTCATTATGAATCGTCTGGAAACCGGGAAAATAGACCCGCGCTATCGCCTCAAACCTTCCGCAGCCAAAACACTGACAGAGCAACCCGCGCTTCTGGAACCCTCCGAAACATACTCGGCTGAAAAAAACTCACATCTCCCCCACCCTTCTCAAAAAGAGGACGCTTAACGCCCTCCTCTTGAAAATACCCTGCACAACTGCCTGAGAACTCAGGAAAAAATTCCCTCGTTTTCCGGTTACAATAGAGCCATGAACGCACCTCGACGAAAAAGCGCGTACAAAAAGCAACTCTGGCTGCAAATCATCGCACCAATGACGGCAGCGTTTCTCCTCTTCATCCTCGCGGTCATCGCAATCTCACGCGGCGGCGCGGCAGTGACCTCCCAATGGGCAGATTTGTCTCTCATCTGGCTGATTCTCCCCTTTCTCGTTTTCGCGTTCATCTTCCTCCTTATTTTAGGCGCGTTGATATACGCTCTCGCCCGTTTCCTCCACATTTTGCCTCGCTATACAGGACTCGCGCAAACCTACGCGGACCTCGTCGCCGCGAAAACGCGTCTCTTCGCGGACAAAGCCGCCTCCCCCGTTTTCTTCGTCCAAAAGACGAAAGCCGGCATCCGCACACTCTTCTCGAAATCCCCCTCGAAAAGGACTTCCAACGATGGCTTCTAATCAACTTTCTTGGAAAAACAAAGTTCTCATCGGCGGCGCGCTCATCGGCGCCATTACCGGAATAGGCACCGCGTACCTTCTCATTCAACGAGCGGAAAAAGAAGGCGAACCCCTCTCCTTTTCCAGCGGTCAAGGAATCAAATTAGGCATGGCGGTTCTTGCCATGCTCCGACAAGTGCTTCAACTTGGAGAAGAAGCCTCCGGCGGAGAAGGAAAACAACGCCTCAACGCCCGCAAAGGACGTGGAGAACGCGGCGCTTAATCCTTTCGGCAAATCAACCCTTTGAGATACGCCCCCTCCGGGAAATTCAACGAGACGGGGTGGTCTTTATCCTGAGCCAAACGCGCCAAAATCACCGCGTTCACCCCCGCGTCCAGCGCGGCATCGGCAACGATTTTTTGGAAAAGAGAATCGGAAATTCCGCCGGAACAAGAAAAGGTCGCGAGAATCCCGCCGGAACGCAATAATTTGAATGCGAGAAGATTGATGTCCTTATACCCGCGCGCGGCTTTCGCGGCTTGTGCGGCAGTGGGGGCAAATTTTGGGGGATCCAGAATAATCACATCGAACGCGCGCCGCGCGTCCCGAAATTTTCTCAACACCTGAAACACATCCCCCTCGATACGCTCCGAAGCCGCCGCGTTCATCCCGTTTCGCCGCAGATTCTCCACCTCCATCGAAAGCGCGTCTGCGGAAGAATCTATCGAAACAACGGATTTCGCGCCCCCGCGCAACGCGTGAATCGTGAACCCTCCCGTATAGGAAAAAGAATTGAGCACCTCGCGCCCCTCTACGAGCGCGCCCACGCGAAAACGGTTGGCGCGTTGGTCGAGATAAAACCCGGTTTTATGCCCGCGCGCAATATCCACGAGAAAACGCGCGCCGTACTCCTCGATGAGCACGCGGTCGGGAGGCGCGCCGCGCAATGCCCCCGCGCGAAGCGGAAGTCCTTCGAGACGCCGCACCTCCACATCGGAACGCTCATACGCCAAGCGAAGTCCCGTCGCATCGAGAAGGGCATCCGTGAGAGTCTCCCTCCAATACTCCGCGCCCGCGCTCAAAAATTGAAGGACGAGCGTTTCGTCATATTTATCCGCGATAAAGCCAGGAAGTCCATCCGATTCTGCATGGACAAGGCGGTACGCGTTCGAGGGAATCCCCGCACGGCGTTTCAGCGCGGCGTCAATTCGTCGGCGGAAAAATGCCGCGTCAATGGTATCTTCCTCGTCGAAAGACCATACCCGCGCACGAATTTTTGACGCGGGCGAATACGCGGCAAACGCGAGAAAACGCCCGCGGCTGTCGGCAACGAGGACGGTTTCTCCCGGCCGCGGCGTTCCATCTACGCGGGCAACCGCACCGGAGAAAATCCAAGGATGCCGGCGCAAGAGAGATTTTTCGCGTCCGGGGTGAAGGAGGAGTTTGTTCAAGGGAGAAAAAAGGCGGACTGTGTTGTCATCCCAGTCCGCCTCGAGAGAAACTAGATAATCCCGATTTCTTTCCCCGCCTTGGCGAGGACATCAATCGCATAGGCGATTTCATCGGGTTCGTGTGCAGCGGTGACCGTCGCACGCAGCCGCGCCAATCCTTCCGGCACAGCAGGAGACACAACGGGCAGGACGAAGAGGTCCTTTTCTTGCGCCGCGCGGGTGAGCATAAACGCGCGTTCATCGGAGCCACAAAGGACCGGCACAACGGCGGTTTCGGTAAGCATCGTATCGAATCCAGCGGCTTGCAGCCCCTCAATGAATTGTTTGGTATTGGCGCGGAGTTTTTCGATTCTCCAGGGTTCGTCGAGAATCACGCGGAAAGATTCCATCGCGGCAGCCGCCTGCGCGGGAGGCAATGCAGCAGAGAAGATATACGCGCGGCTGGCATGGCGGAGATAATCAATCAATTTCTTCTTGCCCGCAACATACCCGCCAACCGAGGGAATCGTCTTGCTCAGCGTCCCCATTTTGATATCTATGACATCGCCCAAGCCAAAATGTTCTTCAATGCCGCGTCCCGTATCCCCGAGAACGCCAACGGAATGGGCTTCGTCAATCATCAGCCAGGCATCGTATTTCTGGCACAGTTCCACGACAGTGGGAAGGTCAATGATGTCGCCATCCATGCTAAAGACCGCGTCCGCGATGACCAATTTGGAGACATCTTTGGGCGCTTGCTGAAGGCGTCGTTCCAAATCTGCCATATCGTTATGCTTGAAACGACGGAAAAGCGCGCCCGACATAAGACATCCGTCCACGATAGACGCGTGATTCAACTTGTCGGAGATGACCCAATCTCCGCGCCCGACGAGAGTCGAGACGACCGTCAGGTTGGTCACATAGCCGGAGGTATAGGTAATCGCCGCTTCCGCATGTTTGAAATCGGCGATAGTTTTCTCCAGTTCGGTATGGAGTTCCAGCGAACCCGCGAGGGTTCGGACTCCATTCGTGCCGGAGCCGTATTTATCAATCGCGGCTTTCGCTGCGGCGTTGATGCGAGGATGCCCCAGCAATCCTAAATATCCATACGATGCGTACATGCCCATCTCGCGCCCATTGACGAGCACGCGCGCACCGCCGCGAATCTCCGTAACCGGCTGATTATAAAAATAGAGATTTCGTTCTTTCAAATCATCTACGCGTTCCACCATCGCATGTATACGACGGGAAATCGCGTCATCGGCTTTATTCAAATCCATCGCGAACTCCTTGATTTTTCTTTCGATGATAGCGGGAAGTTGCCCTAGTTTAGCCGAGAGAAAAGAATATGTCAAACAGAGGAAAAACGGGCATCCTCAAGAAATGCTCGAGAAGAATGCGAATCGCAAAATTCGTCATTACGCCTTCCTGCCCCATATCATCTTTTCTACGAGACGCGCGACGCGCAGGAAGAAGGAGCGGATACTCGCGAGGATGCGATACCAGCCAAAATAAATCTTCCGCTCTTCCCGCAGCGGGCCGCTCCATTTCGCGGCGAGCGCGCCCCATGTCAAGCCGCCGCCAAAGCCAACGAAGACGACCGTATCGCCGGCGTTCAACCGTCCGCTCTCGACGGCTTCCACTGCCGCAATGGGGATTGACGCGGTGGAGGTATTGCCATATTTATCCAAATTGACGAAAAACCGCTCCATCGGCATCTTCAAGCCCCGCGCCGCCGCCTCGATAATGCGGATATTCGCCTGATGCGGGATAACGAGGTTCACGTCGTCGAGGCTCAATCCCGCCGCGTGGACGGCTTCCTTCGTCGCGCGCGCCATCACGCGGGTCGCGAACCGGAAGACCCCGCGCCCGTCCATTTGGATATAGTGCATGCCGTTTCTCACGGTCTCTTCTGTCGCGGGCATTTTGCTGCCGCCAGCCGGAAGCGAAAGTAATTCCGCGCCTGACCCATCCGAGCGCATGACAGCGGAGAGAACGCCGCCGGGGACTTCACTCGCCTGAAGGACAAATGCGCCCGCGCCATCTCCGAAGAGGATACAGGTATTTCGGTCCTCCCAATCCACGAAACGCGAGAGCGTCTCCGTCCCGATGATGAGCGCGTTGCGAATTGCGCCACTGCGAATCGCCTGGGCTGCCATATTCGTCGCGTAGATGAATCCCGTGCAGGCTGCCAAAAGGTCGAAAGCGCCCGCCTTCGTCGCTCCGATTTTATCTTGGACGAGACACGCCGTCGCGGGGAAAAGGTGTTCCGGCGTCGAGGTCGAAACGATAATCAAATCCAACTCGTTCGGGCTGAGATTCGCCACATCGAGGGCTTTCAGGGAGGCTTCGACCGCGAGGGAGGAAGGCGTCTCTTCCTCCGAGGCGATTCGGCGTTCGCGAATTCCCGTCCGCGTCCGAATCCATTCGTCATTCGTTTCGACCATACGAGCGAGGTCGTCGTTCGTCAAGATTTTTTCGGGAACAGCCATGCCCCAACCGGTGATGTGCGCGTATGTCATCTTAATCCTCGAAGCGGCTGAAAATCAAGGTTGCATTATGCCCGCCGAACCCAAAGGAATTCGACATGACGTGACGGGGCGCCGCCGCACGCGCCTCGTTGGGAACATAATCCAAATCGCAGTCTGGATCGGGCGTCTCGTAGTTGATGGTAGGCGGAAGGATATTTTCCTGCAAGACTTTGACACAAATCATGGCTTCCAGCGCGCCCGACGCGCCGAGAAGATGCCCTGTCATAGACTTCGTGGAGGAGACGGGGATTTCATAGGCATGTGCTCCCAAAACTTTTTTGATGGCAAGGGTCTCCATCGCGTCATTCAATCTGGTACTCGTGCCATGCGCGTTGATGTACTCGATTTCGTCTGGCGAAAGACGCGCATCTTCCAACGCGGCGTTCATGCACAAAACCGCGCCTTCCCCTTGCGGCGCGGGCGCGGAAATATGATACGCGTCATCGGTCGCGCCGTAGCCCGTCAACTCCGCGAGGATATGCGCGCCACGCGCCCGCGCGTGTTCCAACGATTCCAAAACAAGGACCGCCGCGCCTTCGCCCATGACGAATCCGTCTCGCTCTTTATCGAAAGGACGCGAGGCGCGTTCCGGGGCATCGTTTCGAGTGGACAGCGCGCCCATCGCGTTCATCCCCGCCATTGCGAGTTTCACCAAAGCGGCTTCTGCGCCGCCCGCAATCATCACGTCCGCGCTGCCTCGTCGAATGATGTGCGCCGCCTCGCCAATCGCATTGGAGCCGGTCGCGCAGGCCGTCGCGAGCGCCATATTCGGACCCCGCGCGCCGAAGTGAATCGCGACCATCCCCGGCGCGGTATCCGCTAACATCATCGGGACGAGAAAAGGGCTGACGCGCGACGCGCCGCGCTCCCGCATGAGTTCCACCTGCGAGAGAAGCGTGCCGATTCCCGCAATTCCGCTGCCAATGAGAACACCGACTCTATCCCGATTCGATTCGTCAATTTCCAAGCGGGCATCCTCCACCGCCTGTATGGCAGATGCCATCGCAAATTGGAGATACCGATCCGACCGCCGGGCGTCCCTCGGCTTCAACCATTTGGACGGGTCGAATCCCTTGACTTCCGCGGCAAAACGCGTTTTATGATCCCTCGCGTCGAAAAGCGTAATGGGCGCAGCGCCCGACTTCCCCGCGATGAGCGCGTCCCATGTTTCTTGGACGCTCAACCCCAGCGGGCTGACGCATCCCAACCCCGTGATGACTACTCGTGTACGCATAAATCTCCTTCGATTCAACTCCGAAATTCATGCGTTTAACACAAGAAAAACAAAAAAGGTACGAAAGAACGGGTAGAATAATCTCTATGAAACTTCCCCGCTGGATTCCTGCGCTCGTAATGATGAGCGCCATCTTCGTTTTTTCTTCCATCCCCTCCGATGAAATGATTGATTTCGGCTGGGCAGATTTCCTCGTCAAGAAGAGCGGACACATGCTAGGCTATGCCCTCCTCGCGGTTTCGTACGCGTGGGGGATGCGTGATGCCCCCTCTTCGCGCGCGTGGATTTTCGCGGTACTCTACGCCGCAAGCGATGAATTCCATCAGCATTTCGTCGCGGGACGCCACGCCAGCCCAATGGATATTCTCATCGACGCGGCGGGCGCGGCAATCGGATTGTGGGTGTGGACGCGTCTCGTCCGCTATTCGAACTCTACATCGAAATCTTCTTCTACCTGAACTTCCCCCACGACATCCACCTGAATCGGCGAAAAGAGCGTCTCCTGACGCGCCGCCACGCGATACCGTTTAACCAGTTCCAGCAAAGCAAGAAAGGTGACGACGATTTCCAGACGGCTCTTCGCGTCGCGCACCATCTCGTTGAAAGTCGTTTGTTTCTTCTTGCGGAGCAGGAGACTAATGGCGCGGATTTTCTCACGGATGGTCACCTTCGGCGCGCGAATCACCGTTCCCAGCGCCTGTTTTTCCTGCTCCTTCGCGAAGGCTTCCCGCGCCGCGTCGAGGAGGTCGTCGAGGCTCACGCCCGTCATGTCGAGACGGGATTCGGCTTTCGGGGGAGGCGCGAGGCGCAAATAGGTGCGGAATCCTGCTTTTTCACGCGCGAGGAGCCATTCGGAGATTTCCTTGAAACGTTTGTAGACGCGTAATTGCCGCGCAAGCGCTTCGCCAGGGTCCTCTTCCCCGGGTTCACGCTGGGGCGGGCGCGGCAGCAGCGCCTCCGATTTGATTTGAATCAATTTCGCCGCAATCACCAAAAAGGTGGAGACTTCTTCCGCATCCACATCCCGAAGCGAGCGAATATACGCCAGATATTGGTCAGTAACCAACGCGAGGGAAACACTCGTAATATCCAATTCGGCGCGCTCGATAAGGCTCAAAAGCAAATCCAGCGGGCCTTCGTAAACGGGAAGGCGGATGTTGTACCCGCCAACAGGGGAAGAAATTGCGGAAAGAGTCATCGTGAAGGCGATTATATCACTACGGTATAATTCAAGCGCGGGATGTCCTCGAACCGAACAACAAGACTCCCAACTTCGATTTTCTGGCGGAAACAATGCACATAAAACTTCTTTTCTTTGCAACCCTCCGAGAGGGCACGGGGAAAACCTCGCTCGAATTGGATCTCCCCAAAGGGACGACGGTTCGCGAGCTCAAGGAAATTCTCGTCGAGAAATTCCCCGCGCTCGCGCCGATGATGCCCTCCACGCTCGTTTCCATCAATCGGGAATTCGCGGAGGACGAGGCGATTCTCCCCGATGGCGGCGAAATCGCGCTTTTCCCTCCGGTAGCGGGAGGGTAAGTCATGCTTCCCGTCGTATGCGTCAATTGCGGACGCCCGTACCCGGACGAGGGCGCGCCCTACCGCTGTCCCGTATGCGGCGGCGTGTACGATTTCGCTGCGCCGTTGCGCTATGACCCGAAAGAGGTAGATTCATCCGCGCCGGGAATCTGGAAATATCGTCACAGTCTTTCGCTGCCGGAGGACGCGCCTTCGCTAAGTCTCGGCGAGGGAGGCACGCCTCTCGTATGGAAGAAAATCTTTCGGCGGCGTGTAGCGTTCAAATGTGAATACGAAAACCCGACCGGCTCGTTCAAGGACCGGGGGGAAGCCGTACTCGTCTCATGGCTAGTTTCGCGGGGCGTCAAATCGGCTGTCGAAGATTCATCGGGGAACGCGGGGGCGTCGTTTGCGGCATACGCCGCGCGCGCCGAACTCCGCGCGCGGGTCTTCGTCCCGAAAGAAACGGCCGCGCATAAAAAGGAAAAAATCGCCGCGTACGGAGCGGAACTCGTCGAAATCGAGGGGACGCGCTCCGAAGCCGGGGAAGCCGCCCGAAAAGAAGCGGAACGCGGCGCGGTATACGCCAGTCACGCGTTTCTCCCGTTCAATCTTCCCGGCTACGCGACTCTTGCCTACGAACTCGTCGAAGACCTCGGCGGCGCGCCCGGGGCGGTCCTCCTTCCGGCAGGACAAGGCGGGCTGCTGCTTGGCATCGCGCGAGGATTTCAGGCATTGCTCGCGGCGGGAGTCATTCAACATTTTCCGCAGTTGGTTGGCGTGCAAGCGCTCGCTTGCGCGCCGCTGTGGGCGCTTTCGGAATACGGACCTTCCGGGCTGGGCTTCGTCACCGAAGCGCCGACTCTCGCGGAAGGGGTACGCGTGCGATTCCCCGTCCGAGGAGAACGCGTCATCCAAACCATCGCGGAAAACGGCGGTTTCTTCGTCGCAGTTGGGGAGGAAGATATCCTCCCCGCTCGTGACGAACTCGCCCGGCGGGGGTTGTATGTAGAACCAACCTCCGCGCTCGTTTGGCACGCGCTGAGAGAAACTCTCCCTCGCCTTCAAGACCCCATCGCAGTCATTCTTACCGGCGCGGGCAAGAAAACGAAAAAATTCAAATTCTGGAGAAGATAATGGAAAAAATCGTCGTCACGGGAATGGGCACCATCAATCCCCTGGGGTTGACCGTCGAGGAAACATGGAAAAACCTCGTCAACGGCGTTTCGGGCGTCGGAAAAATCACGCTCTTCGACGCGTCGAATCTCCCAGTCCAAATTGCCTGCGAAGTCAAAAACTTCGACCCGAAAGCCTATATGTCCGCGAAACAGGCGCGCCGACGCGACAGATTCGAACAAATGGCTGCCGCCGCCGCGCAAGAGGCGATTCGGTCCTCCGGGCTGAATATCACGGAAGAAAACGCCGGACGAATCGGCATCTTCGTCTCTTCGGCGGTCGGCGGGCTGCGCGCGCTTCAGGACGCGGTGTACACCCTCAAAGATCTCGGAGCGCGGCGCGTCAACCCCTTCATTATCCCCATGCTCATGCCCAACGGCGCGGCGGGGATCATCGGCATTGACAACCACATCCAAGGGCCTTCGATGTCCGTCGCGTCCGCGTGCGCGTCCGGCGCAGACGGGATAGGCGTCGCGTGGACGATGCTTCGCGCGGGGACCATAGACGCCGCGCTCGCGGGGGCATCCGAAGCAACCGTAACGGAAATCGGCGTCAGCGCGTTCGACCGCCTCGGCGCAATGTCGCGGCGAAACGATGATTTTTCCATGACCCCCGCACCCTTCGATAAAAACCGCGACGGACTCGTGATGGGCGAAGGCGCGGCGATTCTCATGCTGGAACGGGAAAGCCACGCCAAAGCACGCGGCGCGAACATCCTCGCCGAACTCGCGGGCTACGGCGCAACAGCAGACGCGTTCCACATTACCGCCCCATCGGAAGACGGCGCGGGCGGCGCGAGAGCCATTTCCCTTGCGATGGAAGCAGCAGGCGTCCATCCCGACGAGGTCAGTTACATCAATGCACACGGCACCGCGACCCAGTTGAACGACATCTCGGAGACAAAAGCCATCAAACGCGCATTCGGGGATACGGCATACAAAATCCCGATTTCCTCCACGAAATCCATGACGGGGCACATCATGGGCGCGACAGGCGCGCTAGAAGCCATCTTCTGCATAAAAGCGATTCAAGAAAACGTCGTCCCCCCCACCATTCACTACCAAACCCCCGACCCGGAATGTGATTTGGACTACATCCCCAACGAAGCCCGCGATTGGAATGTAGAGGTGGCAGTCAGCAACGCCTTCGGCTTCGGCGGGCACAACGCCGTACTGGTTTTGCGGCGGTATCGAGGATAGGAGTCCGCGTCAAACGAAAAAGAGCAACGCCGCGCCGCGCACCATCAACGCGGTGACGAGTGCGACAACCACAGTCAGCGCGGTGATGATGAGCATTTCACGCGTTCCAAGTTCGCGGCGAAGCACCGCGAGAGTCGCCAAACACGGAACATAAAACATCACGAAGACGGTAAAGGTCAGCATCTGCGTCGGCGTCAGTACCGAGGCGAAATTCATCGAACCCAGCGCCTGCCCCAACATCACCAGCGACAACTCCTTCCGCAAAATGCCGAAGATGAGCGGCACACCGGTCTGCGAAGGAAGCCCCAGCGCCCACGTTATCGGACGGGCAAGCCAGTTAAAAAACCGCGCCGCGTGATAATACTCCGCTGCCGCGAGGAGCGCACTCCCTGCGATGAGAAGAGGCCACGCCTCCACAACGAATTCGCGAATGCGGAACCAGGCTTTTTGCATGACCGCCTGCAAAGTCGGCGTGCGATACGGCGGAATTTCCAAAATCAACCCCGGCGTGTCTTCCGGTATCATCGAAGTCAAAATCTTCCCCGTGATAGCAATGATGAAGAGATTGAAGAGATAGAGTCCCATCGCCATACCGGGACCAAGATAAAAGGCGACCAGTCCGAAGACGACCGAGAGCCGCGCCGCGCACGGGACGAGAGTCGCCAATGCCGCCGCCGCGAAATGTTCGTGCGGTTCATCCAGCACACGGGTAGACATCACCGCCGGCACATTGCAGCCATAGCCCAAAATAAACGGCACGATGGCTTTTCCATGAAGTCCGATTTTGTGCATGAACGCGTCCATCAAAAACGCGACCCGCGAAAGATACCCCACATCCTCCAATAATCCCAATCCCAGCAAAAAAGGGACAAGATACGGCAGCACGATCGCGACACCGGCGGAAACCCCTTGCAGCGTCCCCGTCACCAATTGAGACCATAAAGTCCCCTCGCCGAAATATGCCGCGAGGGCAAGAGTCATCTTTTCGAAAAACGCCATCAGCGGCGGCTCGATGAGCGCGCCGACACCATACACCCCCTCGAAAAACGCAAAAAGTATCAACCCAAGCGCGGCATATCCCCAAAGCGGATGCAGCAGAATATCATCGAGCCTATCCCGCCAAGTGAATTGCCGCTCCCCCTGACGGACGTACTTCGCAGCGATTTCATTCGCCAGCGCGTGCCGCGCCCGCGCGTCCGAGACATCCTCCTCCAAAATCGGAATCGCGGATTTGGGAGACTTCCCCACGCGCAACGCGGTCAAAAATAGATTTCGCACACCGCGCCCTTTACTTGCAACCAAAGGAAGCACCGGCACACCGAATTTCTCTTGCAGCCCTTCGCCGTCAATGTGCATCCCCAACCGCGCGGCTTCGTCCACCATATTCAACGCCAAAATCACCGGCTTCTTCAACGTTATCAATTCCAGCGTCAATTCCAACCCCAGCGAAAGGTGCGAAGCATCCAGCACATTGATAATCAAATCAATGGGATTTTCACGAATATATCGCCATGCCTCCCGTTCTGCGGGATTGCTCCCCGAAAGCGAATACGTCCCCGGCAAATCCACCAACTCAAGAACTTCTCCCCCCACGCGCACCTTACTTTCCATGAATGTAACCGTCGTACCGGTGAAATTCCCCGTTTCCGCCTTGTATCCCGCCACCTGATTAAAAAGCGTACTTTTGCCGCAATTCGGCTGCCCGACCAAGGCTATCCGCATGTCCCTTGCTCCACCAAAATCTTCTGAGCCACACCGCGTCCCAGCGCAATTTCGCGCCCGTTCACCTCGACCAGCAACGGGCCTCCAAGCGGCGCAATCCGTAATACGCGTACACAATCTCCAGGATACAAGCCTCGCTGAGTCAACTTCTCCTGCATTCCCCGTCCACCGGAGAACCCTTTCACCTTTACCCAAATGCCTTCCTGAATATCAAGCAAATACATCAGCGCCTCACAAGCGTAATTGTCGGATTTTGACCAGTTATATCCTAAAATAAAACCATCGCCAAGTGACAATCATCCTCTTAGTACAATGATACCATTCCGAAGAAGAATACTCCAAAAACGAGAAGTGATACAATGAGCGCGAGACTTTTTTATACACACATCTCACAAATTGATAAAGGAAGGTAAGCCATGAAAAAGAGAATATCCGGATTCATCCTCCTTGCCTTGATTCTCCTTTCCTGCGAGACGCCTCGCGCGACGCCGCAGCCTTCATCCCCCGCGCCGACATCTTCGTCAACCCCGGCATCCGCGCCCGCGACGCCCTCCGCGACGCTCTCTCCCCTTCCCTCTCCCACGCCGACGCCTGCGCGTCAAGCCGACATCTCCGAAGTCGAAAACGAAGTCCTCGCCCGCGCGTCCGAGTCCGAGGACTTTGCCCCTGCCGTCGTCGGCGAGACCATCTACCCCGGCGGCGCAATCCAAAGCGGCGACGATGGACGCGCCGCCCTCCGCCTCCTGCCGGAGGAGACTCTCATCCGCATCGCGTCCAATTCCTCGTTCACCCTCGAAGAATTGACTCCGCAAAAAGACTCTCCCTTTAGCAAACTCAAACTCCTCGCCGGGCAAATCTGGATTTTGCTTTCCGGCGGCGAAAGCCAAGTCGAAACCCCCTACGGGGTCGCGAGTGTACGCGGCAGCATGATGAGCGTCTCGCTCGTCGAACAAATTCTCACCGTCACCTGCTTGGAGGGACATTGCAGCGTCCAAAACGACGCGGGGATTCTCGAACTCACCGCCGGCGAAGCGGTAGACATCCTCGCCGCGAATCAACTCCCCGACGCGCCGCGCCCCCTATCCGTTCAAGAACTTCAAAACTGGGCGGAAAACAACACCGAAGCCCAGGAACTCGCGCAATTTTTCCTCGATGCAATTACGATTCCGACCCCCACTCTTACGCTACCGACGATTCCACCCCTGACGCCTCCTCCCACCGACAACTCGTTGGGAAACAATGGCTA
>CAZDGZ010000010.1:0-32526 GCA_964505165.1 uncultured Anaerolineaceae bacterium | reverse complement strand
CTGCATTTGTTTTGAAAAAAAGGTTTTCTCATATTGTTTTAATCTAACTGTACGAAATCCTCAGTGTGCGCGTTGGTAAGAGGGAAGTAGAAAAGAGGGTGTTCGCCCCCTCTTTCTGAGGTAAGGAGTTAGACCATGAAAAGGAAAAAAGAGAGGGCTAAAGCCCAGGCGTTAGTTGAATTTGCGTTGATTTTTCCACTTTTACTGTTTTTAATCTATGGCGTTATTGAAGTCAGCCTGCTCGCGTTTACCTACGCCTCGGTTAACACCGCTGCAAGAGAAGCGGCGCGATACGGCGTCGCCGTGGGAGATAATTCTGGAACGGGGACGGAACAGTTTAAAGATTGTGCCACCATCAAGGCGAGGGCGGAGCAGATCGGCGTACTCGCAGGAATCAGAGACGATAACATCACCATTGAGTACGACAAAGGCCCTGATACCAGCGTGTATGCAAGTTGCCCGCCCGACGATGTGGAGTTGGGCGATCGAATCATTGTCAAAATTGACATCGAATATCATCAGTTGATCCCAATGGTTGGCTTTCCTTCCACAATCCCTATGCATGCAGAAAGCCGCCGGACGATTGTAAAAAGCATTACCCCTTAATCCTTCAAAGAAGGGAGGAAGATTCCTTATGGATACAGAAAGAAAAAACTTCCAAGAAAAAGGACAAGCGCTTGTTGAGTTTACGTTGGCATTGATTGTTTTTCTTTTCCTGCTTACGGGGGCTATTGACATCGCGCGAATGTTCTTCGCACAGATGATTATCACGGAAGCCTCGCAAGAAGGCGCTATTTATGGCTCTTTTCAGCCGGAAGATACTTCCGGCATTGAGAACCGAGTCCGCACAAACTCGACAGGGTATATTGACCTGACGGATACAGGAAGCGTCCATATCAGCATCTCACGAGATGGAAATGCTTGCTCCAACGGCGAGAATACCGTCACCGTCACCTACGATTTCCCTGTCGTTATGCCGTTGACCTCAGAGATCTTTGGGCCAAATAAACAACTGAAAGCGACCTCCGTTGCGGTGATCCTTTCTCCACGGTGTTCATCATAATTTTCACTTAGCAGGAGGTATAGCTGTTATGAAACCAAAACCCGTTTTTATTCATAGAAGCGAACGAGGTCAAGCCGTCGTGTTGCTTGCGATGGGGATGGTGGCCTTTATCGCTGTGATGGCCCTTGCAATTGATGGTTCAAGCGTGTACATGGACCGCCGCCGCGCACAGGACGCGGCGGATTCCGCTGCGCTCTCGGCAGCGCTCACAAAAATACGCGGCGGATCTAATTGGCGGGATGTGGCTATTGAGACCGCCGCGATGAACGGTTTTCAGGACGACGACAAGACGACCGTAGAAATTTACTCCCCTCCACAAAGCGGACCTTATGCGGGCGATGATGAATATGTGCAGGTGATTATCAATGTAGATACGCAATCTTATTTTGCACAAATTGTCGGACATGATTCGGAGCATAACCGCGTCGAAGCCATCGCCCACGCCAACGCGGAGCCTATCGCTGCTGGATTTGCCGCGTTCGCAACCAATGAGCATGATGACAATGCCATTCAGGTGTCGAGTGAGGGCATTATCTTCGCGGCAGGGCGTGTTTTCTCCAACTCTGATTCCGACAAATCCATTGTCGCTGATAGTGAAGATCTTTTTTTTACAACCATGCACGGCGAAATCGTCGCGGTCAACCCGATTGACTTCGGAAGCGGTTTTTCGATGCCAATGGTTGGGAACATTTTGACCGATTTCTGTATGCCTGCCCCGATGAGTACCATGATGACCATGATGAGCGGCATGATGGGCGGCGGCGGGACGAGCGACAAAATCCAAGCGGTTGGGGATGTCGTCAACCCAAGCGGCTTTGCTCCTCCCCCGATGCCTTCTTCTTTCATGACCCCGGCATTGCTCCCGGGTCCTACGACCGGTGTCAGCCACAAAAACCTGCCGGATTTACCTGCGCCGGATTGCTCTGCTTTGCCTAACAAGGGCAATGCCGAGTTGGAAGACGGCGTTTACACCCTTTCTCCGGGGCGGTACGGGCATATCACGATTGGAGGGGATGCTTTTGTCCACTTTACCTCCGGTCTTTACTGTATCTCTGACCCGCAAGGCTTCCAGATTGCGGGCGAAGCTGGTACCAGCGGTGGGGGCGGCGGATGGTGGGGAAGCGGCGGAAGTAGCACGCCTGACAAATATGCTGTCGCGGAGGGGCTGGGCGTCACTTTCTACCTCGAACAAGGACCTTTCACGGTCGGAGATTACGCGAACGCGACCTTTTTCGCTTCTGTTCCTCCTTTCGAGTGGGGCGGCATGTTGATTTACATGGATAAAAATAACGCTTCCGGCGTTCATGTCCATGATGCGGAACTCTCTTCGGCTGCGGAAGATTTCTTGAATAATTCTCCGTGGAGCAGTGCATTGAATCAAGGGCTGAACCACAGCATGCTCGTCGGGAGTGTTTACGCCCCGGATTCTGCGTGTAATTTCCAAGGTTTGGGAACGACGGGAGCATTTGGCTTCAAGTCTCAGTTGTTATGTAATACCATACACACATCCCAATTTGTTACCCTCTGTTATGACGAGAAAGTCGTCTATAAAACAACCACACTTGAGCTCGTCAAATGATCCCGATTTCGTCCGCGAGGGAGACTGTCTCCAGCAGTCTCCCTCTTTTGTTTTAAGGTATAATCGGCGCATGTTCGAGACTCTCCCGTCCCCTAGCCCGCGAAATTATTGACGCCAGTTGGTCTGGTCGTTCAGCCTTGCGCGGCTCCCAGACCTCTGGAGAGCCGTTTTCTTTTGGATAGATGAGGATGACGAAGAAGATTACTATTTTCGGCGGTTCTGCGCCGCTGCCCGGAAGCGATGCTTATCAGGAAGCCCAAACGCTTGGACGCCTTCTCGCCGAGCGCGGCTATGCCGTGATGACCGGCGGGTATATCGGGACGATGGAAGCCGCAAGCAAAGGCGCGGCAGAAGCCGGAGGGCATGTCATTGGCGTAACTTGCGAGGAAATCGAGTCATGGCGTCCCGTCCGCCCGAACCGGTGGATTCACGAAGAATGGCGGCGTCCCACGCTGAAGGCGCGTCTCGATACCCTCATCGAATCCTGCGACGCGGCGCTCGCGCTTCCCGGAGGTCCCGGAACCTTGACGGAAATCATGCTGACCTGGAATCAATTGATTATCGAAGCGATACCGCCGAAACCGCTTCTCCTTATCGGAGAGGGATGGCGTCGTGTCCTTCAGGAAACCTTCTTTTCCGCGCTCGGCGCCTACATCCCTGAAAAACAGCGGATCCTTCTCCGCTTCGTCCCCGATGTCCGCGCGGCGGTAGATGAATTGGACGCATGGAACGCGTCCGCGTAATTTTGCAAATACTTTTTATCAAAGAGGAAAAATGGCAACCGACAAACTCCCCTCCCGAAGCGAAAACTTCGCAGAATGGTATAACCAACTTGTCCTGAAAGCCGAACTTGCCGACTACGCGCCGGTACGCGGCTGCATGGTCGTGCGCCCATACGGATGGGCGCTCTGGGAAAATATCCAGCAAGCCCTCGACAAGCGATTCAAAGAGACCGGGCATGTCAACGCGGCCTTTCCGCTTCTCATCCCGAAATCGTTTTTGGAAAAAGAGAAAGCGCATGTCGAAGGCTTTTCTCCCGAACTTGCGGTCGTCACTATCGGCGGCGGGAAAGAACTCGAAGAGCCGCTCATCGTCCGCCCAACCTCCGAGACGATTATCGGGTATATGTATTCCAAGTGGATTAAGTCCTACCGCGACTTGCCTATTCTCATCAACCAATGGGGAAATGTGGTGCGCTGGGAATTGCGGACGAAGATGTTTCTCCGCACGCTGGAATTCTACTGGCAGGAGGGGCACACCGCGCATGCAACCGCCGAAGAAGCCAAAGAAGAAACCCGCCGTATGCTCGATGTCTACGCGGATTTTGCCATCAACGAGGCAGCCGTGCCGGTGATTCGCGGCGTCAAGAGCGAGGCGGAAAAATTCGCGGGCGCGATTCAATCCACCACCATCGAGGCGATGATGGGGGATACCCGCGCGCTTCAAGCGGGAACCTCCCATTTCCTCGGACAAAACTTCGCCAAAGCCTTCGATATCCAATACCTCGACGCGAACAACGAACTCCAATACGTTTGGACGACCTCGTGGGGGCTTTCCACCCGGTTTGTCGGCGCGATTATCATGACTCATGGCGATGATATGGGATTGGTTCTCCCGCCGCGCCTCGCGCCCATTCAGGTCGTTATCGTTCCGATTTATCGGGACGATTCGCAAAAAAGCGCGGTCATGCCCGTTGTCGATTCCGTTTGGAAAGAACTCAAAGAGGCAGGAATCCGCGTCAAAGTGGACGCCCGCGAGGAGGTCACGCCCGGCTTCAAATTCCACGATTGGGAAATGCGCGGCGTCCCCTTGCGGCTCGAAATCGGACCTAAGGATGTGGAAAAAGGGTCGGTTGTCCTTGCCCGCCGCGACATTCTTGGCAAGAAAGGAAAATCTTTCGCGCCGCGAGAAAACATCGCACACACGGTTCAAGAGATGCTCGAAACCGTCCAAGCCGCGCTGTTGGAAAAAGCCACCGCTTTCCGCGACAGCCACATCCACGAACCGAAATCCTATGACGACTTGAAGGAAATCGTCAAAGATGGATGGGCGTATGCCTGGTGGTGCGGTGACCCTGCGTGTGAAGCCCGCGTCAAAGAAGATACCAAAGCCTCCACGCGCTGCATTCCTTACGACCAAGAAGAAGGTCACGGAAAATGCGTCGTCTGTGGAAAAGACGCGTCGCAAAAAGTGTATTTCGCAAGAGCCTACTAAAGGAGTGTTCCATGAAATCCAAAATTTACTATCTCATCTTCGCATCCCTTCTCATTGCCGCGCACTTCTTGCGAGGAGACCATTACATCGCCGTCGCAATCTGCCTCCTCATCCCGTTTTTGCTCGTGGTCAAGAAACGCTGGAGCCTTCGCGTCGTGCAAGCCGCGTTGGTCGTCGCGGCGGGGATTTGGCTGTATACCCTCTCCGCCATCGCGCAGGAACGCATCATCGCGGGCGAATCGTGGACAGTCGCCGGAATCATTCTCTTCGTTGTCGCGGCATATACCCTCTTCGTTGCCTGGATACTCAACAAACCCGAAATTTTGGACGAATATCCTGCTGAATAGCGCGTATGCCCGCGATTGACCTTGCCCGCCTGAAAAAACAGACTGCTCGGCTGGTTGAGTCTTTCGACCAGCCGGAGGTCTTTTTGCGGGAACTCCGCGAAGTTTTGGAGTTTTACGTCAATCACACGCTGCGGCATCGCGACATCGCTCCCGCGTCTACGCTTCAAACCTACCGTACCCCTGCGCCGGTTCTTCGTCACATCGAAAATTCCCTCGCGCCTCTCGCGCGGAAAAATCCCCAAACCGCGCTGATCCTTGCGGATGCGCTTTGGGATGAAGGATATTTGGAAACGCGGCTCCTTGCGGCATTTCTTCTCGGACAAATTCCTCCGAGGGAAGACCGTCTCCTCGCGCGCCTGACCGCGTGGACGCAGCAAGTCCGCGACCCCAACGTGAGAGCCTCGCTCTTGACCCAAAGCCTGATTCGCCTTCGGAAAGAGACTCCGGAGAGATTCCTTTCCCTCGTCAAAGAATGGATTCACCCCGCGCGTGAGCAGTTATGGGCAAACAGCATTCAGGCGCTTCTCCCTCTGGTCAAAGATCCCGAATACGAGAACCTTCCTCCCGTTTTTTCTCTTCTCGAAACCATTCTTTTGCAGACGCCGGTTCGCCTTCAGGAAGAAATAAAAACCATCCTTCTCGCGTTATACGAAGTATCCCCTGTCGAAACGATACATTTTCTCAAAAGCACCCTTGAAACCGCGCGAAATCCGAAACTCGACCTCCTGATTAGGAGAATCTCTTCCGACTTTCCCGCGTCGTTGAGGGAGAGCCTCCTCCCATTGCTTCGCCGGGGAACCGGGCGCCTAAAGGAGACCCCATGAATCTTCCGAAACTTCTCTTCGGTGGAATTCTTCTCGCCTTTGGTCGAAAAGTCTTTTGGCTTTTCACCGGTCTTCTAGGCTACGAGGCCGGATTTTATCTATTACAAAATACGTACCATGCTTCGGAAAGCATCAGCGTATTCGTAGGCGTCGTTCTTGGAATTCTCGCGGCGGTGCTGACCATTTTTCTGCAAAAAGTTGCGATTGGCGTCGCGGGCTTTCTCGCGGGCGCGTACCTCGCGGTGGGACTTCTCTCCCTTTTGCATTTGGAGCAAAATGGATTTGGATGGGCGATTATTTTCATCGGCGGGTTGATTGGCGCAGTTCTCCTCCTCGCGCTCTTCGACTGGACGCTGATTTTCCTCTCCTCGCTGGTCGGCGCGGGGATGATTGCGTCGAATGCGAATCTCTCTACGGCGGCATCGGCGGCGGTTTTCTTGCTCCTGCTTGTCCTCGGGATCCTTTTTCAAGGGAAGGTCCTTCGCGGGAAGTGATGCCCTCTCGAAGATGGGGGCGAAAAACAATGGACGAAACACCGCTTTGCCCCGCGAGGCGGTGAACCCTCTCTCTTTTTCTTGTTCCTTCGTTTTTCCACTCGAAATGACGGTATAATCCTTTCGCGCATGAAATTTTCAGTGCGAAGACTTCAAAACGAACGGAATCCCATAGAAACGATGACTCATACCTTTCAATCCCTTATTCTTGACCTTCAGACTTACTGGGCTTCACGAGGATGCCTTCTCTGGCAGCCGTATTACACGCAGGTCGGCGCGGGGACGATGAATCCCGCGACCTTCCTCCGCGTTCTCGGACCCGAGCCTTGGAATGTCGCGTATGTCGAACCGTCGGTTCGTCCCGATGATGGGCGTTACGGCGAGAACCCGAATCGTTTTCAGGTGCATTACCAATTTCAGGTGATTCTCAAACCGGAAACGGGAAATCCCCAAGAATTGTATTTGGATTCGCTCAAATTCATTGGCATTGACCCTCGTGAACACGATATCCGTTTTGTGGAAGATAACTGGGCGCAGCCTGCGATTTCTGCGTGGGGGCTTGGCTGGGAAGTATGGCTGGACGGGCAGGAGATTACGCAATTTACCTATTTCCAGCAGGTTGGCGGTATCGCCCTGAACCCCGTCGCCGTCGAATTGACGTATGGATTGGAGCGCATTCTCATCGCGCTCAACAATGCCGAAGCCATTTGGGAAGAACCTTGGAATGAATCGGTAGCCTATGGGGAAATCCGCCGCGTGGAGGAACGGGAACACAGCCAGTATTATTTCGAAATCGCCGATGTCGCGCGGCTGCGGCAGATGTACGAGACCTTCGAAGCGGAGGCGGAAGCCTGTTTGGAAAATGAGTTGGCGCTTCCGGCGCATGATTATCTGCTGAAATGTTCGCATACGTTCAACATCCTCGATACGCGCGGCGCTATCGGCGTGACGGAACGCCAGGCGTTCTTCCGGCGGATGCGTTCCCTCGCGCGCCGCGTTGCAGAAACCTATCTTGCTCAGCGCGAGGCATTGGGATTCCCTCTTTTGCGTGAGGAGGAATCCCCGCCTGCTGCCGCGGCCGCGGAGAAGATGCCGCCTCCTCCCGAAACCCCGCAGGATTTTCTGCTCGAAATCGGCGTGGAGGAACTTCCTCCCGCCGACGTGGAGTCTGCTTTGGCGCAGATGCGCGAGAAACTCCCCGAATGGCTGGACTCTCTGCGCCTCGAACATGGAGATATCCTCGTCGAGGGGACGCCTCGCCGTTTGACTTTCCTCGTGAAGGACCTCGCGCCTGCACAGCCGGATTTGGAGACGGTGGTCAAAGGTCCCCCTGCTGCTCGCGCGTTCGATGAAGACGGAAAACCCACGAAAGCGGCAATAGGCTTCGCGCGCGGCAAAGGCGTGGAGGTGGACGATTTGGAAATCCGCGAACTCGACGGCGGAAGATACGTCACGGCGGTGGTACGCGAAAAAGGACGTTCTGCTCCCGAATCCCTCGCGGAAGCCTTCCCCGCGTTCCTCGCCTCGCTGCGATTTACGAAATCCATGCGGTGGCTGCCGAATGATTCCACGACCTTCTCGCGCCCAATACGCTGGATTGTCGCGCTCTTTGGCTCGGAGGTTGTTCCTTTCTCCTATGCAGGAGTCGTTTCCGGGCGGACGACGCGCGGGCTGCGTCCTTACGGCTCCCCGAACATCGAAATTCCTTCGGCGAACGCGTATTTCAGCGCGATGGAAAACGCCGGGGTTCTGCTGGCGGTTGAACGAAGACGGGACGAAATTCGCCGTCAGGTCGAGACGCTGGCGGACTCGACGGGCGGAATCGCCCGCATGGACGAATCTCTCCTCGACGAGGTGACTCATCTCGTCGAAAAACCGACCGCGTTCCTCGGCACATTCGATTCGGATTTCCTCTCGCTTCCGCGGGAGGCTCTTGTCGGCGTCATGAAAAAACATCAGCGATATTTCCCCGTTTTCGAGAAGGATGGCGAAACACTGATGCCTTATTTCATCGGCGTGCGAAACGGCGACGAGGAACACATGGACATCGTTCGCCAGGGGAACGAGCATGTGCTGCGTGCGCGCTTCTCGGATGCAAAGTTTTTCCTCCGAGAAGATTTGAAACAGCCTCTGGAGGCGTTTCGTCCGAAATTGGCAAATCTCGTCTTCCAAACGGAACTCGGCTCGATGCTCGACAAATCGGAGCGCATTTTACGCCTCGCGCCGAAAGTCGGCGAAATGCTTGGGCTGAACGGCGATGCGTTGGTCGCGTTGACCCGCGCGGCGTTTTTGGCGAAAGCCGACTTGGCGACTCAAATGGTCGTCGAGATGACCTCGCTGCAAGGCGTGATGGGACGGGAATACGCGCTCCGTTCTGGGGAACCGGAGGAGGTCGCGCGGGCAATTGGCGAGCAGTATCTCCCGGTCCCGAAGACGAAAATCGGGGTCGCGCTCGCGTTGACGGATAGATTGGATTCTCTAACCGGACTTTTCGCGGCAGGACTCGCGCCGACGGGGAACAAGGATCCCTTTGCGATGCGCCGCGCCGCGTTGGGTGTGGTGCAGCCTCTTATCGAATACGCGCTGGACTTCCGCCTTCGCGCGGCGGTGGCAGAAGCCTCTGCCCTTCAGCCGATTCCGGTGGATGATGCGGTACAGGCGCAGGTGCTGGACTTCATCGCGGGGCGGCTGAGCGTTCTTCTCAAAGAAACCTACCGATACGATGTGGTGGACGCGGCGCTCGCGGCGCAGTCCGAAAACCCGGCAGGTGCAGCGCGGACGGCGGAGCAGTTGCAATCTTGGGTGACGCGCGAGGACTGGGGAGATATCTTCCCCGCGTATGCGCGGTGTGTCCGCATTTTGCGCGCGGCGAAGTACGAACCCGATGAGGACGCGGTGAACGAATCGCTGCTCGCGGAGGCGAGTGAACGCGCGTTGTTCGAGGCGATACGCCGCGAAAAAACGACGACTCCTGCCGATTTGGACGAGGCGCTGCACATCGTGGAACGTTTGACTCCCTCCATTAATCGTTTCTTCGACGATGTTCTCGTCATGGCGGAAGAGAAAGCGATTCGAGAAAACCGCTTGGCATTGGTGAGCGAAATCGCCGCCCTCCCGCGTCCCTTTGCCGATTTGAGCAAATTGGAAGGATTCTAACCGCATGGACTTAGACGAATTCCGCCGCGCATTCTCGAAAATCCGAGCGATGGGATGGGTGAAATCTACCCGACGAGGAGATACGGGAATTGGGCATACGCTGGAAACCCTTCTGGGCATTTCGGAAAATAATATCGCGTTGCCTGATTTGGGAACAATCGAGTTGAAAGCCCATCGTATTCATTCCTCCTCTATGGTTACGTTATTTACCTTCAACCGCAAAGCGTGGAGGATGAATCCTCTCGATGCAGTGCGGAAATATGGAACGCCGGATGATACTGGACGTTTGGGAATGTATTTCACGATGTCGCAAAAAGCGAACAGCGCGGGATTGTACTTATATGTAGGCGAAGAAAAAATTTCTGTTCGCCATGTAGACGATGGCATTGTCGCGGAATGGAAACTCGAAGACCTGGCAAACCGTTTTCTCCAGAAACTTCCCGCGATGATTTTGGTGAGCGCATTTAGCGAGATGCGCGGTGATAGGGAATGGTTCAAGTTCGAGCGCGCTCAATTGATGAAAGGAACCTCTGCCTCGATTTTGCGCTCGCAGATTCAAGCGGGAAATGTGTTGATAGATTTACGTTTGCATGATAAGGGAACGCGCGCGAGAAATCACGGTACAGGATTTCGGGTGTTGGCAGGAAAACTCCCGTTGCTTTTTACCTCGATTGAGGATTTATAAAATGAGTGTGCAGTCTCAGCCTGTGCTCTTCCCAGACTTGTCCTCCCAAGATGATTGGACCTTCGCGAGCGCACAGACGCGAGAATTGACTCATTGCTATCACGATTACCCCGCGAGGATGATTCCGCAAGTCGCGGGGAAGTTGATGGATATCTTTGGAAAGGATGCTTCGCTGCTTTTCGACCCTTATTGCGGAAGCGGCACCTCCCTGGTGGAGGCTTCACTTCGGGGTATTCCGGCTGTCGGGACGGATTTGAACCCTCTCGCGAGACTCATTGCCCAGGCGAAAATCTCGCTGCCCGATTTGCCTCGATTGCGTGAGACGATTACCTCTTTTCATCGTCAAGCGCTGGAAGAACGAATACGCGCACTCGGTGAACCGAAGGAGATTTACGGAATCCCGAATTTGTTTTTCTGGTTCAAACCCGAAGTGGTGGAAAAACTTTCGCGCATCAAGACTTTCATCGAATCCATAGAAGACGCGCAGATTCGATTGTTCTTCCAGGTCGCATTCAGCGAGACGGTACGAGAAAGTTCCAACACGCGGAATAATGAATTCAAGTTGTACCGTATGCCCGAAGAAAAGTTGGCAAATTTTCATCCCGATGTCTATGGCATGATGGCGAAGAAGTTGCAGCGAAATTTGCGAGGGTATGAAGAATACCGAGACCGTATCGAGAACGCGGGATATCTTCCGAAGGTTTCTATCTATGGATTTAATACCGTCGAAGGCATTCCTGCTGAAATTTTGCCGCCGCGAAGCGTGGATTTGGTCGTGACCTCGCCTCCTTATGGAGATTCGGGAACAACGGTTGCGTATGGACAGTATTCGCGTTTGTCCGCCGCGTGGTTGGGATTGGAAGAGCCGCATAAAATAGACAAGAAATTGATGGGCGCACGAAAAGCGGCGGAAATTTCCCGTTTTCCGAGCGATGCGTTGAACGAGGCGATTGCCCGAATTGCCCGCGTGGACGAAAAACGAGCGAGGCATGTCTCTTCGTTTTATGCGGATTTGCAGAATTCGATTTTCCACGTCAGCGAAACGATACAACGCGGAGGCTACGCTTGCTATGTCGTGGGAAACCGCCGCGTGAAGGAGGTCGAACTCCCGACGGATTCTGCCATCTCTGCTTTCTTCGAAGCCCGCGGCTTTTCTCATGTCGAGACTTTTTCGCGTACAATCCCGAATAAGCGAATGCCGCGTAAGAACAGCCCGACCAATCAAGCAGGGATGCTTTCCAAAACGATGACGCGGGAATATATCGTTGTGATGCGACGCGAGGAGCCGTAAGGGAATTTCCTATGAGCGCTGTCGAAGAAATCAAAGCCCGGATTGATATTGTAGACCTCGTTTCGGAAAGCGGAGTGAAACTCCGCAAATCGGGACGAAGTTATACGGGCTTTTGTCCCTTCCATCATAATACGAAAACTCCCGCGTTCGTGGTGTGGCCCGAAACGGGGACATGGCGTTGTTTTGGAGAATGCAACGAAGGCGGCGATATTTTTAAGTATGTGATGAAGAAGGAGGGGATGGATTTCAAAGAGGCGCTGCGCTATCTCGCAGATAAGGCCGGGGTGGAACTTCAAGCCTATACGCCGCAGCAGGAAGAGGCGCACGAGCGGGAAGATTTCCTCCGTTCGCTCCTGGAAGAAGCCGCGACTTATTATCATTCTTTGCTGAAACAGTCGAAGGAGGGCGCGTCGGCGCTGGCTTATCTTCGCGAGAAACGCGGATTGACGGATTCGACCATCGAGGCGTTTATGCTGGGGTACGCGCCGCGCGGCTGGGAAACGACTCTCCAGCATTTTCTCAAACGCGGATATAAGAAGGAAGATTTGCTCGAAGCGGGGTTGGTTTCGGAGCGGGAATCGGGCGGAATGTACGACCGTTTTCGTCACCGGCTGATGATTCCGATTCGGGATGAACGCGGGCGTATGGCGGGCTTCGGCGCGCGTGCCCTCGAGGATGGAGATATGCCGAAGTATCTCAATTCCCCTCAAACCGCGCTCTTCGATAAGGGACGTTTGCTCTACGGACTCGACCGCGCGCGAAAAGCCATCCGCGCGGCAGATAGGGCGGTTATCGTGGAGGGGTATCTCGATGTCATCGCGCCGCATCAGGCAGGATTTGAGAATGTCGTCTCGCCAATGGGCACGGCGTTGACTGAGGCGCAGTTGCGTCTGCTCAAACGGTATTCGCGGCGGATTGTCCTCGCGCTGGACCCGGACGCGGCGGGGCAAAAAGCCGTTTTGCGCGGATTGGAGGCTGCTCGTCAGTCTTTGGATAGGGAAACCGACATGGTTTTCGACGCGCGGGGCTTTTTGCATCACGAGGCGCGGCTGCGCGCGGATTTACGCGTGGTCAATCTTCCCGACGGGTTGGATCCTGATGAAATCGTGCTGCGAAATCCGCAGGAATGGGAATCGCTCATCGAGTCGGCAAAGCCGATTGTGATTCATGTGATGGATACTCTCGCGGCGGGACGCGATTTAGACGACCCGAAGGTGAAGTCGGAGATTGCGGAGAAGGTTTTGCCTCTCATCGCGGATGTCGCGAATCCGGTGGAACGCGATTCGTATCGGCAGATGTTGGCGAGAATGTTGAAGGTAGATGAGCGCGCGTTAAGCGGGACGAAGGCGTCCCCCGCGCGTCCGAAACGGAGGAGGAAAACGCTTCCTCCAGAACCGGCGGAAGAGGCGGAATCGCCTCCCGCTGCCGAGGAATCTTCCTATTCCGATATAAAAGTCGAGCGGTATTTTCTCCAACTTCTCCTCTCGCGCCCGGATTTGCTTCCTCGATTAGATAGGGCGCTGCGAGAGTCGCATTTACCTCCCCTTGATTTCGAAGATTTCAGGTATACTGGTCATCAGGAAATGCTGCGCTTTCTTCGGGAATCGCTTTTGCAAGATGAGATGGAGCCCGCGGCGTATGTCTTGATGCATGTGCCGGAGGCGCTGGAAGATTTTTCGGAGGAAGATGCCGCGCTGCCTAATGCCCGCGTGCTGGAAGAGGCGCTGCGCCGATTGATTGATTTGCGTCGAAAGCGGTTGAACGAGAATTTGGTTCAGTTGCGATTTTTGCAAGAGGAAGCCCAAAATGCGGGCGATTTATATGCCGCCTCGTATCAAGAAGCGGTGTTGCAGCATTTTCGTCTTTTGAAAGATTTGGACGAGGCGAGGCGGAGATTGCGTTTGCGACGGATTGAGTAATTTCTATGTCTTCTCGAACCAAACGTTCCCCTACGGTTGATTCTGAACCTGCGTTTTCTCTTTCGGATGAATCCGCATCGCCGTCGGATGCGTTGTCGCTTCTTTCGGATGCGTTGCTTCCTTTTTCCGAAGCCGCCGAGGATGCGCCGGAGGATATCGCGGAACTGGACGAATTGGATGCGGCTTTGTCGCAGGAAGAGATTGATTTGACTGAAGACCTTCCTCTCCCATCGGACACCTCTTCGGAACTTTCGGAGGATCCCGTACAGTTGTATTTGCGCGAAATCGGACGCGTGAAACTTCTGGATGTGGATAGCGAGTTTCGGCTGGCGACTCTCATCGAGGGGAGGCGGCTGGTGGAGGCGTTGGCGCTTCGTCCCTCCTCCCGAAATGTGCCTGTGTGGACGGGGGTATTCCGTTCCATTTTGAACGAGATGGTTGCTTCGTGGGAGCGGCTGGGAGAAGATTCCAAGCGGTTGAAGAATGATTTGCCCGATTTGCCGTTGATGCTGACGGAGGCGCAGGCGCTGCACGACCGGTGGGAGTTGGATACCCCTTCGTATATTCGTTCTTATTTGGATAATGGGTTGTGGCGGAAGGATCCGCTTCACGAGAATTTGGCGCGCGATGCGTACAATGTGTTTTTGTATCTCTATCTTTTGCCTTCTTCGTATGCGGAGTGGCTGTTGCAGTATTTCCAGAAACGCGGGCATTTTCCTACGCGCCGCACTTTGTACCGTAATTTGCCGGATGAAGAGGCGCTGGCAGACGAGGTGGAGGAGATTCGCTACCGCGCGGAGGAGGCGAGTCACGCATTGGTTCGCGCGAATTTGCGGCTGGTGGTCAGCGTCGCGAAGCGTTACATGGGACGCGGCATTGCTTTCCTCGATTTGATACAAGAGGGGAATTTGGGATTGCTGCGCGCGGTCAATAAATTCGACCCAAGACGCGGGTTCAAGTTCAGCACCTACGCGACGTGGTGGATTCGCCAGTCTATCAATCGTTCGATTGCCGAGCAGGTGCGCGTCATCCGCATTCCGGTGCATCTTTTCGAGGCGATTAGCCGCTTGCTGCGGATTCAGCGTTCCCTCACGCAGAAATTGGGACGAGAGCCGACTATCGAGGAACTCGCGTTAGAAGCCGGTTTCCTTCCGATGGAAGATGTAGAGGCGATTGCGCGTTCCCGCTCTGAAGGAACGCCGCTTGACCCTGAAATCAAACGACGCTGGGATTGGGCGGTACGAAAAGCGAATCGAATCCTTCGGACGGCGGAAGAACCGCTTTCTTTGGAAGACCCTGTCGGCGGGGATGATTCGGGGCAGTTGGGCGATTTCATTCAGGATATGGACGCGGTGGATCCCGTAGATGCAGCCGCGCGGGAAATGCTGAGGGAGCAGGTGCAAAACGCTCTCGCCGCGCTTTCCGATAGGGAACGCCAGGTCCTGGAATTGCGATTCGGTCTCATAGACGGGAAGGATCACACCCTCGAAGAGGTGAGCCGTTATTTCAAGGTGACGCGCGAGCGCATTCGTCAAATTGAAGCGAAGGCGCTTCGGAAATTACGACATCCGACGCGAAGCCGCTATTTGCGCGATTATCTTTCGTGACGGCTTCTTTCTTCGTAGGCGTGTTTTTCTCCCTTTCTCTTCGTTTGTGTGACCCTTATCCTCCGAATTTATGAAAAGTGGCACTGTTTCAAGGGGGAAATATCCCTTATGATATACTAGTTTCATAAAGACAGTTTTTTACTCTGCCCGAAAAGCAATGCGGGAAGCGCGTGTGAATTCAAGAAAAAGCCTTCCCATTTTCGGAGAGACTCTATCATTTTTGAGGAAACGATGCTGTTTGAATACCTTGCGATTGCAGTATTGGTTGTCTTTTCGACGGCAGTTGCTCTCATCGCCATTGGCTTAGGCGGAATCTTCGGTCCCCACCGAGAAACGAAAGTCAAGGCGATGCCGTATGAATCGGGTATGCTGCCTATTGGTCCGGGAACGCGCCGCATGCCGGTGCGTTTTTACCTGATTGCCATGCTCTTCATCCTCTTCGACATCGAAGTTATTTTCTTCTTGCCCTGGGCGGTGGTCTTCCGCAAGTTGGGACTTTTCGGTCTCATCGAGATGATTGTCTTCATCGTCATCTTGCTGGTTGGCTACCTCTATGCTTGGAAGAAAGGAGCGCTGGAATGGGAGTAGAGCAAAAACTCGGCGATATGGGGTTGGTGACCACCACCCTCGAACAAGCGGTGGATTGGGGACGCACTCGTGCAATGTGGCCTCTTCTCTTTGGGCTGGCTTGTTGCGCGATTGAAATGATGGCGGCGCAAGCCTCGCATTTCGACTTGAGCCGTTTCGGAATGGAATTGATGCGTCCAAGCCCGCGCCAATCGGATTTGATGATTGTGGCTGGGCGTGTGAGCCGCAAGATGGCTCCGGTGGTGCGTCATCTGTACGAACAGATGGCGGAACCCAAATGGGTCATCGCGATGGGGGACTGCGCTTCCTGCGGCGGCGTTTTCAACAATTATGCGGTCGTACAAGGCGTGGATGAAATTATCCCGGTAGATATTTACGTTTCGGGATGCCCGCCGCGCCCGGAAGCCCTCATCAACAGCATTATGGCGCTGCATGAAAAAGTCAAACGCGAAAAAATCAAAGATTGGGCATAGCCGATTCAGGATGGTGAGCAGCCGATGAATAAAAAACTTCAACCCGTCGTTCAGGCTCTGGAAGAACGATTTGGCGCACAGACGGAAGAATTCCGCGGCGAGGCGCATTGTCTTCTTCCCGCCGAACACATAGTCGCCGCGTGCGAAACGCTGCGAGACGAATTCCGCTTCGAGATGCTTTCCACGTTGACGGCTGTGGATTATTATCCGCAAGAATCGCCACGTTTCCATGTGGTTTATCAACTGAATTCCTTTTCCGAAAACTTAGAACTTACCCTGCGCGTTCCTCTCGATGGGGAGAACCCGGTGCTCCCCACGCTGACCGGCGTCTATAAAAATGCCAACTGGCGTGAACGCGAATTGTGGGATATGTTCGGCATTCGCGCCGAAGGACATCCCGATTTACGGCGTATTCTCATGCCTTCGGATTGGGAAGGTCACCCCTTGCGAAAAGATTATCCGTTAGGCTACGAAGAACCTCAGTTCTCGTTCAATTTCGAAGAAATTGATTTGACCAAGCCTCACGGCGAAGTATAGCGCGACGGAGCCGCCCTTATGACTGAACTTCAATCCGTAACTCTGGACGAAATCAAGCATCTGGTCTCTGACCGCGCGCTCGAAGGCGAGACCGTATTGCTGAATATGGGTCCGCAGCACCCCAGCACGCATGGCGTGCTTCGCCTCCTCCTGGAACTGGATGGGGAGGAGGTCGTCAATACCATTCCCGATATTGGCTTCCTCCACACCGGCGTGGAAAAGAACATGGAGGCGAAAACCTACCAGCAAGCCGAAGTGATGAGCGACCGTCTCGATTATCTGAATACGGTTGGGAATAACCTCGCGTATTGTTTGGCAGTCGAAAAACTGGTAGATTTGGACGTGCCGCCTCGAGCGCAAGCCATCCGCGTCGTTCTCGCGGAATTACAGCGCATCGCCTCGCATCTGGTCTGGCTGGGAACTTCTTCCCTTGACCTCGCGGCGATGTCCGTTTTCCTCTACTGCTTCCGCGAACGCGAAATCATTCTCGACATCTTCGAACTTGTCTCCGGGCAACGCATGATGACGACCTTCATCCGCCCCGGGGGTGTGTGGCGCGATGTTCCGGTGGAATTCGACGACGCGGTGCGTTCCTTCTTGGAAATGTTCCCCCGCCGCATTGACGAGTACGAAGCCCTTCTGACGAAAAATCCCCTTTTCTTGGATAGAACGATGGGCATTGGGAAACTTTCGGCGGAAGACGCGCTTCAATGGGGCGTCACAGGTCCGATGCTCCGCGCGTCGGGCGTAGATTGGGACCTCCGAAAGAAACGTCCCTATAGCGGATACGAACAATACGATTTCGATGTACCGGTTTTGCAAGAAGGCGATGTCTATGCCCGGTACCTCGTCCGCGTTCAAGAGATGCGCGAATCGCTGAAAATCATTCGGCAGGCGATGGATTCCATGCCGCTGGGACCCATCCGCTCGCATAATCGGAAGTTCGTTCCTCCGCCGCGCTCCGAAATTGGCGTGAGCATGGAATCGCTCATCCATCACTTCAAATTGTGGACGGAAGGCTTCCGGGCGCCGAAAGGCTCGGTATACAGCGCGGTGGAGTCGCCTCGCGGCGAATTGGGTGTCTTCATCGAAAGCGATGGCGGAACGAAACCTTACCGCATTCACTGGCGCACCCCCTCGTATAACAACCTCGAGGCGCTGCCCGTGATGGCGAAAGGGCATCTCATTGCAGATTTGATTGCCATTATTGGAAGCACCGATATTGTGTTGGGAGATGTAGACCGATGAGTCTGGCTGAAAAATATCCCCAGGAAATCGAAAAGATTTTGGCAAAATACCCGCCGGAACATAAACGCTCGGCGGTTATGCCGCTGATTTATCTCGCACAGCGCGAGGGCGGGTACGTTTCGAAAGAAGAAATGTCCGAAATCGCGCAGATTACGGGCATTACCTCGACGGAAGTCGCCTCGCTCATTGGCTTCTATACCCTTTTCCATGCAGAACCGGAAGGGAAATATCGGCTGCAAGTTTGTACTGATTTACCCTGCGCGCTGCGAGGCTCGCAAGAATTTCTCGACAAACTTTGCGACGAGTTGGGCATCGCCCCCGGCGAAACCACCCCCGACGGATTGATTACCATCGAAGAAGTCAAATGTATTGCAGCGTGTGACCATGCGCCCGTCTTGCAGGTGCAAAGCCCCGAAGGAATCGAATATCACGAAGATATGACGGTTGAAATGACCCTCGGTCTCATCGACGCGCTGCGAGAATCGGCGAAGAACGGGGAGGCGAAGGAATGACCCATATACTCCTCCGGCATCGGGATATTCCCGACATCAACAAACTGGACGTATACCGGAAAAACGGCGGCTTCGACGCGTTCGAGAAAGCCGTTACCTCCATGAAACCCGAAGAAGTGACCGAGGAGGTCAAAGCCTCCGGTCTTCGCGGACGCGGCGGTGCAGGCTTCCCGACGGGGTTGAAATGGGCATTCATGGACAATAAGAACTGGCCCCATTACGTCGTCGCCAACGCCGATGAATCCGAACCCGGCACCTTCAAGGACCGGGAAATCATGGAGAAAAATCCCTTCCAGTTTTTGGAAGGAGTCGCGATTGCCGCCTACGCGGTCGGTGCGAATCGCGCTTATATCTACCTTCGTGGCGAATTCTGGCAGGTCGCGGCATTCCTCGACGAAAAAATCGCCGAAATGGAAGCCGCGGGGCTGCTCGGCGACAAGATTTTCGGGACGGAATACTCCCTTCGGATTTACACTCATCTGGGCGCGGGCGCGTACATCTGCGGCGAAGAAACCGCCCTCCTCGAATCCATCGAAGGAAAACGCGGACAGCCGCGCGTGCGTCCTCCTTTCCCGCCCTCGTATGGCTTGTATGGAAAACCGACCGTCGTCAATAATGTCGAAACGCTGACGAATGTTCCTTATATCATCGCCAACGGCGCGGACGCGTATCGAAAATTCGGCACGGAAAAAAGCCCCGGCGTCAAGATATTCTCGCTTTCGGGGAATGTCAACAAACCCGGAAATTACGAATTGCCGCTCGGCGCGACCTTCCGCGAATTAATCTTCGATTACGGCGGTGGTATTCCAAACGGGCGAAAAATCAAAGCCATCATGCCGGCAGGCGCGTCCTCCTCGATGATTGTTGCCAATGACGAGGCTCTCGATACTCCGATGGATTACGAGAGCGTTCCGGCGGTGGGCGCACAACTTGGCTCTGCCTCGGTCATCGTGGTGGACGATTCTGTCAAGATGGATTGGCTGGTGTACAAAACCATTCAATTCTTCAAGCACGAATCCTGCGGCAAATGCACGCCCTGCCGCGAAGGAAATTACTGGATGCTCCGCCTTACCGAGCGAATCTACAACGGCGAAGGAACGCGAAACGATTTGGATTTGCTCAAAGACGTGGCGACCCAAATTCAGGGAAAGACCCTCTGCGCGCTGGGCGACTTCTCCACGATGGCGCTGCTCACCGCGATGGAGCGTTTCCCCGAAGATTTTGAAGCAAAGGTAAAAGACGAGGCGTAATACGCAGCCGCGTCTCGCGGACATTGCGTACACACGGAGTTTCTATGGCGAAAGAAGTCACTCTTACCATTGATGGTCGAAAAGTCACCGTGCCGGAAGGGACGTTGGTGGTGGACGCCGCGAAAATAGCGGGCGTTGACATTCCGGTTTTCTGCTACCATCCCAAAATGGAACCGGTTGGCATGTGCCGCATGTGCCTAGTGGAAATCGGGCGTCCGGTCATTGACCGCGCAACGGGAAAACCGGTTCTCGATGAAAACGGCGAACCGCAGATTCGCTTCTTCCCCAAACTCGAAACGGCATGTACCAATCCTGTTTCGGAGGGGATGGTCGTCAAAACGACGACGGAAAAAGCGAAACAGGGACGCAAAGAGATTTTGGAATTTTTGCTTACCTCCCATCCTCTCGATTGCCCTGTCTGCGACAAAGGCGGCGAATGTGCCCTTCAGAATTTGACAATCGAATACGGACCGACGGAAAGCCGATTCCGTTTCGAGGAGAAGCATCACGCCGAAAAGCGGGTTCCGCTTGGCGACAAAATCATCCTCGACCGTGAGCGCTGTATCCAGTGTGGACGCTGCATCCGCTTCCAAAGCGAAGTCGTTGGCGAGGCGGTGTTGGCGTTCGACCAGCGCGGGCGTAATACCGAAGTGGTCACCTACTCTGACCCGCCCTTCGATTCGATTTTCTCCGGCAACACGACGGACCTCTGCCCCGTCGGCGCGCTCACAACGACGAAATTCCGCTTTGGCGCGCGCCCTTGGGAGATGCAATCCACGGCTTCGATTTGTGAAGAATGTGCGGTGGGCTGCAACATTACCTTTAACACGCGGCGCGACGCGAAACGCGGCGGCGTTCCGGTTATCAAACGCGTAATGCCTCGACAGAACGAGGAAGTCAACGAAATTTGGATTTGCGATAAAGGGCGTTTTGCCTATCCGACGGAAAAAACGCGCTTGACGATGCCAAAAGTCAACGGGAAAGACGCCTCTTGGGAAGATGCGCTTTCTCTGGCGGCGGAGAAACTTTCTGCCGCGAAGCAGGACGCGGTCATCCTCGCGAGTGGACGCCTTTCCAATGAAGACCTCTTCAACTTGAAATCTCTCGCGGACGAAATGGGCGCGCGGGCTTTGCTCTACACCGGCAGGGGCGGCGGCGAGGCGACCCGGCGCGCGGGCATTGTCGCCGGTACGAACCTCGCGGATTTGGGAGAAGGCGACGCCATTCTCGTCCTTGCCTCGGATTTGTACAACGAAGCGCCGCTCTGGTGGCTGCGGGTTAAGCAGGCTTCGGATAGAGGCGCGGCCCTCTTCGTTGCGACCGAATCTCCCACCCGCCTCGATGCCTTCGCCTCCAAGGTAATTCGCGTTGAAGTCGGAAAAGAAAGCGATGTACTGAAAGACGCGGCGGTGAAAGAGGCATTTGCAAAGGCGTCGAATGGACTTATCTTCTTCGGCGGCGAGGGCGTTTCCGAGACGAATGCCCTTGCGGATTCCTGCGCCGCGTTCCTCGAAGCCAACGGACATATCGGAAAACCCAATAATGGCTTGATTGGCGTCTGGTCACATGCAAACGACCAGGGCGCGTGGGAAATGGGCTTTGAAGCCGTAGCGGATATTGCTGCTGCATTGAAAGGGAAAACCGTTTACTTCGCGGGCACGGAGGTTGATTCCGCGTTGGCGGAGGCGCTTGGCGGCGCGGCATTCGTCGTCGTCCAGAGCGTTTTCGAGGGAGAGAGCCTTCCCGACTCGGCAGTTCTTTTACCGGCGCAGGATTTCTCCGAGCGCGAGGGAAGTTTCACATCCGGCGAGCGACGCGTGCAACGCTTCTACGCGGCGCTTCCTCCGGCAGGCGAGTCTCGCCCTGGGTATCTCATCACAGCGCAACTTGCCGAAAAGATGAATCTCTCTTTGGAAGGCGACTCTGCCGAATCCGTCTTCGCTCGTCTCGCGGCGAAGGTCGCGGTCTTTTCCGCCCTTTCGTACGAGAAATTGGCGGAGGTCAAACCGCAGTTCCCGTTGATGAGCCGCGGAGATTTGTACTACGGCGGAACGGTGTACGAAAATACGCAGGGACTGGGCGTGCATCTCGCGCCCGGCTCTTGATGACCAAAGGAATGTGAGGAAATCTTCGTATGGACTCTGCCCTGATTTGGGAAATTCTCATCAAGTCGCTGACGCTCATTCTGGTGCTGCTCACCGGCTTCGCGTATCTGACGTATTATGAGCGTCGGGCGTTGGCGCGTATTCAATCGCGCGTGGGTCCCAACCGCGCCGGTCCTTGGGGACTGCTTCAGCCGGTTGCAGACGCGGTGAAGTTGATTTTCAAGGAAGAATTCACCCCGGCACAGGCATATAAGCCGGTTTTCTTCCTTGCGCCTATCATCACGATGGTTCCGGCGATTGTCATTACTGCCGTTATCCCTTGGGGAGGCACGGTGACGATTGGCGGGCGCTCGGTTTCGCTGAGTGTGGCGGATATCAACGTCGGCGCGCTGTATATCATGTCGGTTGCTTCGATTGCGGTGTACGGCGTGGTTCTTGCGGGCTGGTCGAGTAACAATAAATACGCGATGCTCGGCGGGCTGCGCTCCTCGGCGCAGATGATTAGTTATGAACTGGCGCTGGGGCTTTCTTTCGTGACGGCGATTTTGCTGGGCAATTCAATGCAGATGTCGCAAATTGTCGAGGCGCAGCGAGGGATGTGGTTTATCTTCTTGCAGCCGGTAGGCGCATTCGTGTTTATGATTGCGACTCTGGCGGAAGTCAACCGTGCTCCTTTCGATATGCCGGAAGCCGAGCAAGAACTTTCTACGGGGTATAACGTAGAGTATTCGGGGATGAAATTCGCGCTCTTTATGATGGCGGAATATACCAAGATGATTTCCATCAGCGCGATTGTCGCGACGCTCTTTCTGGGCGGCTACCGCGGCCCCGGCGTGGACGCGCATCCCTGGCTCGGACCTTTGTATATGTTCCTCAAGATTTTCTTCTTGCTCTTCGGCATGATTTGGGTTCGGGCGACCTTCCCGCGCATCCGCTACGATAGATTGATGGCGTTTGGGTGGAAAGCGCTGCTGCCGCTTTCGCTTGCGCTCATCTTCATTACCGCGTTGGGCATTTTGCTGGAACAAATGTGGTTGATCCCTCTCCTTTCTCTCATCGCAGGCGCGGTGGTTGTGTACGCGGTGAATAACTCCCTGAGGAGGAAGGCTTATGCTCGTTGAGTTGCTGCGTGGTCTAAAGACCACGTTCAAGATGATGGTAGACAAGCCGGTGACGATTCAGTACCCGGAGGAAAAGCGCCCGGTACGTCCGCGTTTTCGCGGTCGGCATGAGTTGCATCGTTATGATAACGGGCTGGAGCGCTGCATCGGGTGCGGGTTGTGTGCGGCGGCTTGTCCCTCCAATGCAATTTTTGTGGAAGCGGCAGAAAATACGGACGAGGAGCGCTACTCTCCCGGTGAGCGTTACGCGAGCACCTATGAAATCAATCTCCTCCGCTGTATTTATTGCGGCTACTGCGAAGATGCCTGCCCGACGGGCGCGATTGTCTTGGGCGACCAATACGAATTGGCGTTCGATGACAGGGAAGAGGCGATTTACACGAAGGAACGGCTTCTTGTCCCCGTTCCCGAAGGTGGACAGCCGACTCCGCAAGTAACCCCTGCCGGGGAATACACCCGCGCCATCCCGGAACAAGAAGAGCCGGAAGATTAGGAGAGAGACGCGTATGATACAGGTAGCGATATTTCTTCTCCTTGCGCTGATTGCCGTCGCAGCGGCGCTTGGGATGTTGTTGAGCAAAAATTCGGTGTATGCGGCGCTCTTTTTGGTGTTGAATTTCGCAACGGTGGCGGTGTTTTACCTCCTTTTGGGGGCGCCGTTCATCGCTGTGGCGCAGGTGACCGTGTACGCGGGCGCGATTATGGTGCTTTTCCTCTTCGTCATCATGCTTTTGGGGACGGATGCCATCTCCGGCGAGGACGCGCTCCCTTGGCAGAAGCCGACGGCGATTATCCTCTCCCTCCTCCTCGCGGCGGAGACGGGAGTTATCCTCTTCGTCCGGCACGCGACCACCGGCGTGATTGCTGCGCCGCCCGCTGACTTCGGAAATCCGACGGCTATCGGCGAATTACTCTTCGGACGGTATTTGCTTCCCTTCGAAGCGACCTCCATTTTGCTTTTGGTCGCGATGGTCGGCGCAATTGTTTTGACGAAGAAAGAGAAGAAAGGAGGGCAAGGATAACGAAATGGTTTCCATTAATTATTACCTTGCGCTTTCTGCCATCCTCTTTATTGTGGGCGCGTTAGGCGTTCTCTTGCGCCGCAATACTTTGATTATCTTCATGTCGGTTGAGTTGATGCTGAACGCGGCAAATCTTGCTTTCGTGGCGTTTGCCCGCCTGTACGAGACGTTGAGCGGGCAGATTTTCGTCTTCTTCGTGATGACGGTCGCCGCAGCGGAGGTTGCCGTAGGGCTGGCGCTTATCGTCGCCATTTTCCGCTCGAAGCGCAGCATTGATATTGACCAAATGAATACGTTGAAAGGATAAGCCCCATGATGCTGAGCGAAGTTCTCCCCTCCGGCTTGTTCTTCCATCTTGTTCCCTGGATTGTCTTCTTCCCCGTCATCGGGCTGCTGATTAACATTATCTTCGGCGGAAAGATGAGCGAAAAGGCAATCGGCACGGTCGCGAGTACGGCGGCAGGGCTGGTCTTCGTCGTTTCGCTGCTCCTTGCCTATTCCTTGACGAAATACCCCGAAGGCGTAGATGTTCACCTCGCGGACTGGATTGTCGTTGGGTCATTGCATCTGGCGTGGACATTCCGCGTGGATACCCTTTCGGTGACGATGATGCTGGTTGTCTCTGGCGTCGGCACACTCATTCACATTTACGCTATCGGCTACATGCACGAAGATGTCCGCTACAAGAATGATTTGGGGCGGTATCGCCGCTTCTTTGTCTTCCTCAATCTCTTCATCGCGATGATGATGATTTTGGTAAGCGGCTCTTCGTATCTGATGCTCTTTGTCGGATGGGAAGGTGTGGGATTGTGTTCTTACCTTCTCATTGGCTTTTGGTATGACAAAGATACCCTCGGACGCGACAGCCTCGCGAATGCGCTGGCAGGCAAGAAGGCGTTCATTGCCAACCGTGTGGGCGATTTCGGCTTTCTCCTCGCGATGTTCACCACTTTTTGGGCTTTCGGTTCGCTGCAATTCAACGAGGTGTTCGAGAAAGCGGCGGATGTTCCTTCCGGTGTGGTGGTGGCGATTACCCTCTTCATGCTGATTGGCGTGACGGGGAAATCCTCGCAAATTCCGCTTTATGTGTGGCTGCCGGATGCGATGGCAGGCCCGACTCCGGTTTCGGCGCTCATCCACGCGGCCACGATGGTGACGGCGGGCGTGTACTTGGTTGCTCGTTCTGCGCCGTTGTACACGACTGTTCCGCAGGCACAGTACATTGTCGCGATGACAGGCGCAATTACCGCCCTTTTCGCCGCGACCATCGCGGTGGGTCAGTACGATATCAAGAAGGTGCTGGCGTATTCCACCATCAGCCAACTGGGATTTATGGTTGCCGCGGTGGGCATGGGCGCGTTCGTCGCGGGAATGTTCCATCTCGTGACCCACGCGTTCTTCAAAGCCCTTCTCTTCCTCTCCGCCGGTTCGGTGATTTTGGGCATGGAGCGCGGACATCATCATCTCGCACATGGACATGGCGACTCGCATGGACACGAGGAAGAGATTTTCGACCCCGGCGACATGCGGAATATGGGCGGCTTGCGAAAAGAGATGCCCGTCACGTTTTGGGTCTATCTCATCGGCGCGTTGGCGCTTTCTGGCATTGTCCCCTTTGCGGGGTTCTGGTCGAAGGATGAAATTCTCGCGGATGCGAAACTTCACCATTATATGGGCGTCTACTGGCTCCTAGCGATTGCCGCCTTCTTTACCGCCTTCTATATGGGACGGCAGATTTTCATGGTCTTCTTCGGTTCGGAACGCACCGATGTAGCGAAACATGCCGAAGAATCCCCCTCCGTGATGACGATTCCGCTCATCATTCTGGCGATTGGGGCGACCATCGGCGGCGCGATGAATTTGCCGGGGCTGCATACTTTCACGGAATGGCTGGAACACACCATCGAAGGCGTGGAAGCCACTCCCTTCAACTTTATGGTGGCAGGCGTTTCGACGGCGCTCGCGCTTCTGGCGATTTTCCTCGCGTGGACTCTCTACGGACGCAAGCCTCTCGCGAAAGGCGAAGCGGATCCCTTGAAGAAGATGCTGGGCCCCGTCTTCTTTGGCATGGAAAACAAATGGTTCGTGGACGAGGGCTATAAAGCCGTCATTATTGACCGCTACAACGATTTGGCGTATTTCCTCGCCCAAACGCTGGATTGGAATTTCTGGCACGATTGGTTCCACGAAAAAGTCATCTTCGCAGGATTCAAAAAACTGACGCGCTTTTTGGCGGATCCTGTGGATTTGGGCTTCATTGATGCGATTGCCAACGGTCTCGCAGATTGGACGAAGCGGGCCTCTACCGGATTGCGCCGTATTCAAAACGGATTTGTTCGCAGTTACGCCCTTTCGGTTTTGCTGGGCGTTGTGCTGATGCTCGGATACTTGCTCCTGAAATAGGACGAACGGAGACATAAACCTGTAACGAGGTTAAATTATGGACTTTGTGCTGCAACCCCTGAACCTGGTCACTTTCTTCCCGCTTGTGGGCGTGGTGATTCTCCTTTTCATCAACCCGATGCGGAAAAACGCCCTGCGCTGGACGGCGACGATTACCTCGCTGATTACGTTCGGCATTTCTCTCTGGGTGTTGAGCCTTTTCAACCCTGCCAATCCCGAACTCCAGATGTTGATAAAACTCCCCTGGATTCATGTGGCGGGTTGGAAGATTTATTATGCGATGGGTATTGACGGGCTGAGCATTTTGCTTTTGCTCCTCACCACGCTCCTGACGCCGATTTCCATCATTTCCACATGGACGGCGGTGGAAGAGCGCGTGAAAGAATTCATGCTCTTTTTCCTCCTCCTCGAAATTGCGATGGTCGGCGTTTTCCTGGCGCAAGATTTGTTCCTCTTCTATGTTTTCTGGGAATTCAGCCTTGTGCCGATGTACTTCCTCGTTGGCATTTGGGGCGGCCCCAACCGCATTTACGCGGCCATCAAGTTCTTCCTGTATACGATGGCAGGATCCATCTTGATGCTGCTGGCGATTTTGTGGCTGGGCGTATATCAAGGGACCTTCTATGTGCCTGAATTGACGAGCATGGGCGGCATCCCCGCGAATATCCAGACGTGGCTCTTCCTCGCGTTCACGGTCGCCTTTGCGGTGAAAGTGCCGATGTGGCCCCTTCATTCCTGGCTGCCGGATGCCCATGTGCAAGCGCCTACCGCCGGTTCGGTTATCTTGGCAGGCGTCATGCTGAAAATGGGAACGTATGGCTTCCTGCGCTTCGATTTGCCCCTCTTCCCCGAAGCGGCGGTTCGTTTCGCTCCGATGATGGCGGGCTTGGCGGTGGTCGGCATTTTGTACGGCGCGGCGGTTTCCTATTCGCAGCAAGATGTGAAGAAATTGGTTGCGTATTCCTCCATCAGCCACCTCGGGTTCGTGATGCTCGGTCTCTTTGCGCTCAACCCGCAGGGCATTGAAGGCGGCATCTTGCAGATGATCAATCATGGTCTCAGCACGGGCGCGCTCTTCCTCCTCGTCGGAATGATTTACGAGAGGCGGCATACCCGCGATATGGACGCGTTCGGCGGGTTGTGGAAGGTAATGCCCGTCTATGGCGCGTTGACGCTCATCGTGACTCTTTCCTCGATGGGGTTGCCGGGGTTGAACGGTTTCGTGGGCGAATTTACAATCCTGCTCGGCGCATTCGGTTCGAAAGCCATTGGCTCCTCTTGGTATGCCGGATTTGCGGCGGCAGGCGTGATTCTCGCCGCGATTTACATGCTCTATATGTTCCAGAAACTTTTCCTGGGCCCCGTGACCAACGAAAAGAACAAGAATCTCAAAGATATGAACTGGCGCGAAATCGCCATTCTGATTCCGCTCCTGATACTCATTTTCTGGATTGGTCTCTATCCAAAGCCGTTCTTTACGCTGATGACCCCGGCTGTGGATAAACTCGTTGGCATTTTGCAAGCGGCAATGCACTAGTCCTTCTGCGGACGCAAGTCCGCAGCGGTGAAGAAGAGAATACTCTATGACCCAAGCCGATTTTTATACCCTTTTCCCCGTTATTTTCCTGACTGCCTGGGCGTCCCTGCTCTTGCTGGCGGATCTCTTCATCCCCAAGGCGCGCAAGGGAATTACGGCGATTTTGGCGGCAGTTGGATTCGCCGCCGCGCTCGGAATCGTCGTAGAGCAAATCGGGCAGACCGGCGTCGGTTTTAGCGGCATGGTGACGCTGGACGCCTTTTCGACCTTTGTCAATGCGCTCCTTTTGCTGACGGGGCTTCTGGGCATCTCGATTGCGTATGATTATCTCCGCCGTATGGGAATCGAGCGCGGCGAGTATTACGCGCTCCTCCTCTTTAGCGTCGCGGGGATGATGCTCATGGCGCAGGCGACGGATTTGATTGTCATTTTCCTCGCGCTGGAATTGCTTTCTATCCCTCTCTATGTGATGGCGGCTTTCGCTCGCCCGCGCGTAGAATCCGAAGAGGCAGGCATCAAATACTTCTTGCTGGGCGCATTCGCTGCCGCCTTCTTGCTCTATGGAATTGCACTCGTCTTCGGCGCGACACAAGCGACCTCCTTTGAGGGAATCGCCGCTGCGCTCGCGGGCGGAACGGCGAATTTGCCTCTGCTGACGGTCGCGGCTGCGCTCGTCCTCGTAGGTTTTGCATTCAAGGTTGCCGCAGTCCCCTTCCACATGTGGACGCCGGATGTGTATCATGGCGCGCCCACCTCGGTAACGGCTTTCATGGCTGCCGGTGCAAAAATTGCAGGGTTCGCCGCGCTGCTCCGCGTTTTTACGACGGTTTTTTCCTCTGTCGCCGCATCGCTGACCCCCATCTTTTGGGTTCTCGCCGCGTTGACGATGATTGTGGGGAATCTCATCGCCGTTTCGCAGACGAACATCAAACGGATGCTGGCGTATTCCAGCATTGCACACGCGGGCTATATCTTGATGGCTTTCGTCACCTACGAAAACCCGAAAGTTGCTCCGGTGGCGGTGGCTTCGGCGCTCTTTTATCTTGCCTCCTACCTGTTGACGAACTTCGGTTCGTGGGGCGTAGTCGTCGCATTGGAAAAGGAAGAAGGCCGCGGGTTGGAGATTGCCGATTTCGCAGGACTTGGACGACGCCGACCGGCGCTGGCGGCTGCCATGACGGTCTTCATGCTTTCTCTCGCGGGCGTCCCGCCGACCCTCGGATTGGTCGGAAAATTCTATCTCTTCCGCGCGGTTATCGCGGGCGGGTATTTCTGGCTCGCGATTATCGGCGTCCTTACCTCGCTGATTTCCGCATACTACTATCTCCGCGTCGTCGTGGTGATGTACATGCGAGAGGGCGAGCCGCGCCCGGTTTCGGAATCCTGGCTGAACCTGACGTGGGGCGCGATGGCGGTCTTGACCGTGCTGCTCAGTTTCGTCCCCGCGCCGCTCTTCGATTGGGCTTCGCGGGCGGTGATGAGACTTTTCTAACCCTCCCTTTTTTCGCTTTTTCGCTCCCGCCGCGAGAACGGCGGGAGTTTCGTTTCACGGAGCGCGTATGCTGAAGGCTTTGATTTTCGATTTCGACGGGTTGATTCTGGATACCGAAACGCCGGAATTGGATGTGCTGCAAGAAATTTATGCGGAATACGGATGTGAACTCTCGGTGCAAACATGGGGACAAATTGTCGGCGGATCCGGCGCGGCGACTTTCGACCCGGTGGAAGATTTGAAGCGCCGTACCGGACTCGAAATTCCGCGTGATTCCGTTTTGACGCGTTGGCGCGCGGAAGCGGACGCGCGCATCGAGGCAAACCCGATTCTCCCCGGCGTCCTCGACCTCCTGCAAGACGCGCGGCATCTCGGCTTGAAGATGGCGATTGCATCGAGTTCGCCGCATGCGTGGGTGGATGGGCATTTGGCTCGTTTGGGGCTGCGAGATTGGTTCGAGACGGTACTTTGCGCGGAAGATGTGACGAGGGTGAAGCCCTCGCCGGAGTTATACGAGTTGGCGCTGCGGAAGGTGAACGTCCGTGCAGAAGAAGCGGTGGTCTTCGAAGATTCGCCGAACGGCGTCTTGGCGGCAAAGCGCGCGGGCATCTACGTCGTCGCTGTGCCGAACCCCATTACCGAACAACTTTCTTTCGACGCGCCGGATTTACTCCTCGATTCCCTTTCCGGCTTTTCGCTGGAGTCTTTCCTCGAACGTTTTTCTTGAGTGTTGGTTTGTTGAGGAACAGCGCCGACGGAAATTTCCGTCGGCGTTTTTGGATTCATGTTGCTGTACTTGCAACACACCTTCGTTATGGTGGAGAAAAAATACGGAGGTGCTGTATGGCAAGAAGACCGAAAAAAGAACGATTGGCGTCCATCTACCGCGCGGTAGAGGAAAATCCTGGGCAGCGGCCGGGCGCGCTTGCGCGGATTTTGGGATTGCCGCGCTCGCAAGTCACGCGTTCATTGCCCACACTGGAAGAACACGGCTATTTGCTGAGCGAGGATGAGCGCGGCGGGCTGTGGGTGTTTCGGCGCAAAAAGTGAAGGAATTTTTCGAGATGTTGCAGAATTTTGCGACATTTATGCTATAGTGAAGAAGGCAAATGCAGGGTGCAATTTCTTCGAGGAAGGAGAATGAAGAATGAGTAGAGGCATGACGAAAGCGGAACGGCTGCGCGAGATGGAACGTTTGTATTACCAGCACGGGTATACCGATATTGAAATGGCAAAACGTCTGGGGGTAGATAGAACGGTTGTGTTTCGAGATCGTCGGGAACTTTCGCGGGAAATCCCCATTATCAAAAGAGCGGATGGGCGCTGGGTTATTGACCGCGGCGCGTACCTTTCGAATATTCGTGTAACCCGAAACGAGGCATTGGCGTTGTACCTTGCCGCGCGTCGTGCCTTGCAGCAAACGCATTTGGCGCAGCCCCATGTTGCGAACGCATTGGAAAAACTCGCAATTGCTCTCAAACAGCCGATGATGGAAGAGTTGACCAAAACTGCCGAAGCGATACTGCGTCAACAGGCGTCCCCGGAGCGCATCAAGATTTTCGAACGGGTCGCCGAAGCCTGGAACGAACGCAGGATTTTGCGAATTTCCTATCGAAGTTTATCCGCATCTAAGCCTCGTCGGCATGAGATTGCTCCTTACTTGATAGAACCTTCCCTGTGGAGCGACAGCGTGTATTTGATTGGACGGAGCAAAACCGGAAGAGAAATCCTAACCTTCAAACTTGAGCGCATTGAAGAGGCGTTTGTTTCCGGCGAGGAATTTACCATCCCGGAAGATTTCGACGAGCAAGAATTGCTGCGCCACGCCTGGGGAATCTGGACGAAAGAGGGCGAACCGGTGACAGTGCGTCTGCGCTTCACCTCTGAACGCGCTGCGCGGCGTTTGCGCGAAAGTATCTGGCATCCGCTGGAAAATGTGACCGATACCGAAGACGGCGGCTGCATCTGGGAAGCCCCCATTGCCGAATGGCGGGAAATGCTCCCCTGGATTCGCGGTTGGGGCGCCGACGTAGAAGTGCTGGAGCCGGAGGAATTACGGAAAGCATTGGTGCGCGAGGCGCGTAAATTGGCGCGGGTATATGGGGTTGGGGCATTCTTGAATGACGGCCCTCGTTATTATGCCCATTCTCGCCGAGATGTAGATGAGGAAGAATGGCAATTGCTTAAAGATCACTTGACCGCCACGGCGAAATTAGCGGCGGAATTGGCGCGTCCTTCAGGACTTTCTGATTTAGCGTACACTGCTGGTTTGCTGCATGATATTGGTAAATACTCGAAAGAATTTCAGGCGCGACTGCGCGGCGCACCGCGGCGCGTTGACCATGCGACGGCTGGCGCACGGGAAATCGTCAAGTTGTCGCCTGATGGACAGGAAAAGTATCTGGCCGAACTGGTCTCATTTGTCATCGCCGGGCATCACACCGGCCTGCCAGATTATGGCAGTCTCGGCGACATGGAAGGAGAAGGCACGTTGCTATCCAGGCGGGAAAAGAAACACCTGAAAGATTACAGTGCCTATCAAAAGGAAATTGACATCAGTGCATTGCGTCTTACTCCTAAAAGCATTCGACCTGCACGTTTTCGGATTGGGGACAAGGAAGTATCTCAACCCGGTTTTTCACTTTCCTTCTTGGCGCGGATGCTTTTTTCTGCCTTAGTGGATGCCGATTGGCTGGAAACTGAACGCTACATGACCGGCGAGAAGCCGCGCGGCCAACATGCCAGCATCCAGGAACTGACCGACCAGTTTAACGCCTACCTGCAACGCTTTGAAAAACCCCAGTCCGAACTCAACCGTAAACGCACCGAGATTTTGCACGCCTGCCGGGACAAGGCCTCTCTGTACCCGGGTTTCTTTACTCTCACTGTGCCCACAGGCGGTGGCAAAACCTTCTCGTCTATGGCTTTTGCGCTTAACCATGCTGTCCGGCATGGCCTGCGGCGGGTGATTTACGTTATCCCCTTCACCAGCATTATCGAGCAGAATGCCGGAAAATTCCGCGAAGCCCTCGATCCCCTGGGTGCAGAGAACGTGCTGG
>CAZDGZ010000009.1:0-33943 GCA_964505165.1 uncultured Anaerolineaceae bacterium | reverse complement strand
AATACTTTGCTACTCTCTCTCTCAACAAGAAAGTTAAATGCTGATAGGGTCGCGTTTGTTGTTTCGAGAAGAAATCCAAAACAAGTCGCAGCGTCTCGCCGTCACTAAAAAGAACGCGAAGAATTCCACCTTCCCAAAGTTGAGTATTTTCAAGAAGTTTTTTCCAATGTAACGGCTTCATCGTTTTAATTGCCTCATAACTTTCGTCGGGCGAAGAATCAAAGTCAATTTCCGGAAAATCAGGCAATTCTGCCCTCCATTTTCTAAGCCATTCAATGAGCGTATCCCACAAATGGGGAATCCCCAAATACTCAAAAAATTCACGCCCATAGAATAAATACAACTCGACCCCATAAATCTCACTAAGATTACTCAATTCCTGGAGATAGTAATTTTTATTCTTTGCCAAATCAGGGTCTATGAAAAACATCATTCCAACAAGGTGATTCCCATGAGATTCATAGAGAACATTTAACTTGGACGCAAAATTGCCAATTTGCCCTCGCTTTTTTGTTGAGTCGTGGTCATCCCTAACCTTTTGCTCCACAAAAAAGAAGGTTTCCCCATCGGTAAAATATTGGTCTAACGACAAAGAATTTCCACCTGGAGATTGCAAAGTTTTCGGCAAAAGGGAAAAACCAGCCTCAACAAGAATTGACTCGATAATACCCTCCATCGCATCGCCAAAACGAATTTCATGGGATTGCAGCAAATTTTGAAGCAACTTTGCTCTCGGTTTTGTCGGGCGAAACAATCCGATATATCTTTCCGGGTGCTCGGCAACCTTCTCAAGCAAACTCCGCCTATCCCCCTCAAAAATATGGCGGTTGAGAATTGCAACTGCATCTTTGTATTCCATAGATAATCCTTCAAATCACATTTAGGTCTTCCTATTATACTCGGCTGTCGAACTTCGCCCGCCGCGCGTCCCTCACCCCTCCTCCTCCGAAACGGGGACGCCCATAATCGTATACCCCGAATCCACGAAGAGAATTTGTCCGGTAATTTTCGACGCCATATCGGAACAGAGGAAAACCGCCGCGTCGCCCACGTCTTCAATCGTCACCGGTTGATGGAGCGGCGCAAAGGAGGTAAAGGCTTTGTGCATTTTTTTGAAGCCGCTCACCCCCGCCGCCGCGAGCGTGCGAATCGGGCCCGCCGAAATCGCGTTCACGCGGACGCCCTGCGCGCCGAAATCATACGCGAGATACCTCGTCACAGCCTCCAACGCGGCTTTCGCGACGCCCATCACATTGTAATGGGGAGCGACACGCGTCGCGCCGTCGCTGAACGTCATCGAAAGCATCGCGCCGCCCTCGTTGAGAAGAGGCTGAAAGGCACGCGCGAGCGCCACGAAAGAATACGCGCTGATATCAAGCGCCATACGAAACCCCTCGCGGGTCGTCTCGTAAAAAGGACCGCCCAACTCATCCCGATTGGCAAACGCGATAGAATGGACGAGAATATCTATCTTTCCGAATCGCGCCTCCGCCTTCCGCGCGACGGCTTCGATATCCTCGTCGCGGGTCACATCGCAAGGCTCGACGAAATCGCATCCGATGGATTCCGCGAGAGGGAAAACGCGGCGCTCCAGCACCTCCCCCGCGTAACTCAACCCAATGCGCGCACCCTCCCGATGAAAGGCCTGCGCAATCCCCCATGCAATCGAACGTTTATTGGCGACACCGAAAATCAGCGCGGTTTTTCCATCCAGCAATCCCATGAAACTCTCCTTGAAAAGAATAGAATTTATCGGAATCCCTCCGACAAAACTATAACCCCGCGAACGGGAAAAGAGTCACGTTGAGATGCGGAAGAAACGCCCTCCGCCGCCGCGTGACTCCGTTTCGGAAGATTATCCCTGCAAAGCGCGAATCAACTCCACACCCAGCGAAATTATCCCCTCTTCGAAAACGATATCCATATCCCGTAATGTGACAATATACAACGCGAGAGGGCTGAAGAGAATATGCGTCTGCTCCGCGCTCTTATCGGGAATCGGATTCCGCTCCGACCACTCCGCGAGGGGAGTCGTCACCCAAGGGATGAGAAGACGCTGCGCATACGCGGGATCATCCGTCAGCGCGAAAAATTGCGCCTCGAGACGAGGCGGAAGAGGATACGCCGTCACCTTTTTCAAATTAGGGAAATCCAGTTCATCGAAGTGAAAAAACTTCTTCAAAAGAGAAATCGCCCATGTGTTGACCTTCTTCCCAAGTTTCCCTTTAGGTTGAAATTTCGATGCGGAGGGCACTCTCTGCGAAAGCAAGAGAAAATGCTCGACATCCGAGACGAAATCGGAAGAAGACCACCGCGTCATGGTTTGCGAAGGCGAAGAAAAAGTTTCTATTTTCCAATGAACGCCATCGGTTTCCCCTTCTTTCACCGAGGAGGGCGTTCCGGGTTCGGGAGGCGGCGCGAGTCCGACTGCCTCGCGAATAGCATCCGCGAGGTTTTGTTTGTCGCTGTACCCGCTGCTGTAATACGCGTGAAGCGGCGAGACTTTTCCATCTTTGTGAAGAATCTCCACGCGGTACGTCGCGCCGCCGTTATCGCTGTTATATTGAGAATCCACGCGAACTTCGAGGATATCTTCAAACGGGATTTCCTCCCGCGAGCGCTTGAGAAGCGAACGTTTGGAAATGATGAGCTTCCTCGCGATAGGGTCCGTGGAAATATCTACGATGGAAGAAAACGCAAGGAGAGAAATACCAAAAATCGCGAAGAATATCGCAAGCCCCACGTTTCCTTTCAAGCCATATCGGAAAAGAAGGTAGGCAAGCGCAACGAGAAAGCCAACCCCAAAGAGCCAAAGCAAAATAGGCAAATCTCGGTAATGAAAAGGAGCCGTTTCGTTCATGGTATTCTCCTTTCTCTGGTTGAGAAAAACGAAAACACTAAATCACGATTTTTCCATCGCGATACAATTTCTCGAAAAGTTGAACCAAGTCAGGGTCAAAGAGCGTGCCGGATTGTTCCTTGATATATTCTAACGCTTCATCCAAAGAAATTTTCTCTCGATATGGACGATTGCTCGTCAACGCGTCGAAGACATCTGCAACCGCGAAAATCCGCGCGACCAGCGGAATATCTTTCCCTTTCAACCCGACAGGATACCCGCTCCCATCCCAGCGTTCTTGATGATAACGAATAACGAGCAGCGTATCATGCAAAAAAGGGATGTTTTCCACAATTTTGACGCCAATGTCGGGGTGCTGCTTCATGATATCCCATTCTTCGGGGGAAAGCGGTCCGGCTTTATGCAAAATCGTATCGCTAATGCCAATTTTGCCAATATCGTGAAGAAGTGCGCCGCGTCGCAGTGATTTCAATTCATCCTGCGACAGCCCTAATTCCTGCCCCAACGCGCACGCGATGCGGCTCACGCGTAAACTATGTCCCTCGGTTTCCCTATCTCGCGCATCCAATGCAGACATCAACGCGGCAAGGGTTTGGTCGTAGGTATTCTCTAATTCCTGATACGCGTTGCGAATTTGCTCGGCTTGTTCTCGCAAATCGGAAAGAAGAATAGAACGCTCCAATGCAATCGCCGCTTGATTGGCAAGAGTTTTGAGCGTCGGGGATTGGCTTGAAATTTCTCGTTCGGTTTCTCGAAGAGACATCCACAAAACGCCATATTTTCGCAGCGGCGTTTGAATCGGCACATACAGACGATAGGTCTCCGGGTCAGTAGAGACGAGTATCGTTTTTCCGGTAGAAAGCGTCTCTTCGATGAAAACCATCGGAACCGTTCCCGGACGCCGAAACCCGTTCTCATCCATCTCGAAGGCAGTTTCAATCTCCTTATCCAGCGTAAAGAGGATAATTCCGGTCGTGACAGTATTCGCCATACGATGCGCGGTCTCAATGATGATACGAGCGGCTTCTTCCAACGTGTTCGATTGAATAATCTTGAAACTCAGTTGATAAAGCAGCGTCGTGCTTTTAGCGGTGCCGCGTAATTCTTGAATGAGCCACGCGCTTTCAATTGCAGCGCCGGCTTGTGAAGAAAGCAAATTAGCAAGCGACTCGTCCTTTTCGCTAAAGAAAAGCCCTCCTCTCTTCCCAAACGCGAGAATCGTCCCGATATTCATCCCATGTAAACGGATAGGAATCACGAGGAGGCTGCGAAGATTGCTGTTATCCAATGCGAGGGAGGAGGTCAATTTATTCTTGTGAACATCTCGAACTCGAAACGGGAAAGAGGCATTAAACGCCGTCCGTAAGAGAGGGTTATTGCCAACCTCCTGCTTGAGAACCTTGAACAAACGAGGGGCATATCCCACATGAGCAATCCGCGTGAAATTTCCGTCTTGGTCAATGAGGGTAACGAACACAAAGCGAGCCTGTAACGCTTTTCTGGCAATGGTCGCCGTTTCTTGTATTGCGGCTTCCGGGTCGAGGATGCCGGAAAGCATGATACCGGCTTGAATCAGCATCGTCAGCCGTTGGTCGTAACTGGCTTGTTCCCAAGTGCGGATGAGTTCCTTCGCGGCGGTTTCTATAGTTTCGACATCGGAAGGGGTAAAAGCATGAGGCTGATCAGAATCTATCAAAAGGATTCCTCTCGTTTTTCCCTGATACATGAGAGGGACGACGACCTCGCTCTGAGCACCTTTGTCTCGGAGGCAGAAATAATCGGGGTCTAAGGAGGTGTTATTGACGAGTTGCGTCTTGCGCGTTCGGACGGCGCGCCCAATAATCCCCTTTCGGATGCTTTGGCGATATCCTGCCGGAATAATGTGGCGTTTTTCCCCCGACGCGGCAAGTGCGACGACCTCCCGCGTTTCGGCGTCGTACATGAACACCGCCGCGAGTTCCGCTTTGAAGGCTTTTTGCATCGCATTTGCGACGAGTTGGGCGGCAACAGGTTCATCCAATTGGGTTTCAAGTTGGTCATGGAGATCCCGCAAAATGGCGCTTTGCCGCGCATAGGCTTTCTTGGCTTCTAATTGCGCCGTGAGTTGGCGAATCTGTCTGTCTTGCCAAACGATTTTCGACTGCAAGCCCTGGTGCGTTTTCAAAAAAGGCTCTACCAATCGAGCAATTTTCCTAAAGAAATCGTTTTCGTCTTCGGCGGATTTCGGCTCATCAGGTCTTTCCTCCTCCGCATCCGATACCGGCGATTGCTCCATCAGCATATTGATTGCAATATGAAAAATCGCTGTTCCGTAAAGGATGAAAAAACTCAATACCAAAGAGATAAAAAACGAAAGCGCGCGCCCTTCGTAAAAATAGGCACGCGCCAAAACAGTATCCCCTCCAAAAGGATGCTCGCTGACATAGAGCAAAAAGGTCAAAAACGCGAGCGCAAGTGCCTCTAATTCGTGAACTCTTGGATAAACGAGATGCCCCAGCATCTCATCTTCTGGAAGGATGACACGCTCCCAAGGGATGTATTGAGAGGAAAGAATAGTCGCGGCAAAGAGAAAGGAGGGAATGAATACGGGAAGCGCTAAGGGAGGCAATATCGAGGCAACCGCCCAGGCAAACCAAGGGACCGCGGTAAAGCGGACAATTCTCCTCGCCCACTTTCTCGTAGATTTGAGAAATGCGTACCCTCCTGCAAACGAGGAGAGAAGAAAGCCAATTCCGGGAACAAGGAAAAAGCGCATATGGGGAACTCGTATCGGCGCGGGGATGTAGATATTTGGAAAGAAAAGCAATGCCGCTCCAATGGTTCCGTTGACGAGAATGGCAAGAAAGTAAAAGGATTCGGAAGAATCTCCAAAAATTTTCGAGGCGAGAACTTGCGCCAAGGAAACAAGGATGAGCAATAACGCTTCCGCATATAATTTCGCACTAATGTAAAAGAACGCAAGGGTGACGAGCAAAATCGCTGAAACTAATTGCGAAATGCGATAGTAGCGTTCTGTCTTCCGCAGCAATATTGCGGAGGCAAGGTGATAACTCGCGACAAGATATAGAAATGCAAAAAGCACCAAAAGGGGGTAAGAAAGCCCATGCGTGAGCATTCCCTGTTCACGCGGTACCAAAAGAAATGCTTGCGCGCTGACAGAAAGAATGCTGGTAACAAGGATATCAATCGTGTAGTGAGAATACCTGGTCATGAGCCTCGTGATTTTAGGATAGCATAGGATGATTGAATTTACAACAAAGTTTCATTCTCGAAAGACCTTAACGAGAAGAAGTCTCAAGAGCAGGTATCAGGAGGCGTGATAAACTACCCCTATGGATAAGATATTTATTCAGAACTTACACACACATGGTATTTTAGGCGTATACGAAGGAGAACGTAACGCGCCGAGAGAAATTCTCGTCCACGCGACGCTCTTCGTGGATACACGCCCGGCAGCGGAGGAGGATTCCGTCGAGGAATCGGTGGATTACGCCGCCGCCGCGGAGATGCTCCGCGCGGCGGTCCGAGAAAGTTCTTTTCGCACCGTCGAGGCCCTCGCGGCATATCTGGCAGAACGCTGCTTGAATATGCCGAGGGTGCAAAAGGTGCGCATCCGCGTGGAAAAGCCCGGGGCGGTGCCGTTTGCCGATTCCGTCGGGGTGGAGATTGAACGTCCTTAAACGGGACGAAGGCGGAAGGGCGCGCGCGAGGCTATATCTGTAAGGGAGAAGCGCCTCGGGAGATGTTATCCAGAAATTCCTGACGAGTCGCCAAATTCGCTCGGAACGCGCCGTGCATCGCCGAGGTGGTCATGCGGGCATTGTGTTTTTGGACGCCGCGCATCATCATGCAGAGGTGTAATCCTTCCACAACGACCGCGACCCCTTGCGGTTTGAGCAAATCTCGGATGAAATCGGCAATTTGCCGCGTCATGCGTTCTTGCACCTGAAGACGACGGGCGAACATATCTACAATGCGCGGAATTTTGGAAATGCCCAAGACTTTGCCATCCGGGATGTAGGCGACATGCACCCTCCCCATGAAGGGAAGCATGTGATGTTCGCAGAGGCTGTAAAATTCGATGTCGCGCACGATGACCATTTCATCGTATTTGACATCGAAGAGGGCGTCGTTGACGAGGCGGACAGGGTCTGTGGTATAGCCCGCGAGGAGTTCGGCATACATTCTGGCTATGCGAAGCGGTGTTCGGCGAAGCCCTTCCCGTTCGGGGTCTTCTCCAAAAGCGAGGAGCATCTCTCGAACGGCTTTTTCTATGGCATCGTGGTCTATGCCGCTTTCGGCAAGATCGCGTTCGGTAAGGTGGTCATCGAAATCGGGGTTCATCTTTTTTCCTGAGAAAGAGAAGACTGGCTGCCGATTGGCGAGCCAGTCAAAGGGTTTGGGAGAATCGGCAAACTTCAGGCAATGTAGGGTTCAATCAGCCCATAGGAGCCGTCTCGCCGTCGGTAGAGGACGTTGACGGAGTCTGTGTCGGCGTTGTAGAAGATAAAGAACTGGTCATGTCCCAGCAGGTTCATCTGCTCTACCGCTTCGGCTTCGTTCATGGGGTAAAGCGGGAATCGCTTTCGGCGGACGATAATTTCTTCTTCGGTTTCGTCTTCGAGGGGCGCTTCGACGAAATCCGATGCGGAACGCCCGTCGCCGCGCCCGCGATAGTGTTTGCCTTTATAGCGTTCGATTTGCCGCTGCATTTTGTCCAGCGACGCGTCAAAGGCGGCAAAGATGTCATCCGCTCGTTCTTCTGCACGAAGGAGGGCTTTTTTGCCTCGGAGGGTAATTTGGGCAACTTGTCTATCTGCGGCACTGCGCGCGGATTTTACATAGGCAAGGTCTACGCGTACTTCCTCGGTTTCTCGCAAAAGGCGGTAGAGTTTTTCCGCCTTTTTGGTGACATAGTCGCGGATGCGATTCGTCACTTCCATATTTTTGCCAAAAACTTTCACTTGATGCGCCATGTAGAACCTCCTGTTCTGTTCGAAATTTACGCGACGGTCAAGCCATGATGGGGTAATGCTCTTGCCAGAGTGAGCGCATAGACTTCGCGCGCTCCCGCTTCGAGTAATGCTCTCGCACAGGAATCCAGCGTTGCGCCTGTGGTGGCAACATCGTCCATCACGAGGACGCGACGACCCTGCACGGATTTCACGCGGGCGGTAAAGGCATCCCTCATATTTTCGCGGCGTTCTTCCGCAGAAAGCCCTACCTGCGAACGCGTTTCTCTCGTGCGAGAGAGTGCGCGGGGACGGTATTTCCATCCCATTGCCAGCGAAAGAGGGCGTGCCAACAACCCTACTTGATTATACCCGCGTTCCTCTTTTCGTTTTTTGCCTAAAGGCACAGGGACGAGAAGTTCGACTTCCCAATCCAGTTTTTCGACAAAAGGAATCATCAATGCGGCGAGCGAATCGCCCAATCCGATTTCACCTTGATATTTCAGTTGGTGCATCGCCCGACGCAATGCGCCCTCGAAGGAGAACAAAGAACGTAATTGGGAAAACGCGGGCGGCGACTCTTGGCAGCGAGGGCATACCCCATCTTCTTCCAAGGGAAGTCCACAAATGCGGCAAAACGGAGGTGAAATCGGCAGGAGGTCGCGCTGACAACTCGGACACCATCGGTATCCATCTCGTCCACATCCCCCGCAAACAGGCGGATACAACCAATCCAGCCCTACCCACAGGCTTCGGTATGCCCGATAGCCCCATGTTGTCGCGGTCATTTTCTTTCTGGGAAATCAGCCAATTCCTTTGAAGTTCTTTACAAGGCGAAGAATAGCAGGGGTAAGAAGAACAATCATAATCGAAGGAAAGGTGAGAAACGCCATCGGGATAATCATCTTGATAGGCGCTTTATGTGCGGCTTCTTCTGCTAGTTGGCGACGTTTGATTCGCATCTGTTCCGATTGAATTCGCAGCACCTTCGCCATACTCACACCCAATTGCTCACTCTGGATTACCGCTGCGACGAAACTGGTCATCTCCGGCAAGCCGATTCTATCTGCCATGTCGCGAAGCGCTTCACGGCGCAATTTTCCCAATTGGACTTCCCGGATTGTTCGAGCAAATGCCATCGAGAGTTCGTTATCCCATTTTTCGCTGACCTTCGCCATCGCCGCGTCGAAGCCCAAACCTGCCTCCACACAGATGGTCAGCAAATCCAACGCGTCCGGCATTGCTTTTCGAATATCGTGCTGCCGTTTGTCAATTTTGCTTTGAAGCCACAACTGCGGGAAGAAGAAACCCAAGAGGGTGAAAATCGCCATCAGCAAAATCACCCTGCTCAAAGGCCATGGAGACGGTGCAATTCTGGAAATCAGGAAGATAAACCCCGCAAAAAACGCCGCGACGAAAAAGCGAGAAGCGAGAAGAGTCGAGGCATCCACGTTCATCGGATTTCCCGCCAATTCGATTTTACGCGTGGTTTCTTCCAAAACTTTCTGCGGCGTAAATTTTGCAGAAAGTTCCCCAACCCGCCGCAAGAAGGGCAAGATCACGCGTTCCTTGAAGGGTTGAGAAAGTTCCAATTCGTCCAAAGAAGAGATGTCGCCGCGTTCTCCAACTTGAGCGAGACGCTCCATCAACGGGTCGCCTTCTTCCTCATCTCCTACTTTTGCGCCCGCGATAATCAGCGCCACGACACCAGCCAAGACGACAATGCCGCCGCCAACAGCCCACCATATCCAAGTCGAAGTACCAGCATCCATCGTTACACCTCGATATCCGCGATTTTACTCATCACGACATATCCCAAAATAATCAAGAGGAGCGCTGCCCCAAGCGCGCCAAAACCGCAAGTCGGCCCATTGTCGAACAATCCTTCCATGTATTCCCGATTGAAAAACCAGAGGAAAATACCAAGCAAAATAGGAACCGCGGAAAGGATTTTCGCGGAGGTCATCACTTGCGCCGTAAGGACTCGAATCTCTCCTTTGATGCGAATACGTTCCCGAATCGTGTACGAGATAGTATCCAGAATTTCGGAGAGGTTACCGCCGACTTCGCGCTGTACGTTGATGGCGGTAATCATGAAATCCAAGTCTGCGCTGGGGATTCGCCGAAGAAGATTATCCAGTGCGCGCTCCATTGGAATGCCCAATTGCATCTCTTGTACGACGCGGCGGAATTCATCCGAAATCGGCGGAGGGAGTTCTTTACTCACTGCTTCCATCGCCTGCATCGTCGAATACCCCGCTCGCAGACCATTGACCATCAGGTTAATCATATCCGGCAATTGGTCATTGAATTTTTGCAAACGCTTCTTCTGCTGCCGTTTGACGTAAAACCCCGGCAAAAAGAAGCCAATTACAAGCCCGATGAGTAAAGAGATTTTATCTCGTCCGCCAAGAAGCCAGGTAAATCCGCCCATAGAGATAGTCACAATGACAATCAAGGCAATATATTCCGAGACCTTCAACTTCAAATCTGCGCGCGCAAGGTCTCGTTTGATTTTATCTCCGTAGGAAGTCTTTTCAACTCGGCGATTGAGCCACTCCGTAATCATGGAGGTATCTTCCGCGTTTTCGTCTTTTAGGGAAGTTTCCTCCTGAAGATAGCGCCCCAGTCTCTCCTCGACCAAATTGCGTTCCGCATTTGCCGAGATTACAATCCCCACGATGAGCAAGATGAAAACTAGTGCGCCACCAACGATGAGAATCAGGGTCATAACCGAGTACCTGCTTCCTTGCCAAAAATTAACTTCTTAAGTTCAATAACGTTGCCGTTGCCCAATACCAAAAATAGAGGGCGGGAGATGAATGCCACTCGCCTCGATTTTATCCATAAAGGCAGGACGCAATCCTGTCGGGCGAAGGCGTCCAATGACTTTTCCATCTTCCATACCGGTTTGCTCGAAGACGAAAATATCCGTCGTCGTAATGACATCGCCTTCCATTCCGCTGACTTCGGTGATGTTGACGATTTTACGCGTGCCGTCTCGCATACGTTCTTGATGAACGACAAGGTCAATCGCCGAGGCAATTTGTTCCCGAATCGCGCGGGCGGGCAATTCCATCCCTGCCATCATCGTCATCGTTTCCAGACGCGTGAGGGTATCACGCGGACTGTTCGAGTGGAGGGTCGTCATCGAGCCATCGTGACCGGTGTTCATCGCCTGAAGCATGTCCAGTGCCGCCTCGTCACGAATCTCACCGACGATGATTCTGTCAGGACGCATACGCAGGGAGTTAATCACCAAATGGCGGATTGTGATTTCCCCGCGCCCCTCGATGTTCGGAGGGCGAGATTCGAGGGTAACCACATGCTCCTGCCGCAACTGCAATTCCGCCGCGTTCTCAATCGTCACGATACGTTCATCCCCCGGAATAAAACTGGAGAGGATGTTCAGCAGAGTCGTTTTACCGGAGCCTGTACCGCCAGAGATAACGATGTTCAATCGAGATTCTACACATGCCTTCAAAAATTGCAGTGCTTCCGGCGTTACCGAGCCAAACTCAACCAGTTGTTCTACGGTAATAGGGTTTTTGGAAAATTTACGAATGGTCAAAACAGGACCAACAAGAGAAATGGGCGGGATAACAGCATTTACACGAGACCCGTCTTTCAAGCGCGCGTCCACATAGGGGCTTGCCTCGTCAATACGACGACCAAGAGGGGCAACGATTCTGTCAATAATCCGCATTACATGTTCATCGCTCTCGAAGGTCACAGGAACTCGATGCAATTTCCCTTTGCGCTCTACATATACGTTCTTTGCGCCGTTCACCATGATTTCCGTAATACTTTCATCCTCAAGAAGAGGCTGCAAAGGTCCAAGTCCCAAAATCTCTGCGGTAATCTGCTCGAAAAGACGGCGACGTTCGGGACGAGAAAGGACGATATTTTCTTCTGCAAGAATTTGCTCGAAAAGGTCTTGAATCGTTCGGCGCACTTCTTCCGTATTCGTTACATCCATCGAAGGATCCAACTCGGCAAGAAGTTTGTTTTGGACGCGCGTCTTCAAGTCGTAATACGTCCCTACCTGAGGCGCCGTATTGGGAGCGTTCGAACGGCGAGCATGTAACGCACCGCTTAAGCGGGAAGAATCCCCGCCGCTCTGCTGCGGAAGAGAAGGTTTGCTAGGCGTCGAGGGAGGTGTCCCCCCACTTTGTCCCTGTTCCAATCGTTTTAGTAACGACATATCATGCTCCTATTCTAAACCTGCGCCTCGAGTTCTTCCATTTCGAGGGCGGTGAGTCGCTCTCGAACTTTTTCGGCAAGGGCGAAAATGCCCTTCGAGGCGGGACGAGACTTGCCGTCCAAGACAAAGGGAACTCCTCGATTCACTGCGGGGATCACGGTTTTCTCATCCAAAGGAATCGCCGCAGCGACTTCCACCTTCAGGTTTTCTCCTATTTTCTCAGGAGTAATGCCAATCCGCTTATCGTATCGATTCATCGCGAAGACGATATGATTCTTTTCCACGCCTAGCGATGAAATCAAGTCAAGGAAGAGGCGCACGTTCTTGATGGTAGGAATATCTTGCGTCGTGAGCAGCAAAATGATGTCGCTGGAATCAATCGCAGCCAACGTGATGTCATCCAGCATCGAGACCGTATCAATCACGACATAGGCATAAAGCCCTCGCAAGTATTCGATGACTTTTTGGAACTGGTCGCCGGAGACATTTTCTGCCTGTTCGGGACGAGAGGGGGCGGCAAGAACATGAAGCCCCGATTTATTGTGCTTGACCATAACCTCCCCGACGATTTCCGGGTCCAACTCATCCACGCGAGGGGCAAGGTCTAAAATCGTATTCTTTCCTTGTTCGTTGATGAAAATTGCCACATCGCCATACTGCAAATTTCCATCTACCACAACGGCTTTCGTTTCTTCGTTATGTAAAACCAATGCGAGATTTACCGCCACCGTTGTCGTACCTACGCCGCCTTTCGGGCTATAGACCGCGATGACCTTTCCTTGAGAAACAGGAGAAAGTCCGGGAACGGAGGGAAGCCCGTCTTTCGTGACAGGGGTTCCCGTTTGCATCGTTTTCGCTCGTTCCTGATGCGCCATCGCGCCCGCTCTCCGAATAGCGGAAATCAAATCATCTCCCATCGGAGGTTTTGTCAAGAAATCTCTCGCACCCGCAAGCATCGCCCGACGCATATAATTTTGATCCCCCTGAACAGAGAGGATAACCACTTGAATAAACGGGCGTTTCTGGCGGATGGCTTCTGTCGCGGAGATTCCGTCCATATCCGGCATATTGATGTCCATCAAGACAACATCCGGCTCTAATTCTTCGGACAAGCGAATCGCCTCACGTCCACTACGCGCGGCGCCAACGACTTCTACATCTGTTTCGAATTGTAGCAATTTGCGCACGTTTTCGCGCGTTTCTGCAATATCGTCCACGATAAGGACGCGGAATTTCTCGCTCGCAGGCATTGGTTTATATTCTCCCTAGGTTATTGTTGCGGAGCAACCATCATATCATTGGGGAGGAACGGTTCTCGCAACTGGTCTACGCGAGGTTCCATCGCATACGGAAGTTTTGCCGGAACCGGAATAGCGTACTGGCTCAGGACATATTGAAGCGTTGCGGCTTCGGTATTCATCAAAGAGGCATCATCGGTGCGGCGCAACGTCAGATTCAATTTCGCGTTGCTATACATCAAATAGGTCAACGTGATGGCATCTTGAGGAGACACAATTAAGGAGACTAAATCCGGTTTCACGGAAGCGGTTTCCTCCCCACCTTCCGCCGGAGGAGCGCCTTCTCCTTCTTCCGTATTCTGTCCTCCTTCACTCGTCTGAGAAAAATCTCCCAGATGCAACACCACCACATCCTGAACAATCATTTGGCAAACCTGGCGAGGACGCTGCTGTTCGGAAGGAACGACATAAAAAGGTTGTTGAAGCGATTGATCCATTTCCGCGCGTCCCTGAGGCGCAGTGACACCGCCTCCCTCGCCTCCTCCGGTCTCACCTACCCCTGCGGTCAAAATCGGAGGTTTGCCCTCTACGAAACCCGCACCGGAAACCGTCACAATGTTATCGGGAAGCGCGCTCTGGAAAGAAGGATCCACATCCACAAACAGGAAGCAGGCAATCACATTGACGTGAGCACCATCCATCACGCCATACGCAACCGAGGAAAGGCGCGTAATGGGAACTGCAATCGCGGTCATTCCGGGAGGAATCTTACTTGCAACAGGAGGACCCGCCGTCAAAATTTCGGACGCAGAACCGGCAAGCATCGGTCGAGTAATCAAGACGCCTTGAGGGATTGGATATTTCGCGACCTGATTGAGAACTTGGTCAATTTCCTCCGCTCGGAACATCACCGAGGCAACCTTATCAGGAGGAAGAGCCACCGTCTCCGTATCTAACTTATCCATTGTGATAGGCTCTCCCTGATTGATATTCTGCCCGGCTACAATCACATGAACCAAAGGCGCTGCCTCTGGAACTTCGGCGGTCGGTTCTACCGGTTGATTTTTCTTCATAATCAGAAAAACCGCCGCCAACGCAACCAACAAGATTAGCGCCAAGTAAATGAAAATTCGTCCGCGACGCATAGGGCACTCCTCTCTTTCTTAGCCACCTTAAAATCTGAGTTTATAAACACAATACAAATTATACAGGAAAAATGAATGCTGATGGTAGGAATATAGTAGGAAAAAGTGGGACTCTGTAGCACAGAGTCCCACTTTTTGTGTTAGACGGGTAACAAAGCAGTTACGAAAGTTCGGTCGTAACTTTGCTAAAGACGTTACCGATCATCGGACCAAGAAGCATCAGAACAGCAATTACGACGACTGCTACCAAAACAAGAATTAACGCATATTCAACCAAGCCCTGGCCCTTTTCTTTCGGAGCGAACAACATAAGATTTACCTCCTTTCCAACAAATCTCTTCGGCGACTGCCAAAGGCAACTCCATTATAAAGAATTCATCCTACAAAAGTCAAGTAAGAGAAGGGTACTACCGCTTACAAATATGTAATTTTTACGAAAATGTAACATTGTCTATACTACCGCTGCCGGGACGGAAAAAGTCACTCGCGTTCCCTTTCCAATGGCACTGTCTACTTGAAATTCTCCGCCGAGCATTTCCGCGCGCTCTTTGATGAGTTTCAACCCCAAGCTATGCTCTTTTCGAAGAACATCCGTATCGAATCCTTTTCCGTTATCGTCTACACTGACACGGATTTTGTCTTCGCCAATATCCACATGCACTTTGACAGAAGTCGCCTGGCTATGCCGCGCCGCGTTGCCCAATAATTCCTGCAAAGCGCGAAAAATCATCACCTCCAGATAAGGCTCCAACCTCCGCTCTGTGCCGGAGATGTTGAGATTCACTTCCAAGCCCATCTGGTCTTTGAAATTCTCGACATATCGCCGAATCGTCGGAACAAGCCCCAAATCATCCAACATCATGGGGCGGAGTTCGAAGATGAAATTCCGCACCTTTTGGAAGGTACTCATCGCAGACCCTTTGAGACTGCGCAACTCGTCCCGCGCCTGTTCGGGATCAACATCCAAGAGGCGCATGGCAATTTCCGTCTGCAAAATGAAATTGGAAAGCGCTTGCGCAGGGCCATCGTGCATTTGACGCGACAACCGCTGACGTTCTGCCTCTTGCGCGTTCACAATCATCTCGACGCTTTCCAGGCTTCCGTGCTGCGTACTACCTCCGACAGAAGAACCCCCGCCCCCACGAGAATCCATCTGAATGGCTTGTTCCAACAATTTCTTGTACCGCTCCAAGTGAATCTTGTCGCTTTGGAGTTTCTCCAATTGTCCGCGCATGACGAAAAGACGCTGCTGTGCGTCCAACGCGGAGCCGTACGCCAGTTTCAACTCTTCCAGCGACACATTTCCACCGCCCGATTGCACCTGTTGAAGATGGGAAGTAATCGCAGCGTTTCGCTGAGTCAGTTTCGTCACCTCCCCTTGGCTTTGTTCTATCATCAACGTAATTTCTTTGAGATTCTGCTCCGTTTCCTCCAACTCGGCTTGAAGGTCCAGAGCCAATTCTTCATTTGCAGCGTGAGCGGTATCTTGAGAAGACATCATACATTACTCCTGCGATTCTTCATCTTTGTCATAAAGTTGCACCCATCCGCGCTTCAACGCATAAACAACCGCCTGGGTGCGGTCTTCCACCCCAAATTTTCTCAAAATCGAGGTAACGTGATTTTTCACAGTCTGGTGACTAATGCCCAAAATTCCGGCAATTTCTTTGTTGCTCATCCCCTGCACCACACAAGAAAGGACTTCCATCTCGCGGGCAGAAAGAGGATGAAACGGCGTCCCGGGCTCGCTATATGGACGCCTCGCCCCCTCGATTTGTTTATCCAGCCAGCGATCCAACTCCGCGCGCGTAAAAACCTGCTCGTGGATGACATACTTTCCATTCGCGACTTCCCGGACGGCTTTCAACAACTGCGGAGGCGCGACATCCTTCGCACAATATGCAGAAGCGCCAGCCAGCGCAGCGTGAATCTCCTGCTCGAGGTCATCGTATCCGGTCAGGAGCAAAATCTTCGTCGGGATTCGCTCCTGCACCACACGATGCGTCACCTGCTGCCCATTGAGTCCGGGCAAATTGACATCAAGAATTGCCACATCCGGGCGTAACGTGCGAATAATCTCCAGCGCGTCATCCCCTCGTGAAGCCTGCCCCACAACTTCCATATCAGGCTCAAGAGAAAGCGCGTCTATTACCCCTTGCCGAAACAAAGGATGATCATCAACAACGACTAAACGAATTTTATCTGCCATAAGTCTCTCGATTTCAGCGTCCAAAAGAGTATAGCACAGGTCTTTCCAACGGGCAATTTAACGTCTCCAAGAATACACCGCCATATTCTCGCCCCCCATCTTCACCGAAAAACTCCCGTTGGTCTGATACAGAAGCGTAGAATCCCGCATCAGCGACTCATACCACGAAGGAAAGGTCATCACCGCATCCACTCCGTGTTCATCCAAATAAACCGCCAAACGGGATTCATCTCCCAAAAATGGAATCACCTCCGGCGAAATCAACCCCGCCAAATCCAAAATCTCGTGTTGACCGAAATACCCCAGCGCGCCAATATCATGTGCCGCGACCAATTCTTCGGGAGGAAGATTCGAGGCGATCCATTTGGATGCCTCTACCATCTCGCTTTCGACAAAAGCGACATCCTCCGCGTACGCCTTAGCGCCGACGCCCCAAAACGTCAACGTGATTCCGGCTAGCAAAAGCGACCCGGCAAAACGCCATGTTCCGTTTAATTTCCTCCGCAAAGAAAAATACCGCCAGCCATCCATTCCCCACCAAAAGAAAGCAGGCATCGCGGGCATCACATAGCGCCCATGTTGATACACCACCGGCAGCCGCCACGCATACATCAACACATACCCTGCCACCCAAAGCGCAGCGGCGATAGTCGGAATATCTCGAAAACGGATCGCGCGCGAAAAAGCGAAAATCCAACCGGGGAACAAAACGATTCCCGCGCCGACAAGCAAAGGAGAGAACTCCCTCCCAAAACGTCGCCACAACGAGAAACGCCGCAAGACGGCGTATTCCGCCTGTTTCGCGTAAAACGTATTCGGGAAAGGTTCTCCCGCCAACATCAAATTGAAGAGCAAATACAACGCGAAGAAAATCCCGACCGTCAGCAAAAAACTCCCCATCGAGCGAAATCGGTCTCGGAGCGGCTTTTTCTCGAAAAAGATGACGAAAAGAACCGGCGCAACCAACGTAATGCCGTCCGGTCGAACCCACAAACTCAGCCCCGTCAACACGCCCAGCAACGCCGAATTCCGATTTTTCGCGGAAAGAGAAAAAAGCACCGCCGACACAAGCACCATGAAGAGAATCGTTTCCATGCCGGAAGCAGCCGCCCACACCAAATGCCACTCCAACGCAAAAAAGATACCTACCCAAGGAAAAGAGGCTTTGCGATACGTCGGACTGCGACGCGCCGCGTTCTCTGCCAAAAGAGAAAGTCCCCAAAGAAGAAGACCGCCCAAAAAGAAGGTCCAAAGATAAGGCGCAAGGCGTAAGAGATACCCTCCCGCCAAAAGCGCCGTCCAAAGCGGAGAGGTGGAGCCTCCCGAGGGCTTCCCCGGAAGAAAAGCCCATTCTCCTCTCCACGCGAGCGTACGCGCGTAAGTTTGGTGAATCCACGAATCATCTAAAGGAAAGCCAACGCGGTAAAGCCGCGCGCTGAGCAAAAGATACACACCGAGAGAAAAGAAAGAGAGCAAAAAAAGCCAAAACGCGCGGCGGACGTTTTCTCTATGGATCCAGGATATAAAAGACTCGCGTAGTTTCATTGACATCTCCAAGATAGCGAAGCGAAGGGAAAGACTCGGGAGAATCGAAAATCGGCTTAATCCCTCGCGGCAACGATGATTTTTCCAAAATCAAATAAGAGGCATGATACCGCCGCGCGACCGCCAAAACGGTATCCACGTCACCATCGGGGATGACAATCGCGCTGCGCCCCGTCGCCGTGTAATACGCGGGCGGATTCGAGACAATGACAACCTCCTCCGGCAATGCATCCCGCGCAACGAGAAAAGACTCTACGTTGCGATAAAGGACTTCGGTATCCCCCCAGAAAACGCGCCGCGCGGTCAAACTCCCCAGCGCGCCCGCGAGGATAACCCACGTCAGCAGCGCCGCGACAAAAAGAAGTTCTCCCTGAAATGCGATTCGCGCCTGCGGAATCCGCCACCTTCGGCGGCGCGCCGCCCAGACGACAATTTTATCCAAGCCCAGCGGCGCAATCGCCCACCAAAGCGGCTGCAACGCAGACCCCGAATGTAGAAAACTCCCATGCGTCCCGGCAAAGGGGAAAACAACCGTCATAATGAAAAGAGTCAGCGCCCAAGCAAAAATCCCTACTCGGACCCGAATATCGCGGCGCAATTCCCAAACCGCAAGGAGTATCAACGGAAAGAGGACAATTCCTCCCTGTACCCCAAGCGCGGTTTCGAGATTGACGCCTAACGCCCAAAGCCTCTTCCCCAGGATTTCTTTCCAACCCGAAGCAAACCAATACGCAAAGGTCAACTTCTCCGGTGGATACACGAAGGTTTCGTTATACGAGGTGAGCCACAACGCGCGGCTTCCGGCGGGAGAGAGTATCGTGCCGAAAATTCTCCAGTTTCGATAGAACCAAGGGGCAACCACCAACACATACCCCGCCGCGAGAGGAAAGAGGAGAAGAAAAAATCGTTTCAGAAATTCACGCCATCCGGCTGAGTCCTCGCGGGTTTGCCAGAAAATCGCCGCCACCGCGACGATTCCCCATACCGCGCCGTCCGCGCGGGAAAGGTGCATCAACCCCACGAGTACCCCCAAGAGAAAAGATTTCCACGCGTCGCGGCGAAAGGTCAAAAGAAGGAAAAACGCGCCGCCCAGCAGCATATATATCGCCACCGCGTCCACCGCGGAGAGAAAAGGCGCGTAGTATTCCGAAAGAACTGCCAACCCGCCCGCGACCCATGCAAAATCGCGGCGCGAGGTGATGCGATACGAAAGCGCAGCCGTCAGTGGCGGGACCAATGCCGCCAAGACGAAAAACGGAATCCGCGCGGCGAAATACGTCGCATGCCCGGAAAGCCAAATCCCCAGCGCGGCGATGAAAGAACTCAGCGGCATCCAATACGCAAACGCGGGGTGCGGAAGTTTTTCCGGCGAATCGAGATAATTCCACAAGAAGGGTTCTTCGAGAGGCTTTCCCTCCGCGATGTGCAGCGCGTTGGCATAGTAATAATCCGAATCCATGTAGCCGCTTCCGGGACGGAAATGGAGCACGACGAACATCATCGCAAAGCCAAGCAAGAAAAGAATGAAATACGCTCGTTTTTTCATTTTTTGCGAAACTCCATCAAAGCATCAGCAAAGACGCGCGGAGGCTGAATTGCCCACCAGCGCACCCAGTAGAGGGAAAGCACAAGGAAAAGCGGAAGAGGCAAAAACAACGAATCTCGGAGATAAGGCTCCGATGAGATTTTCGGCAAGAAGGGAAACCACAGCAAAAGCAGTGCGAGAATGCCTCCCCAAAACCCCAGACGAGACCAGCGAGAAGAGGCAACCGAGAAAACGAGAATCAACGGGAGGGAGAGGAAGACGTATTCCGCCGGGGAAAAAGAAATGCCGAAAAACGGGAGCAGACTCAACGTCAACGCGGCGGCCCAAAGGAAATGACGGAATCCCTTTCCACGCGCCGCGCGCCATTCCAAGAAAAGAATCAGCGCGGCGAATCCCTCGACAATCCTTGAAAAAAGAAGCGGACGCCGCAAATTCATCTTCGCGAAAACGCCGAAGAGGGAAGAGGTAACGGCAAACCGCGCTTGCACATCCAAATAGGACGCGCGTAAAAAGGGGAAAAACCACGAAGGTTCGAGAACGAAGGAGAACGCCAAAAGGAGGAAAAGTATCATGGCAAACGCGGTGAAAAAGTCCCAGCGGCGATGAGAAGCCATCCACAAAAAAACGAAAAGAAGGAAAAGCGCGGTCATCTCCCATTTCATCGAGGTCATCGCGAGGAGGACGCCCGCCAGCATATCGCGTTTTTCGTGGATAGCAAAGAGCGCGGCAGAAAACAGAAGAGAGAGGAAAATCGCCGACGTGCCGGTGAAAAGCGCATAGGAGGCATACACGCCGCCAAGCATGAAAAGCGCGAGGAGAACGAAAAAGGCACGCGACGGCTTCCACGAAACCAACCGAAGATTGAAGAAGAGAGTCGCCGCGAGGGCAAGTTCGGCAAGGGTCAACCAAACTGCCCGCGCGAGGAGAAAATTTTCAAAGAACGCGAGCGGGAAAAAGAAAAAGAGAAGATAGAACGGAACATTCAGCCGATACGGATAATCGCCCTCTCGCGCCGGATGCCCATACACAAGGATTTGCGTCTCACGGGCGACCGCGTCTCCGTAGGGGCTTCGCCCCTCGAAAAGAAAAGCCCTCGACGCCTTCCAAGGGACGAGCAGCGCCTCCCCGCCGCCGACACGCGACGCGACGCGGAGATTCACGAAAAACAATCCGCCCAGCAATGCGACAATCAGCAGAACGAGAAGAGAAAGCGCGTAGTAAGTCTTTTTTTGCCGCAACAATGCGCCTCCATCTTCAATCGGAAATTTCGAGATAAATCCGCTTGTTGATTTTCCCTTTCGATTTGTAATCCGTCACACGAAGAACGCCAACTTCCGAGGTGTTGCGCACATGCGTACCGCCATCGGCTTGAAGATCCAATCCCACAATTTCGATGGTGCGGACTTCCGTAATCCCCTCCGGCAGAAGATTGATTTTCGTGCGAATCAAATCGGGGATTTGAAACGCCTCTTCGCGCGGAAGGATTTTCACGAGCACGTCGCGAGCGTTTTTCACCTCTTCGTTGATTGCGGCTTCAATCTCCGCGACCAATTCTTTCCGCATCGTTTCGAACTCGAAATCCATGCGCCCCTTCAATGGTTCCATGTTCCCGCCCGTCACCAGCGCGCCATAATCTCGAAAGACGACGCCACAGAGGATGTGCATGGCGGTATGCGTCCGCATCAATTGATAACGCCGCTCCCAGTCCAAAACGCCCTCGACCGCCTCGCCCTCGGAGGGGAGACTCTGGTCTCCGCCAAGAAAGTGAAGAACCTCCCCGCCGCGTTTCTTTACCTTCACCACAGGGTAGGATTTCTCTCCCACTTTCAAGATTCCCTCATCGCAGGGCTGCCCTCCCCCTCCCGGATAAAAAGCGGTTCGATTCAAAACGACGGCACGAGACTCCGCATCCACGGAAAGGATTTCCGCTTCGAAAGATTTCAAATAACTATCGGTAAGATACAGTAAATCGGTCATCCCTGTCTCCTCAGGATTAAGAAGAAATCAAAATAGGCAGCCTCGCCGGATAGACGCGGTATTCCAATTCGGAGATGGCTTCCGAAAAGATTTCGCCATCCGCGTGCGCGGGGGTCGGGTTTTCCAAATGGATTTTCATCCAAGTAAAGTGAATTTCGTGCATCTCCTCGGATTCAACGTAATTCCCTTCGTCCGGTTTCATCGCGCGCGGCAAAAGCGTAAAGACGCCCCAACGCGTTGGACGGAATCCATACGTCGCGGTCAACTTTCCATCGAATGGGTCGGCGTGCGGCGTCATGTAGAACAAACCGCCGGTACGCGCACAATTTCCTACCGTCACCAAAGTAAGCGGGCCTTCATAGCGGCCATCGTCCCATTCGACGACGCCGTTCCAATGTTTGTTTCGCATGATGCCCGTCATCGCCGCGAGGAGATACCGGAAAATCCCTTTTGCCCATGTCATGTTTTGCTGAATCAGCGTGACGGAGGGTTCCAAGCCCAATGCGGAATTATTCGCGAAATATCGTCCGTTCACCATGCCTACATCCATGAGACGCGTCTTCCCCTCGGCAATCACTTTCGCCGCGCCCTCCAATTCCGTCGGGAGTCCCAAATTGCAGACCAAATCGTTCGCCGTCCCCAGCGGCAAAACGCCAAACGGAGGCAGCGTCCCGCCCTCCGGGGTCGCCTGAAAGATTCCGTTGATGACCTCGCCAATCGTCCCGTCACCGCCGGCAGCGATGATGGGCGAAAATCCATCCCGCACCGCCTGCGCCGCCAACTCGGTACAATGCCCCCGGCGTTCCGAAACAACGACCTCGAAATCCACGCCCGCCGCGCGTAACGCGGCCGCCGCGTCTTCCCATCTTTCTTGCGCACTCCAACGAGCGGCATAAGGGTTCAAAATCACTTTTGCAGTCATACATCACTCCTTAAAACGCGCACAATGTCTTACGGGGTCAAGCGATAGAGTTCATAAGCGCCGGGACTCTCCTCCACCAAAGGAAGTTGGCTCAAAAGAGACTCCAGCGCAGCCCAATTCTCCGAAGAGATTCTATCATCATGCTCACGGATAAACTCCGCTCCCCAACGAGCAACGAGAAGATAATCATACCCCTCCTCGCGCCACGAGTCCAAGATATCCTCCGAAGTATTGTACCGATGGACCGCATCATACCATCGGTCAATCGTCTCATCCGGTTCGCATTGCGGAAAACAGGAAAAAGAACGCGTCTCCCACAACATCAGCACAGAAGAATCGGCGGGAAGTTCCTCCATCCAAGAGAGCGCCTCTTCATACGCTCCCGTCGTCCTTTGACGATACGACTCGGCAGAAATCCGTCCAAAAAGATAAGAGGGAACGCCGCGCGTGACGAAAGCGGATTCCGTTTCGTAAAGATTCAGCCCAAAAGAAAAAAGGAAGAGCGCCGAAAGAATGAAGCCGAAACGAATCGCCTCCGTCTCTAAACGGGACAGCGCGTCGAAGCCCGCTCCCGCCAAAATCGCCCACGCAGGGAAGAAAACGAGATAAAGCCGCGTTTGCAGCAGCAGCATCGAGGAACGACCGGCAACCGCCCAAACGAAAAGGGAAAGAAAAACGAACCCCGCCGCGTAAGAAAGAATTCGACGCTGACGAGGAGAACGCTCCTTCCAGAAAACCCAAGATGCCGCGGAAAACCCCAAAAGCAGCGCGCCAATCGAAGCGGAATACCCGACCTTCCCCTCGACGCCCCAAATAGTCGCACGCAGCGGCAAGAGGAAAACATCCATCCAATTTCCCCATGCAGGCGCGTCGTAATAGCGCAAACGCCACCTATCCATCGCCCCGGAGGGGAAGAGGAGCGGATACACAGGATTTCCCGTCCAGACCCAATTTTTCACAAGCCAAGGAAAAACCGTTATCCCGGCAACGAGGAGAAGCAAGCCAATCTCTTTCGAGAGAGTCCCCTTTTCCGTCTTTCGTCGAATCCCATCCGCCAAAACCGCCGTCACAGAAAAAAGCAGGAGAAGCGCGGCAGTATACTTCGTCCCCAACGCGAAACCGGAGAAAAGCCCCAGCAAAATCAAGAATTTTCGTTCACGCGTATCTTGCCAGAAAACGAAAGAAAGAAACCCCGCTGTTCCCCACAGAAAAGTCGCCCAATCCACATATCCCCACGAAAGCGACGCGGGGAGCGTGTACCCCGCGAAAAGGGCCGCGGCAGCCGTCCATGCGACGCGCGGACGAAAACTCGAAGCCAAAAAAGCCCACAGCCCCATCAACGCAAAAACACCTATTCCCCACCCCAACACCGCAGCGGCTTCAACGCCACCAAGCGCCATCGCTGCGGTATAAAGCATCTCAATTTGCTGGGGCATGCCCCAAAACATCAACTGAGGAAGATAGGCTATTCTCCCCATCTGCAAATAGGCTTTCGGCAGCGTGAAATGATAAACCAGCGAGTCAAAAGCAACCGGCGGTGCGAGAGATGTCAAAAAGGAAGTCGTCAACAAAAAAGCGATTCCCGCCAGAAGCGCCGCGTCGAATTTGCCCATCTCTCCCAAAAGAGAAAACGCCTCCTTCCAAGACGCCCACCATCGCCGCACGTCGGGAAAAAAGACGAATGCGGCAAGAATCATCCCAGCGGCGAAAATCATCGGACGGAAAAATCCCGCAAGCCCCAAAAAGAAAATCGCAAGCCCCAAAATCCCCAAACCAAGCGCGCCTTGCAAGAAAAAGGAAAGCGCCGAAGCATAGCCGGAGAAACGAGGCATGAGCCTCGCGCCTATCCCTCCCGCGAGAGAGAAAAAGAAAACGAGCAAAAGAACCTGCCACACTGCGCGGAAGAGAATCACCGCCTGCGAAGGGGAAAACGGCTTATGCGTGGAAGCATACCCCAAAATCACCGCGAGAATCCAAAACACCGAGAGAATCCCCGCGAGAGATTTCCGAAGAGAGGGAGAAAGGTTCACGGCGCGCCCTCCAGAGAATAAATTGCACTCGTTTCATCGCGATACACCAACCGCCATCCATGCGAAGGCAGGTCGGATTCAATCGCCCATCCTGCATCGAGAAGAATCAAACGAACATCCCACGCATCGAGAATCTTCCACGCTTCCTCACCGCCTTCCGTCACATCCCACCATTGCGAAATAATCTCATCTCCATACAAATCGGCTCTTCCATCAATGAAAACGGGATATTCAGGAAGAGTCCACAGAAGATAGCCTCCCCAATTATAGGGATTGAAGAGACGCCCCTGCGGGCGGTTTTCCTTCAGCCAGGCAGCCGCGTCCAGCGGATAACCGGCATTCACCCGCGCCGGAAGGGAGAGGAGATAAAGCCTCCCGAACGCAGCGCCTAGAAGGAGGAGAATCAACGCGGCGTTCAAGAGCGTCGCGGCGAGGGGAGCAATCTCTTTCCCATCCGCGCTATCGCCTAAACGGAGGAGAAAATCGCCGAGCGGCGAATCCTTCCGCATTTCCCACGCATCCGCCAACGCGCGGCTGAGAATCGGCGCGGCGACAATGGCAAACGGCGCGAGATTCCGCTGCGAAACAAACGCCATATACGCAAAACCGGAAAATTTCAGCAAATCCGAAAAACTCACAGCCTTTGCAGAAAGCGCAAAAGCAAAGAGTGTGAGGAAAATCATCCACAAAAAGGGATGCACCCCTACATGATGAAAATTCGGCGAAAGCCATTCCTGAATGAAAGCCAACGACACATCCACCGTATGAAACGGCAACTTCCACAACGCCGCGCCATTCGGGTTGAATAACACCGCCGCAGCCGCCAACAGGCTGAAGAGAAAAAGTCGTTTGTTCTTCCGCGCGGAAAGAGAATCGGGAAGTCCAAAAAGCCTATCGAGCCACGCGCCGACTGTCGCCGCGAGGAGAAGGAGAATCCCCCAAATAAAGCCGCCGTGCAGATTCGCCCACAGCGCGAAAAGAGGAAGGAGAATCCACTCTCCGCGCGCGTCTTCTCGAAAATATTTGAAGAGCCAGAAATCCAGCAACGCGAGAAGGAGGAAAGAAAAAAGTTGCGGGCGCGGTGTCCACACGGGCGCGAAAACCAATGCGGTCAAGAGCAAAACCAACGAGTTGAGAAGAAAACCTTTCGGCATCTGCAACGCAAGAATCCACGAGACAAGCGCCGCCATCGCCGCGACCCAAACCGCGAGGGCGAAAAATCCTCCCACGCGAAAGAGAAGCGCCATCCACAAATCGGAAATCCAAAACGCGTTGACCCATGTCTCACCATATCTCGTATAAGAAAAAACATCATGAAGCAGAATCGCCTTTTGGGTCAACATGGTTTCCCCCGCGCGAAGATGCCACCACATATCCGCGTCTTGTGGAGTTCGCGAGGTCAGCAGAAAGATGAGCAGCAAAGTAACCGTCAGCAAAATTTCGGGGTTTCGCTTTTTCTCCGTGCGAGAAGCCATATCCGGCATATCCTCCGCTAAAACAAATCATCCAGGCGGTTTTTCCCCGCGCGCCGCATTGCAAGAAACGACGTGAAATCTTTGATGGCAAAAGGCAAATAGAGGAGCAACGCGCTCGCGATGCCGATTCCTTCAATCCAAAGAATGTAGAAGGGCCAGGGCGGGAGAATATCCAGCAAACTCGGAGTCGAGGGTTTGTGTGCGATGAAGAGATAATTGCTCCCCAGTTTCAAATTCAAAACAAAGACCGCCGCCATATAGAGATTGCCAATCACCAGCACACGCAGGAGGGATTTCCACGTCGGGCGAAATTCTTCGACGACCGTCATGTAAATCGCGGAGGTAAAAATCAACCCATGCGAGATGAAAGTTTGGAAAAAGCGATAATGCGGAAATCCATAAATCCCCAAATCCGGCGTAAGGAGGGCTTGGAGCGAACCGACGATTCCAAGCAAATAAGCAAAATCGTACAAGACCTGCTTTTTACTCAACAACATCCACGCGTTGAGCCAAACCAACGCGCTGCAAAGATGAAGCGGAAGCATCGTCTGCAAGGTCCACTGCCCGGTGACGTAGTTCCAGATATGCCAACTTATTTCGTTGGAAATCAAAATCGCCGCCATCAAAGTACGCGCCTCCTCGTTGGATTCTTCATCGCGTTTGTGGACAAAAATGAAACACAAATTGACGAGAAGGACAATCCCCAATGCAACGAGATGCGCTGTGCCGAAGAGATGAAACGGCTCCCCCTGATAATCTTTGGCCAAAAATTGCTGCAAGAACATCAACACCTGATTCAACATAGACAACTCCCAAAAAATTTTTCGGCAACGTTCGTGCATTTATCTTACAAGGAAAGAAAAGGGATGTCAAAAAAACATCATGGTTTTGATATAGAATATAAAGAAATTCGCCAAAGGATTCATAGACAGAAGGAGGCATAACGATGGCTAAAAACTTCGATTTCGGGGGAGACATCGTCTGGCGTCCAACGCCGGAATATATAGACAATGCCAACCTGACGCGGTTCATGCGCCAGCATGGAATCGACAGTTTCGATGAATTGATGCGCCGCTCTACGGAAGATGTCGCATGGTTCACCGAAGCCGTTTTGGATTTCCTCGATATCCAGTTTTATGAACCATACTCAAAGGTCGTTGACCTTTCGGAGGGCATCGCCTGGGCAAAATGGTGCGTAGACGGAAAAATGAACATCGTCCACAATTGCCTCGACAAATACATCGGCACTCCCGTCGAAACGCGCCCCGCATTCATCTGGGAAGGTGAAGAAGGCGAGTCGAAAACTGTGACCTATGGAGAACTCTACCGTCAGGTCAACCAGACGGCAAACGCGCTCCGCGCCCTCGGACTCGGCAAAGGCGATGCCATCGGGATTTATATGCCGATGATACCGGAAATCGTCGCGGCGCTCCTCGCGGTCGCGAAAATCGGCGGCATCATCCTCCCTCTCTTTTCGGGATACGGCGTCAGCGCGGTGGTCACGCGTCTCAAGGGTGCGGATGCGAAAGCCCTGCTCACCGCAGACGGCATTTTCCGGCGCGGAAAGCCCATCAACATGAAGCACATCGCAGACGAAGCCGCAGAGCAAACGCCGACCCTCCAACACATGATTGTCGTCAACCGCGCGGGACTGGATATTTCCATGAAAGAGGGACGCGATTTCTGGTGGCACGATATCGTCGCCTCGCAATCGGAAGAATCCGAAACCGAGAAAACGTGGGCAGAAGATACCCTCATGGTCATTTACACCTCCGGCACGACAGGACGCCCCAAAGGCGCAGTCCACACTCACGCGGGATTTCCAATCAAAGGCGCGCAGGATATGGCTTTCGGGACCGATTTGCACCCCGGCGAAATTCTCTATTGGATGACCGACATGGGCTGGATGATGGGACCCTGGCTCGTCTTCGGCGCGCTCATTCTGGGAGGAACCTTCTTCATCTACGACGGCGCCCCCGATTACCCCGCGCCCGATAGGCTCTGGGCAATGGTCGAGCGCCACAAAATCACGACTCTGGGGATTTCTCCCACGCTGGTACGCGCGCTCATCCCCAAAGGAGATGAGCACTGGCAGAAACACGATTTATCCAGTTTGCGGTTCTTCGCCTCCACCGGCGAACCGTGGAACCCCGGACCTTGGATGTGGCTCTTCGAGAAAGTCGGCGGAGGGAAACGTCCCATCATCAACTATTCCGGCGGGACGGAAATTTCCGGCGGAATCGTGATGGGGAATCCAATCCTTCCGCTCAAAGCCTGCGCGTTCTCCGCGCCTTGTCCCGGCATCGCGGCAGACGTTTTCGATGAAGAGGGCAATTCTGTCACCGATGAAGTCGGCGAACTCGTCATCAAAGCCCCCTGGATTGGAATGACGCGCGGATTCTGGAAAGACCCGCAGCGCTACATCGAAACCTATTGGTCACGCTGGGAAAACGTTTGGGTTCACGGCGATTTTGCCGCGAAAGATTCGGACGGACTGTGGTACATCCTCGGGCGCTCAGACGACACCATCAAAATCGCCGGAAAACGCCTCGGACCCGCCGAAGCGGAATCGGTCGTGGTCGCGCATCCTGCCATCATGGAAGCCGCCGCCATCGGCGTCCCGCATGAAATCAAAGGAAGCGCGCTGGTACTTTTCTGCGTCCTTGCCCCCGGCTACGAAGCCAGCGACGCGCTTCGAGAGGACCTACGCCAAATGGTCGTCGAGGCAATGGGAAAGGCCCTCGCACCGAAAGAAATTCTCTTCGTCAGCGATTTGCCAAAAACGCGGAATGCGAAAGTCATGCGCCGCATGGTACGAGCAGCCTACCTCGGCGAAAATCCGGGAGATACCTCCTCCCTCGTCAATCCAGAAGCCGTCGAAGAAATCCGAAACGCACGATAAAAGGGGCGCAACACCCCAAAATACAAAATTCTATTCACAAGGAGACTCGCTCATGAACAAAACTCGCAAAATTCTCATCGTTTTGGTTATGGGCCTCGCGCTCTCGCTGGTCGCCGCTGCTTGCGGAAGCGGAGGAGAGGCGAAGCCTTCACCGACAAATGCTCCACCTCCACCCCCGAAACCGACCGAAACCGCAGCCCCAACGGCGACACCGGCTCCGGATCTCAGCGTAAGCCGCGTCAGAGGCTATCGTGATGACCTCAACAGTTTATACGTCGTCGGACTGGTCACGAATAACACCACAGACGTCCTCGAGAACATCCGTTTGAACGTCAAGGTTCTCGATGCCGACGGCGCAACACTGACAACCGGCACCGCCTTCGCGGATGCCTACACCCTCTACCCCGGGGAAACCGTTACCTTCACATGGTGGCCTACGGATGACAATTACCCCGACGCGGCAAACTACGAAGTCAGCGTCTCCGACTACACTCGCTCGGAAGAAAACAAGGCAGAGGGCGTCAGAGCCGTCAACACCTCGATACGGGCGAACGAAGCAGAGAGCGCCTTCTGCGTAACCGGAGAAATCGTCAACGAAGGAGAAACCCCCGCGGAGATTCAGGAAATTTCCGGCGCGTTTTTCGATCCTGACGGAAATCTCCTCGCGACGGGAAATTACGCGATATTCATATCGGTCTTGGCACCGGGAGAATCCACACCGTTTCGGCTGGAATTCTATGCGCCTCTAGGATTGACCGAAGACATGATTGACGAGGATACACTATACCTTGACGCCATCGAAATAGAGGACTCTCTTCCCTCTTGGGAAATGACCTATAGCGAAACCATAAACGACTATTTCGACCAATGGGAAACGTATCATCTCGTCGGCGAAATCGGGAACATCAACAACACCGTTCCTCTTCAAATTCGCCTCATCGCTGGAGCATACGACGCCGACGGCAACGTTCTGGACGCCGCGGAAGTTGATATCCCTCTGCCCGCCCTTGCGCCCGGCGAAACCGTGCCATTCGACGCGAATTTCTGGTGCCCGCTCAACTTCATCGAAGGCATTGGCGAACAGATTGACGACTACGTCATCCAATGGGATCCGGGAGCAACCTTTATCGCGGCAAGCGAATACACCGACATCACCGTCCAAGACGAAGATATCTCGATAGAAGGAGGAGAAGCCTCCGTCTCAGGGACGATTCTCAATGACAGCGGCGGAGACATCGAAAGCGCCATCATCTTCGCCGAGGTTCGCGATAAAGAAAGCGGCGAGATACTCGCAACGGGATACACCGTCCTCTTCGACCCTCTAGCGGAAGACGATACCGCGCCCTATCAATTCCTCATCGAACTTCCAACCGACTTCGACGAAGAAGCGGCGCAATTCACCGTAGAAGCAAAAGGAGAACTCCCCTAAAAAACGTCTTGAAAGCAAAAAGCCCTGTCCAATGGACGGGGCTTTTAAGATTCGAGAAGGACACACGCGCTCAGGAATCAAACAGCGTTTCCGCAAAATGGCACGCCACCTGATGTCCGGGAGCGATTTCCCGCAAAGGCGGCTCTTCCTGCGCGCAGCGTTCCTGCGCCAATGGGCAGCGAGGGTGAAAACGGCAGCCGGAAGGCGGATTGATAGCATTGGGGATTTCGCCCGCCGGCATCGGCTCCGTGCGCCGATGTTTCGGGTCGGGGACGGGAACGGCTTCCAGCAACGCGCGGGTGTAGGGGTGCGCGGAATGCTTGTACACATCCTGAAGCGGGCCGACCTCGCATAATTTCCCCAAATACATGATGGCGATTCTATCGCAAATATATTTCGCTGTCGCCAAATCGTGCGTGATGAAGAGGTACGTCAGATTGAATTCCTCTTTCAGGCGCATCATCAAATCCAGAAGGAGGGCGCGCACGCTCACATCCGCCATTGCAATCGGCTCGTCCGCGACGACCAATTCCGGAGCGGTGACCAATGCCCGCGCGATGACAACGCGCTGCCGCTGTCCACCGCTGATTTGATGAGGGTATTTATCGTAATACTGCTCGGCAGGAGACAAGCCCACCTTTTCTAAAATATCCCAGACAATGCGCCGCCGTTCCTGCGCGTTTTGGGTAATGTGAATTTTGACGGGATGCTCAATCGTCTCGCCAATGGTCATGCGAGGATTCAAAGACGCCAAAGGATCCTGAAAGATAACCTGCATCCGGGAGCGCATCTTTCGCATCTCTTCCGGTTTCAGTGAGCCAAGATCCACGCCGTCGAAAATGACTTTTCCATCCGTCGCGGGAAGAAGCCCCAGCGTCAGCCGCCCCACTGTAGATTTTCCCGAACCGCTCTCGCCTGCCAGCCCGAAAACCTCCCCTCGGCGGATCGTGAACGAAACGCCGTCTACGGCTTTGACGGCGGGAATATGTCCGCGATTCAAGATATTCGCAATCAACCCGCTTTGAACGGGAAAATGTTTCTTCAGATTTTCCACGCGGACGAGGACATCGGATTCGTTCGCGTCGGAATCGGGATTCGGATTCATCGTTTTCTCTGTCATGATACAGCCCCCGCAGGTTCGGGATGTTCCTGATACAGCCAGCAGGACGCCAAATGGTCTCCTTCCACCACATCGAAGGCAGGTTCTTTCACATGGCAAATGTCCATCGCTTCAGGGCAACGCGGCGCGAATCGGCATCCCGAAGGCGGATGCAAAAGATTCGGCGGTGCGCCGCCCATCTTGTAGAGTTCGCCTTCGTCCAGTCGAATGTTCGGGACCGACTTCAACAATCCCTGTGTATACGGATGTTTCGGATTGGCAAAGACCTCGTTCACGTCGCCCACTTCCGCCATTTTCGCGGCATACATTACGGCGACTCTGTCCGCGACTTCTGCGACAACGCCAATGTTGTGGGTGATGAGTAATATCGTCAATCCAAACTCTTTTTGCAGTTCTTTCAGCAAGTCCAGGAATTTCGCTTCGACAATCACATCCAGCGAGGTCGTCGGCTCATCGGCAATCACCAATTTTGCCCGCAACGCCAGCGCAAGCGAAATCATCACCCGCTGACGCATCCCGCCGGACATCTGATGCGGATAATCCTTCAATCGTTCGCGGCGAATGCCCAAACGTTCGACCAATTCTTCCGCGCGTGCATAGGCTTCTTCGTCCGAGGTTTCCGGCTCGTGCGTTTGAATCGTTTCCGTCAAGTGTTCGATGATGCGCTGCACCGGGTTCAGGGAGGTCATCGGGTCCTGGAAAACCATCCCGATTTCTGCGCCGCGGATTTTCGGCATTTCTCGCTCGGAAAGTTTCATCAAATCTCGCCCGTCGAACCAGAGTTCCCCGGAGGTGATGCGTGCGGGTCCCCTATGAAGGCGCATCAGGGCTTTGCCGAGGGTAGATTTTCCGCATCCTGATTCGCCCACAAGTCCCAGAATTTCGCCGCGTCGAATGTCCAGCGAGACATCATCTACCGCTCGGACGACGCCCGCGCGGGTAGTGTATTCAACAGTCAAGCCTCGAATGGAATAGAGGATATCGTCAGCCATTAGCGTTCTCTCAATTTCGGATTGAAGATTTCAGTCAGCCCTTCGCCCATCATCGAAAATGCCAGTACGATGAGCATAATGGCGAGACCGGGGAAGGTAATCATCCACCAAGCAGTCTGGATGAAGCGCTGTCCGCGCGCCAGGTCAATGCCCCAGTCGGCAATCGTCGGCGGCAGCCCCAAGCCCAAGAAGGACAACCCAGCGCCCGTCAAAATAGCGTCCGCGATATTGACGGAAAAGATAATCGCCACCGAGGGGATGACATTCGGAAAGATATACTGCCACAAAATCTCGGAACTCCGCGCGCCAATGCTCCGCGCGGCTTCCACGTAGACTTCTTCTTTGACCGAAAGGGTTTGTCCGCGCACGATTCGGTAATACGTAGGGATGTACAGTACCGCAATCGCGACGATGACGTTCAAAACGCTTGGTCCAAGTACCGCCGTAATGGAAATTGCCAAAATCAAGCCGGGAAATGCGTAGAGGCTATCCATGACAAGGCTGAGGAGACGATCGAAAGACCCGCCTACGAAGCCGGCAATCAATCCAAGCGGGACGCCGAGAAGCAACGCGACGATAGAGGCGCTGAATCCAATCAGCAGCGCGACGCGCGTCCCCCAAAGAAGGCGGCTGAAAATATCCTGCCCGATGTCATTCGTCCCGAGGATGAACCCGCCGGAAGAAGAGATTTCGCCGATGATGCTTGCGCCCTCCTTGAGAGTCGGGAACTGGTCGGCGACGGCTTCGAATTCCGTAGATTGAATGACCGCCGCGAGGGCATCTCCATCCACGACAGCCTGTAAGGCTTTTTCCAGCGTCTCATAGCGTTTGATACGCGGACGCAGACGCAGCCCTTCGTCTTCTTTTTTCAATTCACTGTCAATGGCTTGCGCACGTTCGTTCAGCGCACCCGCCGTCGGCAATCCCTGCACAACTGCCACTGCCGGACGAGGTTCTCCTTTCGCAACGGCTAAATCTCGAAGAGTCTCGATATCCGAATCTTGCGGGACAATCAACACCGGTATCGCCGGATGTTCTCCCGGAGCAAGGAAACGAGGTCCGACCAAATCATCCGGGGAATAAGGAGCAAACCAGCCGGGGAAAAGTGCGATGAGGATAAATCCCACAACCATCACTGCCGCGATCGCGACGAACCACCAATCCGCGCCGTACCATTTTCGTGCGAGGAAAATTCGGCGAACAAAGCCGACACGTTGAAGTTCGTCTTCCCAATCCTGAAACTCAATGGATTTTGTGGGTTTGGAATCTTTGTTTTCGGTCATCGTTTAGTACCTCACCCGCGGATCCACGAGAGAATAAATCACATCTACCGCCAAACTAATCAATGCTACCAACAACGCGAAAACCGTAATCACGCTTTGCACCGCCGTATAGTC
>CAZDGZ010000008.1:17859-36643 GCA_964505165.1 uncultured Anaerolineaceae bacterium | reverse complement strand
AACCGTACGCGTCCGCGCGGATGTCAATGAAGTCCTAGAAGATGTTCTCTCGCTGACTCGTCACCTTTTCAAAACCAGCGGCGTCCAACTTCGGTTGACGTTCGAGAAAAACCTTCCTTGGGTTTCGATGGATAGAAACCAGATGAAGCAGGTGATTCTGAATCTTTTCCATAACGCGCTGCACGCGATGCCGAACGGCGGCGATTTGCTCATCACGACGCGGTCACGGCAGAGGGAGGGCGCGCGGTGGATTTCCATCGCGATTCGGGATACGGGCGTCGGAATCCCCGCCGAAAATCTGGGGCGAATCTTCGAGCCCTTTTTCACGACGAAATCTTCCAATCAGGGAACCGGATTGGGGCTTTCCGTGACCTATGGCATCGTTTCGGATCATGGCGGATTCATAGATGTCGAGAGTGAAATAGGCGTTGGAACTTGTTTTACCGTTTGGCTACCCGTTGAAGGAGACTCCGTATGACCTCTCCGAGCGTGTTGATTGTGGATGATGAGCCGGGCATTGCGAAATTATGTGAGCGTCTTTTGAGCCGAGCCGGGTTTCAGCCGGTTGCCTTCACCGCGCCGCACGAGGCGATGAAATATCTCGAATCGCATCCGATGGATTTGCTTTTGGTGGATATTCGAATGCCGGAGGTGGACGGCTTCGACCTCGTTGCATTTGCGAAGGCGCAGCAGCCCGATATCGCGATTTTGGTGATGACGGGATTTGGGACAGTCGAAACGGCGATTCGCGCGTTACGTCAGGGTGTGGACGGGTTGATTTTGAAGCCCTTCGAGCGTAGCGATGAATTGGTGCAGGCGGCGCGGCAGGCGCTTCAGGATAATCAACGAAAGCGGGACGCCGCGCATATTCAAGCCGTGCGTCCGCTTTTCGACGTGACCGAAGCCCTTCTTGCGGAAACCAATCCCGACAGACTCCTCTCGATGATTGTCCGCGCGGTGAGCGGACATCTTCGCTGCGACCACGCGGCGTATTACAAATATCTTCCCGAAGAAGAGTCCTTGTACCTTGTGGAGAAAATCGGCAGCGCGTTTCCCGAAACGGGAGGAGACCCTCCCTCGCTGGTGGAGTTCGCGTTTCGTTCAGGAGTGCCGCTTTGGATCAACGCGGTAGGTCCCGGAGATTCCGCTTTGCAAGAGCAGATGAAGGCGCTGGGGGTTGGGTCGGTGTTGTGCGTCCCGATTTCGCAGCCGAATCTCAAAAGCGTCCTCTATGCCGCGCGCAATCTCGGAGAGCCTTCTTTTCGAGAAGTGGATTTGGATTTGATGACGATTCTCGCTCGTCAAGCGGCGGTTGCATTGGAAAATGCGCATCTCTACGCGGAACTTCGTGATTATGTGAAACGCGTGGAGGAATCGCAGCAGGCGCTGCTTCAGGCGGAGAAAATGGCGGCGGCAGGACGTTTGACGGCTTCCATCGCGCACGAAATCAACAATCCCCTTCAATCTGTGCAAAATTGTCTGCACCTTGCGGGACGGGATGATTTGTCGGAGGAAAAGCGGCAGGAATACTTCAATCTCGCCCGCGTGGAACTGGATAGGTTGATGTCTACGGTTCAGCGGATGCTGGATTTCTACCGTCCGGGTGCGGCGGATCCTGAGAAGGTCTCGATTCAGGAAATACTGGCGCATGTGCTGAGTTTGATGTCGGCGCAGTTGGAAAAACGCGGCATCGAAGCAAAGACTTCTATCCCCGCGAATTTGCCGAAAATCAGGGCTGTGGGCGCGCAATTGCAGCAGGTCTTCTTGAATTTGATTTTGAACGCGTATGATGCCATGCCGGAGGGCGGGACATTGACGATTTCTGCGCGGCGGCGCAAAGACCGCGTGGAGATTTCCTTCCAAGATACCGGAACCGGCATCCCCTCCGAGTATCGAGCGAGAATCTTCGAACCTTTTGTCAGCACGAAAGAGGGCGGGACCGGTTTAGGGTTGACGGTGAGTTATAACATTGTGGCGACTCATGGCGGCGCGTTGGAATATGTTCCGAAAAGCGAACCCGGCGCGTGTTTCCGCGTGACCTTGCCAATTGGAGGCTAGAGATGATGAAACCGACAATTCTCGTTGTGGACGATGAAGTAATCGCTCGCGAATCCCTGACGGATATTTTGCGGCTGGAAGGGTATCACGTCGCGTCGGTGGATAATGGGCAAGCGGCAATTGAATATATCCGAAACCGCTATGTGGATTTGATGATTGTAGATTTGCGAATGCCCGGAATCGGAGGGCTGGAGGTGGTGCGTATCGCGAATGAAATCTCGCCGGATATGGAAATCATTTTGCTCACGGCTTATGGCTCGACGGAAACGGCGATTGAAGCGCTGCGGCTGCGAATCCATGATTATTTGCTCAAACCGGCCTCCCCTGCTCAGATTCTCAACAGTGTGCGCCTGGGGCTGTCACGCCGAAACGCGAAATTGCAAATTCGAGAGGGTTTAGCCTCCGATACCGAGGCGCTGGACGAGAGAGCGACGACCCTGACCCTGCACGACGATACGGTCATTGATTTTTCTCGCCGGACGATTCGATACGGAGAAAAGGAAATCCATCTTACCCCTGCGGAAGGGCGGCTTTTGCGGATTTTGGTGGAGAATATCGGCAGGGTGTTTACACATCGGGAATTGGTGCTGCTGGTGCAGGGATATGAAACCGCACAACACGAAGCGCCGGAAATCTTACGTCCGCTGGTGAGCCGGCTTCGGCGAAAAATTCAAGAGGTGCCACTGCTGGCGAATAGCGTGGTCAGTGTTCGGGGGACGGGATATGTCTTCGAATTGGAAGCCTATAACGATTTGACCCTGAAGTTCGATTAATTTGGCGGACCCCAGGGCAAATCGGGAGGGAATTTCGTCGCGGGAGGGCGAATCCAACTCAGCCATCCGCCGACGGGTTTGTTCTGGATGGGGACGACTTTCTCGAATTTAACGAGCAGGATGCTGGCAATCAGAAGCCCTGCGCCTGCACATTGCCATACGCTGAGCGTTTCCTTGAGCCAAAATCTTCCCACGATAACGGTGACAAGCAACTCTCCCAATCCAAGCAGCGCGGTTTGCATTCCGCCGATGTGTTTGACCCCCATGAAGAGAGAGAGACGCGAAAGGAAGGTGACGAGCGTCAGTCCGATGACGGGATACCAGATGAAGACTCCTGCGGGCGTAGAATGCCGCCCGAAGAGGAAATACGCGGGGATGACGATTGCGCTCATCGAGATGAGTGTGTAGAGCGTCACGGTTGGCGCGGGCGCTTCGTAGAGGACGCGTTGGTTGATGGGAAGATGCAGCGCGTAAAGCGCCGAGGCGATGAGCATGAACGTGACGCCTACGCCGTCAATTTTTGCATCTCCGGTATGAGTCAATAAGGCAACGGCGATGACTGCCAAGCCGATTCTGATGAGGGTGAGTTTGGTGGGGAATTGTCTATCGAGAAAAAGCCAGAAAACGACAAAGATGGGGTAGAGCGAATACAGCAATTGCCCGACGCTTGCGCTCAGCCGTTCGAGTGCAAGATAATAGAAAATAGACCCGATTCCGTTGATGCTTCCTGCGAGGAGACACCCTGCCAGCCCAACCGGAAAAATGTATAGAAGCGGCCGCTTAAAAAAAAAGATGAGCAAAAAGAGAAGCAGCGCAGCCATTCCCGTGCGAAACGCGACCACCGCCATCGGAGAAAAACCCAACAAAATGGCTTGTCTTCCGAAGATGGGGGCCAACCCTAAAAAGAATGCGGAAAGAAGTGCGGCGCGTATGCCTCGATTTTGCCCTTTGAACATTAGATTTGTTTTCGCTTTTTGAACAGATACTCGTCTCGGAAAGGAATTGGAAGGCTGGACTATCGAATGAGAGAACGTACTTCGTCGAGAAAATCGTCATTCATGAAATCGCCTTTTTGCATCAGCGCTTGAATTTTTCCTTCCAGAAGTTTTTTCTCTTCCGAGGTAAGTTCTTTTGCCGTAGCGACGATGACGGGGATTTCGCTGGTTTCTGCTTTGGCTTTGAGCGCGTCCAGAACGGCGAATCCGTCCATTTCGGGCATCATCAAGTCGAGAATGATCAAATCGGGGAGTTCTTTTTGAATGAGTTCAATTGCCTCTTTGCCGTTGCTGGCTTCGTAGGTGGTGTAATTTCCTTGTGATTGCAAAATGCGCCGAATCAGGCGTCGGGCTTCGGGCGTATCGTCTACGATGGCGACGCGGGAGAAACGGTCGGGGGCGACGCGGCTCAACGCAGCGAGAAGTCCTTCTTGCGGCTTCTCTTCTTCTTTTTCCTCTTCTGTGGAGGGGGCGACGACGCTTTTCGCCCAGTTTTCTCCCAAAATCCATTTTTCGGGAGGCATGGTATGTCCGGTGCAGTTGACGACAATGGTTTCGCTGGGGTTGACGACCCCCGCGCGGATGAGTTTGAATAATCCCGCAAACGCGACGGCGGCAGCCGGTTCGACGGACAGCCCTTCCATCTTCGCGAGAACGTGCATGGCGCGGAAGGCTTCTTCATCTGTGACGCTCTCGAACGTACCGTGTGTTTTGATGACGCTCTCACGCAGGAGGGTGTATGTGCGTCCCGGGTCGCCTGTGGCGAGGGTTTCAACATGCGTTCTCGGAGATGCGACTGGCTCCGCGACGCTTTCTCCCGCTTTCCACGCGTGGACCATCGGCGCGCATCCGCTGACTTGGATGTTCGCGATGGCGGGAATTTTGTCTATCAGCCCCATTTTTTGCAATTCTTTGAAGCCTTTATAAACGCCGAGAGGCCCCATCCCTCCGCTGACCGATTGGATGTACCAGTCGGGCGTTCTCCACATGAGTTTCCCGTTTTTGTTTGGCGTAGGAGGTCCGAGCATCTCTGTGAGTTGTTCGGCGATTTCGAAGGCGAGGGTTTTCATCGCTTCGACGGATGTGATGGTGCGCGCGCCCATGTCGAGATAGAATTTGCGCTGGCTGGCGAACTCGGCGGCGACTTTTTTCGTCTGGTCGTAAGAGCCGGTGACTTTGACGACTTCGCTTCCGTAGAGGGCGATTTCTCGCATTTTGACGGCGGGGACAAGGCTGGTGACGAATGCCCATAATTTGATGCCCGCGCGGGCGGCGTATGCGGAATAGGCGATGGCGACGTTTCCCGTCGAGGCGACGACGGCCTCCGTGATGCCTGCCTCTTTGAGCGCGGCGATGGTGACGGCGGCTTGCCTATCCTTGAACGAAGCGGTGGGCCCCTGGCGTTCATCTTTGATGAAGATGTTGGGGCATCCCAGCATCATGCCGAGGTTCAACGCGGGGAGAAGCGGTGTTCCCCCTTCTCCTAAACTGATAGCGGGGTTTGGGCTGCGGACGGGAAGGAGTTCACGGTATCGCCATAAATTGAAGGGACGTTCTTTCAGGTTTTCCGCGAAGGTCTTCGAAAGTGAATCGTAATCGTATTCTGCCTCGCGCCATTGGCTGTTACAACGTGGACAGTTGACAGCAGTAGGAAAATAAGGCGCGGTGTGACCGCAGTCCAAGCATTTGATATGGAAACTCATAAATGGTTACTCGTTTTCGCGATTAGAGCGAGGTGAGAGGCGTTGGAGTACTTTTTCGAGATTGTCTATAAGTTCTCGCTCGCTTAGCGACCCCTTTTTCAAAAGTTGTTGCCCGAATGTTGAAAGTTTCTTCCGCTCGGTTTCGGTGAGATCGCCGCCGGTGATGAGGAGAGTGGGGATTTCTCGCAATGCGGGGGAAGAGCGGAGTTTTTCGAGGATAGTGAATCCATCCATTTCGGGCATGAAGAGGTCAAGAATAACGGCATCGGGAGGCGAGGTCTGGATGGCTTTCCACCCTTCTGTTCCGCCTTCCGCCAGGGTGGTGTTGAACTTTCCGCTTTCGGAAAGGATTTTTTCGAGAAGACGCAGGTCGTCAGGGTCGTCGTCTATGATGAGAATGTTCCGAATGCTCCCATCGGGGTTGAGACGTTGGAGGGCGTTGAGTAGGTCTTCTTCGATGATGGGTTTTACGAGGTAGTCGGCAGCGCCGAGAGAGTATCCTTTTTCCTCGTCTTCGATGATGCTGCAAATGATGACGGGGATATCGCGTGTGTCGGGGTTGGATTTCAAATCCGCGAGGACCTGCCAGCCGTCGTAGCCGGGCATCATGATGTCGAGGGTGATGGCGTATGGTTTGAGTTCCCGCGCGCGCTTGACGACGTGAGTCGGGTCGGTGAGCGGGATGACTTGATATTCTTTCGCGTTGAGATAGCGTTCGTAGAGGCGGATGACTTGGATGTCATCGTCTACGCTCAGGATGATACGTTTCGAGTCCTCTTCCGGGGTTCCGGGAAGCGGCGTTCCCTCTTGGTAAACGGGAAGCGTGAAATAGAAGGTGCTGCCTTTGCCGACTTCGCTTTCGACGCCGATTTCGCCGCCGTGCATCTGGATGAGTTGGCGGCAAATCGAAAGCCCAAGTCCGCTTCCGCCGGTTTTGCGGGTGGGGGAGGCATCCACTTGTGAGAAGGGTTGGAAGAGTTTCTTCTGGTCTTCGGGGGAGATGCCGGGACCTGTGTCGGTGATTTTGACGAGAACTTCGGGGCGTCCCGATTTTCCGGGCTGGACGGCGGCTTCGACGGTGATGCTGCCTTCTTCGGTGAATTTCGCCGCGTTCGAGAAGAGGTTGAGTAGCACCTGACGCACGCGCATCGGGTCGGCGTGGACGGTGGGAAGGTCGTCCGGCACGAGCCGTTCCAGTTTGATGTCTTTCCCTTTGACCAATCCGGTGACGGTGGACATAACGCTCTTTATCATTTCGCCCAAGTCCACTTCGTCGAAGGCGAGTTCCATCTTGCCCGCTTCAATCTTGGAAAGGTCGAGGATGTCGTTGATGAGGTTGAGGAGGTGCTGACCGGAATTGTAAATGGCGGTGAGGTCTTGCTGCTGCAATTCGGTAATGGGACCGTCAATGCCTTTGAGGATAACCCGCGAGAAGCCGATGATGGAATTGAGCGGGGTGCGGAGTTCGTGACTCATGTTGGCGAGGAACTGGCTCTTGAGCTTGTCCACCTCGCGCATTTCTTTGACGGCTTGCTGTGAGAGCGCGTACGAACGCGCGTTGTCAATGGCGACGGCAATTTGGTCGGCGAGGATTTGGAGAACGGCGATATCCTCGTCGCTGAAGGCGTTGGTTTCGGTGGATTGAATATCCAGTGCGCCGATTGTTCGCACGCCGATGCGAAGCGGGATGGCGGCTTCTGCGCGCGTTTCCGGCAAGAGAGGGTTGACTCGGTGTAACGGGCTTTCTTGAACGTTGTTGACGATAAAGGGCTTTCCGGTCGAGGTTGCAGTTCCAACGACGGATTTGGAGCCAACGGCGAGGGAGTGCTGTTTCTTTTTCATCTCTTCGCCGGCTTTTCCTGTTGCCTCGCGGACGATGGCGCGGAATCCGGTTTCTTCGACTTCGAAGATGGCGGCGTGGTAGTAGCCGAATCGTTCTCGAATCAGGTTAACCGTCTTCGAGAAGATTTCTTTCATATCCAGCGAAGAGGTGACAAGGCGTCCGATTTCGGCTGCTGCCGCCATGTATTCGTTTTGTTTCTTGAGACGTTCTTCGGCTTTCTTTCGGTCCGTAATATCTCGGGCGACCCAGTAGACTTGTTCTTCGTTGAGTTTGGAGATACTCGCGTCGAACCATGCAGGTTGCCCGCCGATTTCGAGAGGATATTCGATTTTGACGGTTTCGCCGCTTTCGAGTGCCTGTTCGATGGCCCGTTTGAAGGCTTTGTGTGTTTCTGGGGGCAAAACGTCTACCATACGCTTTCCGAGGAGTTCGTCGGGAGGTCGGTAGAGGCGTCCCGGATTGGTCGGCGCGATTCGGATGTAGCGAGTTTCTTTGTCTACAACCAGCACCACGTCATCCAGCGCAGCGAAGAGGGCGCGGAGTTCGATTTCGGATTGTTTTTGTTCGAGGGCAACCGCAGCCTGATTCGCAATAAACGTGAGTGTTTCCAGATTCTCTTGGGTTAGGCGGATGTTTTCATCGTAGGTCTGCACCGACATAACGCCGATGACCTTCTTGCCACTTTGAAGGGGAACGCCGAGGTAATCTATGCTTTGCGTTCCTTCGAGAACGACTTCGCCCGTTTTGTTGAGCTCCTCATATTTTTCCGGTGTGACGAGGATGGGCTTTCCCGTTCGGAGGATATAGCCGGTAAGCCCTCGCCCCGGAGAAAGTGGACCCGATGGCGGAGTGTTCTCGTACGGGTCTTGGAAGTAGGGGAAGGTGAGGAGGTTGCTCACCTCGTCGTAGAGCGCGATATAGAAGCTTTCCGCCGGCATCAGTTCGGCGACGGCTTTCTGGATTTCCGCACTGAGTTCTCTTAGGGTTTGAGTCGTCAATGCAGCGTTGGCGATACGGGAGGTGGCTTGCTGTAATCGCTCGTTGCGCTTTCTCTCGGTGATGTCTTTGTAAACGCCGCGGTAGCCCAAGAGGTTGCCTTCGTCGTCGAGGATGGGCGTCCCGTTAGCGAGAAGGATGACTTGCCGTCCATCTTTGGTCTGATAAATGAATTCCAAGTCGTTGAGCGGCTGCTTTTCTTCGGCGATTCTTTCGACCAGTGTAGCGACTTGCGGGCGGATTTCGGGAGGTGTGAAGTCAATAATGCTTTTTCCAAGCACCTCTTCAGGTTTGTAGCCGAGGACGTCTTCCACACGGTCAGAGCAGTAGACGTAAATGCCGCCGTTGGAGTCGAGTTCCCACACCCAGTCTGCGCTGGAGAGGGCGACATCGCGGAAGCGCGCTTCCGATTTCTGCATTTGTTGGAAGAGTCGCGCATTTTGGATAGCCGTGCTGGCTTGGAGAAGAATGCTTTGGATAAGGCGCTTCTCGTTTTCGTCTATTTCTCGTTCTGCATCTGCAAACTCGATGGTGACGATGCCGATGATTTCCGTGCCGGAGGTGAGCGGAAAGGCGGTGAGACTTTTTACGCCGCGTTTTTCCAGAATTTCGACGATTGGCAGGGTTTTCAGAAGCGGATTGTTGGGTATATCGGTGAGCGAGAAGATTTCGCCGCGTGAAACGACCGGTTCAAGCAGAGGATTCCCTTTGACCGCAACTTTGATTTTCGACGCGGTTTCGGAGTAAATCGGGTGTTCCGTATCCACTTCCGGGCGGATGAGGATATGTTCTTTTTCTTCATCAAGGAGCGCGATACCCGCGCGCAGCGCGGACACTGCCTCCGCGATTTTTTGGCTGACGAATTCGAAACTCTTTTCGATGTCGAGCATGCCGCTCATGGTGGTGACAATTTCGTTTAGCAGCGCCATTTCTTCGTTGCGCCGTCGGGTTTCTTCGAGGCGTTTTTGGGCTTCTTCGAAGAGACGGGCGTTTTCCAATGCCAAACTGGATTGCGAGGCGATGGCGAGGGCGAGGGCTTTTTCGTCTTCTTCCCATTCGTGTTCGTCGTGGGTATCGTATACGTCTACGACCCCCACGATTTCGTCGCGATAGGTGATGGGGATGGCGAGTGCAGCGCTCGCGGGCGGCGCGGCGCCCTCTGAAAGGGCGACGATGTTTTTTGTCTCGGCTGCCTCCCGAATTTCGGGACGAATCGGCGCGTCAGGAGGGATGGGGTCGAAGTCGTCTTCGTTGAGGACGTAGAGGTAGCCGCCTCCTTCGAGTTCTTCCCATCCTTCGGCGATTTCTTTTTGGCGCAGTGCTTCTAATTCGTCCAGATGTTTTTGCATCCGCTGGACGAAGCGAGCGTTTTCGATAGTGGAGGCTAATTGCGAGGCAATGACGTTTAGACTGGTAATGTCTTTGTCTGAAAAAGCGTTGACCCTCTCGCTTTGGACGGTCATCGCGCCGATGATTTTGCCGCGAGTGATGAGCGGAAGCGCCATTTCGGAGTGGGTGTCCGGCAAGAATGGATTCGCGAACCGGACCGCGTCTTCACCGACATCGAGGGCGACGCGTCCTTTTTGATGGACGATGCACCATCCAATCATGGAGTTTTCGTCCACTTTGAGCTTATGCCCGCGTCGGAGCATTTGCTTTCCCGCGTCGCCACTTCCGGCGCGGAGGATTGCCCACTGTCCGGTTTCTTCAGTGAGGAAGATGCCGACGTAATAGAGATTGAGTCGTTCTTGGATGAGTTCTACACTGTCGTTCAGAAGGGTTTGCAATTCCAGCGTGCGGGAAAGCAACCCTGCGACCTCTGCCGAGGTAGTGAGAAGGTGTGCTTGCTCCGAGATGGTGGCTTGAAGGGCGGCGCGCAGATGTTCCTGGTCTTGAAGAATTGCGGCTTCGAGGTTTTCGACAAAATGGGTGGTGAGAATCTCGTAGTAAGAGTCAATGCGGTTGAGTATTTTCGCGTATTGTTCCGGCGGCAGTTGGGCAAGGAAGAATTGCCGAATGTGGCGCGCCATGCCGCGCAAAGAGAGATTAGTTAGCCCAGTCTGCTCTAATTTTTTTGCGCGGGATATGGCGAGGTCTTTCTCTTCAGTTTGTAAATAGGCGAGAAAGGCTTTTGCTTCGTCCCGAGCAATTCGGGGAATTTTTCGTGGACGAAGCGCGCCGCGATGTTCGAAGAGATTCTCTTGAAGCGCCTCTTGAAAGACTTGAGCGAGCGCCTCTTCGTACTTCGTGAGTGTGGAATAGTCGAAAACAGATTCGGTCATAGGAACTCCGCGTTTAGAATGCGGGCAAGGTCATTTCTTATCGTCAGGGATGCGATTCCATGCTTTTGCGGTTATTTCCGCTTCACGACGTAGTTTGTTCATCCACGCATTGAAGAAGCCTTTGGTGAGAAGATTCGCGTAGCGGTCTACAGCGTCGAATTGGGTGGTGTCTTTCCCGTCGAGAGAGAGACAAGTTTGTCGGATGGCAGTGGTGATTCCGAGAACGGATTCGATACTGAGTCCGAGGTCCTCGAGATGTCGTCCGGTTTCCTCGATTTTTTCTTCGAGGAGCGCGGGCGCGTTCATTTGCTCGAGAAAGTCTTTTGCCAGGTCTCCCGCGAGCGCCTGCTGGACTCGCGGGCGGATTCGCCGAATGTTCCAAACGGCGTTTTCCTTGAGCGCCTGCTCGATGTTGTTGCTAAGAGTGGTTTCGTCTATAGGCATGGGATCCTCTATCGAACAAGATATGCGCCGTAGCCGCCAAGTCCTTCTCCGAGGTCGGAGAGATCCTCTTCCGAGATGTCTTTCGTGATGTCAATGCCATGCCAATCCGTAAGGCGGATGAAGCCTTTTTCGTTGGGTTTCCAGGGTTTGATGAGTTCTTTGTAGAGGGAGAGCGGGCGGAAGTACAACGGCGAGTGCATGCGTTCGCGGTAGATAGCGATGGCGCGTTGAGAGCGTTCGCTTTTGACGTTTGCATCGGCGACTTGGGCGTTGAACGCCATGATGGTGTTTTCGGCGTGTTCGCCAGCCCATTCGTAAAGATATTGCATGGCATGAACAAGGTCTTCATCTGCGACGAAGAAGGGAACTCCCCAATAGACGAGGGCGATATTCTTTCGTCCTTCGAGAAGCGAAACCACTTCCGGTTTGTTGAGCAATTCTTCGGGACGCCGGGCGTCGGCGAGGAACATGTGGGCGTTGGGAGTATCCTTCAAGATTTCGAGCCCGTATTCGACGACGAGGGGGTCGTTATCGGAATAGATGACGAGCGTTTCGGGCGGCGCGATTTCGTGGATGTGGTCTTCCGTCGGCATGCCGGAGGCGAAGTCTACGAAGGTATCGAAGCCTTGTTCGACCAATTCTTCCGCGATATCTTGAAGGCACCATCGCTGAAGACGCATGATTGTGGGGAGGTAGGGGAGCAGCGCTTTGACCTGTTCGGCGGCTTGTCTATCTACCTCGAAATTGTGGTGCCCGCCGAGAAGATAGTCGTAGACTCGTCCGGCATTGGGGCGCATTTGTTCTTGGGAAGAAGGTTGAGTTGCCATGAAAAGATTCTCCTTATGAGTTTGAAGATTTCGTGGATTTTAACACCGTCTTGCCTTTTGGTGTTACTTCTTTTTCAATGGGGGGGCGAATTCGGACGACGGTATGGGTTGCACCCAGCGTTTGTCCGAGTGTACGGGCGATGTTTTTGAGAACGTCTTGCAGGTTGACCGAACTGGTAATTTTCGCGGTGGCTTCACGGATGAGGCGTTCTCGTTGTGCTCGGCGGGCGAGGGTTTCGCGCTGGCGGATGGCTTGTAGCGTCGAGGAAACTTGAGCGATGATACCATTCAGGCGGCGTATTTCTTCTTCGGAGAAGTTGGTCGTATCTCGATAGATGAGGTTCATATAGCCAATCCATTTGCCTGCGCCGATAATAGGAGCGAAGATGGCGCTTTTCGTGCCGAAGATGTCGAGGTAGAGTTTTCGGGTCGTGGCGTCGAAGCGTTCATCGGTCGCGATATCGGAGGTGTAGACGATTTCATCTGGTTTCAAGAGGGCCTTGGCGGCAGAGAAGTCGCTGAGGTGGTAGCGTTTTTGGAGTCTCCCTTGAGGAAGTTCCGACCATCTTGCCAGCGGGATGCTCCATTCGGGCATATCGTCGCCGACCCAGGGGCGATCGAAGAGGACGAAACTGACGACCTGCGCCGAGGCTGCGATGGTGTATTTTCTTAAGATGGAAATCAAATCGTTGTAGGTTTCGGCGGCGTTGAGTTCGGCGCTGGCTGCGTACAAAATCTCGGTTTCTTCGAGGGAGCGTTGCGTTTCTTCGAAGAGCCGGGCATTTTCGACGGCGGTCGCAATTTGCGCGACGGTGAGTTGCACGATTTGGATTTCTCGCTCGGTGGGTTGTTTTTTCTGCGGATTGGAGACGTGCATTCCCAAAAGCCCGATGGGTTTGTCTTTAGAGACGATGGGAATGATAACGAGAATTTTCGTTTTTTGTTCTTGGACGATTCTTTGGAAACTTGGCGGCAATGGCTTTTGTATCGGGTTTTCAATGACAACAGCTTCTTTATTTTGCATTGCCTTTTGGAAAACAGGATTTGAACTTACGGGATGGGTTGTTCCGATGAAAGTGCTTGCTCCCTCTTCTGTTTTTGGATACGCTGCCATGACTGTGAGTTCTGTTCTTGTTTTGTTTAGTAACCCGATAGTTGCCGCGCTGAGAGATAATTTTTCGGCGATTTCTGCCACAATGACGTTGAGTGTGGATTTAAGGTCGAGAGATGCGGAAGCCTGCGTAACGATTCGGTTGATGAATGCCATGTCTTCCGCTTGTTGTTCCGCTTGACGGAAGAGATTCGCGTTTTCTAATGCGGAGCCGATTTGAAGTCCAATAGATTGGACGAGGGTGATGATTCGTTGTCCCTCTTCTGCTGCTAGAGGAGAGTCATTGAAAAGGCATAACGTCCCGAGGACGCGTCCGCGAGTTTCGAGCGGGACGCCTAGATACGCGTAAATGTTGAGATTGGTGAGAGGTTCCGGTGCCACCGGTGCGCCCTCGCGCAGGTCGGGGACGAAAAGCGGACGTTGGGTTTTGTATACATACTCGCAGATGGTTCCGCTCATCCCTTTGGCGAGAAGGTTTTGCCAAAATGCGTCGGGGAGGTTTTCCCATGTGCTGAGTTCCAGTTCATTGGTCTCCGGGTTGAACATGCTAATCAACCCGCCTGTGATGTTGGTGGTTTTGAGTGTTTGAGCGAGAACGGTTTCCAGAATTTCATCAGGGTTGAGCGATCGGCTCGCTTCCGTGATGATGGCGTTCAGCGCTTCGAGTTCTTCGCTTCGCCGTTGGACCTCCTGGAAGAGGCGGGCGTTTTCGAGGGCAAGTCCTAACTGGTCGGCGACTTGTCGCACCAACGCTTGTTCTTCCTCGTCCCATTGGCGAGGTGTGGTGTCGTCAATGACTTGCAGCGTTGCCCAGGATTCCTCCGCGATTTGAACGGGAAGGGACATGACCGAAGTGTTGCCGATGACTTCCGTGCGAATGTTGCTGGTTGTCGCGGCGTCTGTGATGTCAAGCGCTTTGGAGCGTAAAAGCCCGGGGCGTTTTACGCGCGGCATGACGAGCGGTTTGGTCGTCCCTTTTTTCGGCTTCGGGGTTTCCTGTACCGCGCTTTCGTCCTCTTTGATATCGTCAAAGAGTTTTTCAAGCCGGTTGTGGATACGTTTTTTCGACATACGTCATTAACTCCTGAGCCAGCGCGCGATATTGCTGTGCGCCTCGTGTGTTGGACTTGTAATACATGATGGGCAAGCCGACGATAGGGCTTTCTCTCAATTTGGTGTCCATTTCGATAACGGTTTCAAAAAGTCCAGAAGAAAACGCGCTTTGCAATTGCTCTTGAATCACGCGGTGGGTGCGGTTTCTCCTGTCGAGCATGGTGATGAGAATACGATAGGCAAGCGTCGGGTTGGATTCCTGACGAACTCTCCGCACAAGTGCCATCATGTTTCGCAGCGCGTAGGCGGAGAAGTATTCCGCTTGGGTAGGGATGATGAGCAAATCGGAGGCGTTGAGTGCGTTGAGGGTCACCGCGCCGACGGCGGGAGGGCAGTCGAGAAGGATGAAGTCGTAGGGTAGCGGCTGAGCGATAGAGAGCGCATCGGGGAGGCGGTTCGCGTAGTTGAGGTGAATGGGGAGAAGTTGTTCCGCTCTTTCCATTTTTGCGCTAGAGGGGATGAGATCCAAATTTTCGATGCTCGTTCTCTTGCAGACGTTTTCAATGGGGACGGATTCGAGGAGGACGTCGCTGGAAGTGAGGGGGGTTGCTCCGGGTTCGAATCCGAGGGCAAGGGTTAGGTTGGCTTGCGCGTCCAAGTCAATGATGAGGGTACGCCGTCCCATTTCCGCCAGTGCCGCGCCTAACGAAAGGGTGGTGGTCGTTTTGGCGACTCCGCCTTTTTCGTTCGAGATAGAGATGATGTAAGACATGGGTTCCTCGCTTTAATCCGTGCTGCCAGGTTGTTTTTTCATTGGTTTTGGCGGCGTTGCATACGGAACGATTTGGATACGGCTTGCTCCAAGCGCTTTTTGAAGTTCTTCGGTGGCGGTTTGCAACATTTGTTGCGGATCGTTCGTACTGCGGATTTTCGCGGTGATTTGGGAGACCAGGCGCTCTCGTCCGGCTCGCTGCTGTGCGCTGTCTACGAGACGGGCGTTTTCGAGGGCGATGGCGGCTCGTTCGGCGGCGGCTTTAACGAGGTTGATTTCCTCTTGGCTCCAGCGGCGTTTCGGATTGCGCGCCTGAACATGGAGAATTCCTAAAGTTTCGCCGCGCAGTTCGATAGGAACGGCAAGAGTAGGGAGTTCGTCTTCCTGGCTTTCGGTAGTGACGATAGCCTGTCGTTTTTCCAGCGCTTTTTCAACGATAGGGGTTTTGATAGGTTTTTCCAACGGTTGCACTTGAACGCCGTCGTAAAGGTATCCTTTTTGTTCTTCTCTTTGGCGATAGGAGCGCCATTCTTGTCGGATGAAGCGTTTGTAGATGTTTTCCGCTTCTTTGAGCGCTGCGCGAGTTTCGCCGAAGAGCCGGCTGTTTTGAATGGCTACGGCTACATTGGAGGCTAGAATTTCCAACGTTTCGGAGTCGGTTTGCTTGAATGCGTTCTTTTCTTTGCTTTGCACATCCAGCACGCCGATTACTTGAGTCCCGATGATGAGGGGTAACGCGATTTCCGAGTGTGTTTCTGGCAAGTCGGGGTTGTCGAAGTAAATGGGCGCTTCGCCGACATCCACCGCGATTCGTGGTTCTTTTTGGCTGGCAGCATAGCCGACGATGCTGGTCGGCTCGACTTTCAGGCGATGATTTCGGGCAAGCATATGTTTTCCGCCTGGGCTATTTGTCGCACGGAGAACAGCGTATTTTCCCGTATCGTCTAAAAGGAAAATGCCGATGTGGTAATAGCCGAATTGGTTGCTGATGATTTCGGCGATTAGCGGGAGGAGCCTGTCCGGTTCGGTGATGGAAGAAATAGCCTTAGAGACCTCCGCGATGGTCTGCATTTGCTTGGCGCGCTTCTCAGTTTCTTTAGACGAGATTTCCAATTCCTTCGCGTGGTGTTCGATGGTTTCTCTAAGTTTTTGTAGATCTTCGTTTTTTCTCGCGAGTTGTAGTTCTCGTTCTTTTGCTAAGGTTAGCGCTTTTTCGAGTTGGCTAAAAGCGAAATAGGTGGAAATTTCAACGACGATGAAGGCGAGGGTTAGGTCGCGGGCGTAGTGGTACGGTGAATCGAGTTTGGGTACTGTGATGATGCCGTTGGTTTCTGCATAGGCGATGATCCATAGTGTGGCGATGCCTAAGAGGGTTGTGACAAGCGCAAACTGGAAGTCTACGAAGAGTGCGCTGATGAAAACGAGAGAAATGATGAGGGGAATCGTGGAATCTCGAACCCCTTCATTGTTGAAGGCAAGGAAGGCAAAGGCGAGCATCATGCTGAGAATGAGAAGAATACTCACAGTTTTGATTCTCTCTTCTCGTTGCGCGATAATTCGAAGCGTGAGGATGAAGAGAATTTCAGCTATGACGATTTTTATCGTCGTGGTGAAGACGACGTGTTGAAATCCTCCCGAGGAGAAAGCGATGTAGGACAATAATCCGATGATGCTCGCGTACAAGAGCGCGTAGAGGAAAACCGCTTTTCGGCGAATGGTCTCATCCTCGAAACCGTATGGGAGCAAGAGTTTTTTGAGCGTTTTGAGCATGCCGTTTCCTCGACTAAGCGTGTTCTTCTTCGTCTACGATTTGGATGACGACATCGGCATCACTGAGTAGTTTTCCAAGTTCTTTTGCCGTCGTTTGCATAATGGTTTCCATTTGTACCGATTCTCCAACTTTCGCCGTGATTTCGCTGATGGCACTTTCTATCATCGCTTTGCGGGAGGCTTCATCGTAGAGCCGTGCGCTCTCTAATGCCGCGCCGAGATGTTCGACAAGGACTTGAAGCACTTCGATCTCTTCATTGTTCCATGTCGCGCTTTCAGCAGGTTTTTTCAGGCGAAGCGCACCGACGACCTGCCCGCGCACGCTGAGAGGGAGTATCAAGGTATGGTCCTGAAGGTAAGGTTTGTTTTTATCCACGAAAGTTTTCGCGGTTTCATCCAGAAGGATTTCGGTTAATGTTTCGACGCTGACGCCTTTGGCGGTTCCGAGATAGCGACGTGCTTCTTGTTGAAGCATGCTTCGCCATGCTTCTCTGGTGATCTCTCCATACACTCGCTGTAGGGATTGAATGGCCTGTTGATTTTCGGTGAACAGCCGCGCGTTTTCGATAGCGATAGCGATTTGGTCTGCCAACACTTGCAGGGTTTCAATATCTTCTTGGCTGAAGGCGGCAGGCTCTTTGCTCTGGATGTCCAGCGCACCGACGACTTCTCCGCCGACAATGAGCGGAAGTGCCATTTCGGAGCGAGTTTCGGGGAGGTCGGGGTTGTTGAAGAAGACCGCGTCTTTTCCAACATCGAGAGCGATACGCGCTTCTCCGTGTCCAGTCGTGTATCCGACGATGCCGACTTCGCCGACTTTGAGTTTGTGCTTCCTCGCGAGCATTCGTCGTCCGCCGGGGCTGTTTGCCGCTTGAAGAACAGCGTATTCTTTGTCGGCGTCCAGAAGGAAGATGCCGACGTGGTAGAAGCCGAAACGCTCACTGATGAGACGAGATGCCTGGAAGAGAAGCGCGTTCAAGTCACGCATGGATGCTGCCGCACTGCCGACTTCTGCTGCCGTTTGAAGTTGCCGTGCGCGTCGTTCGAGAGCGCGGGTTCGTTCTTCTACGCGCGTTTCAAGCGAGGCAACCAATTCTTGCAACTGAGCGGTCATCTCGTTGAAAATCTCAGCAAATTCACCGATTTCATCCTCGGTTTCGATAGTGGCGCGGACTTCGAGATTTCCTTCCGCGACTTGTTCCACTGTTTCCTGCAGGCGTCCGAGCGGAGCGATGAGTTTTTGCGTTCCCCATGTGACAATGACGGCAGAAACGAAGATAAGAATCCATGTGATGGCTGTTGTGCTTTTTTTCTGTCTTTCTAGTGGAGCGAGGAATGTTCCTAGATCTTGTGAAACGGTGACGATCCACGAACTTGTTTCCATTCTCGCGGTGGCGATGATGTTTTGCGAGATTTTTGTTTCAGGGCTGTTGATGGATGCGGCAGCAGAGAATACGGGTTGGCTTTTGATGTTCCGCAACCCTTCATCTAGTCCGGGAATGGCAATGGCGAGTGTTTCCGAAGTGCCGGGGGGAATGTAATGATTTCTCCGCAAGAAGTCTATACTTTGTGCGTCTAGCGGGGTAACGGAGTGAAGGTACAGGCTTGGTTTGGCTCCGTTTGCAAGAACGATGAACACACTTTCTTCCGGCGAAATGCGGATTTCGTTGAAGATGCTGGCGTAAGACCCTTTTCCCGCGATGTCGTTGTATTCATTGATGAGAGTTTGCAAAATATATGCTTTGTATCGAAGGCGAAGAACGCCGACAATTTCTCCGTCGTTCGAGCGGATGGGCGCGCTGAAATAGAGATAACTTTCTCTGCTATCGCTGTCGTATTCAGGGTTGGAGACGAAAGGAAGTCCGCTGTTGATGGGAACGCGGAAATATTCTCGACGGTATTCGTTTTCCCCGATTCCCTCCGGATTCGTGTCCAGTGTATTGATTCCCCATTTATTGAGTATCGCGTAGGAATCAACGAAAACCAGGTCCCGATATTGAAGTGCGCGTAAACTTTCGAAGGCTTGTTCGCGGAGGACTTCGTTCTCTTCGGGGGTCGTCGCGTTGAGGTAGTTGGCAAACACGGGCATTTGCCCTTCGACGCGCACATCGTTGAGATTAGAGCGGATGAAATTATCCAACGTGCTGGCAACGACGG
>CAZDGZ010000008.1:0-17759 GCA_964505165.1 uncultured Anaerolineaceae bacterium | reverse complement strand
AATGGTCGCGCTTGCGAAGAGACTGTAAATTTGTACTTTGTTGAATTCTTTGGGGTTTAGCGCGGTAATAGCGATGAAGGGAGGAATACTTGCCGCACCAATGGCGAAATACGTTCCCAGCCCGGCAGTGACGGCGTTTCGGGCGACCATATCGAAGAGGAACATTCCGACGAGAATTTTTACGCCTTTGTCCGACTCGCCGCGTCGAATGAGAATTGCACTGTAAATTGTCGAGAGGAAGAAGAGAAAGATGATGACAATATCGGCGAAGGTTTGCCAGCGTGGAAATTGGAACGATATCCGCGTTTGGTTGATGACCATGAGGAAGGACGCGATCATCAATACAATGGAGGAGGTAAACGCATTGCGTGCGCGTCGTTCGAGGGTCGAGGCTGGCGTGGAGATTTGGGGCGTGGTCATTGTGTCCCTCCTTGCGAGGAGGTGTCAAGTTCGGTTTCGGGTACTCCGAGTTGAATTTCTGCCGTTTGCAAATCGAAGGCTTTTTGGATTTCTTGAACAGCGGTTTGGAGCACAGTGTCAATATCCAGCGTGGAGCGGATGCGGGAGGAGATTTCGGAAACCAATTCTTCACGTTGTGCGCGCGCGTGCGTATCTTCTACGAGACGGGCGTTTTCAATGGCGAGTCCGATTTGCTCTCCGATATTTTTTGCTAAGTCTTTTTCGCGCTCATTCCAAGGGCGTTCGACAGGGCGGGATAGGGTAATGAGTCCGATTTTTCTTCCTCGGAGCGTGATAGGGATTTCTAGCGTGGAAAATCCCTCTAAGTCTTTTGGTTCAGTATTGGCTTTAGAGAATACTGGAAAAATACCTAGCGGAGAGTAGCGATATTTGTGAGGACGCCTTTGAAGACGTTTTCTCCATGCTGCGAGCGTGTCACTGATAGAAATAGTGCGAAGTTCTTCGACGGCGGAACGGCTCTCTTCGAGCAAGCGGGTATTTTGGATTGCGAAGGCAATTTGGTCTGCCAGCGTTTGAAGAATGCCTATATCCTCTTGTGTGAAGGCTTCTTTTTCGGTAGATTGAATGTCGAGGACACCAATGACTTCCTCGTTGACCATGAGCGGAAGCGCCATTTCGGAGTGGGTAAGCGGCAAATCGGGGTTTGCAAAGTGAACCGCGTCTTCGCCGACATCCAACGCGATGTAGGACCGTTTGTCTGCTGCCGCCGCGCCGACGACGCCTTGAAGTCCGACTTGAAGCCGGTGTCCGCGTGCGAGCATCCGTTTTCCGCCTTCGGAGGACGCGGCTTGCAAAATGGCGTATTCTTTTCGCGCATCGAGGAGGAAAATGCCAGCGTGGTAGAAGCCGAAATGTTCCGTGATGAGTTCCGTCGTGTTTTGAAGCAGCGTCTTGATGTCTTCTCTGGCGGACACGATTTCTCGCGCGACCTGCGAAGCGGCTTGGAGGTGGCGCGTTTTCCGTTCAAGATTTTGGGTGTGTTCCTCGATTGCGCGTTCCAGAATTTTTTGCCGCGCTTCTCGCTCTTTCAGCAGCGCCCGGCTTTCCGCGAGGCTCTCTTCCAGATCCTGAATGATGTATGAGATGGGGAGAATTGCCGCCATTGCAAGCATCAGCAAGACGATATTTCCAGTTGTCCATGCGCTGGGGTCGTTTGTGTTGGCGAGGTGTTCGGGGGAGATGTATAGTTTCCCGGTCGAGAAGAGCCACCCGTAGGTTGCCATTGTTGCGATTCCAACTCCAAGAGAGATAAGGGCTTGTTTTCTGGAGAGGAAGATTGCCGAGATGATGATGAAGGTCAAGATGAAGAGACGACCGTCACCGCTCAATCCGTCTGCTTTAAGCCCAACGAGTCCGACGGCGTAAAGGATTGCCAGAAGTGTGAATGTCTTTACCCCATACGGAATCCGCTGAACGAAAGTGATAAGAACAAGTATGAGATACGCGGCGCCGTATGCAAGGGAGACCCACATCTTGGACTCTGGAGGGAAAAGAGGGTCTGTGTAGGTGTTGTAAATACCCGAAACGACGGCGAGAAAACCGAAAAGGGTTACGCCGCGTAACAATCCGTTGAGGACTTGTTTTCGCCAGTCTTTTGAGAGATAGGTGGATGCCATACGTTACTCTTCTTCTATCTTGATTTCGATTTCTGCTTCGGATGCGCCGAGTGTGTCTCCAAGTTCTTTGATGGCGGTTTGCAGAATACTTTCGACGCTGGGAGAAGCCCAAATTCGCTGTGAAATTTCTGCAATTAGGCGTTCGTGAAGCGCAATCTGCTGACTTTCTTCGAGGAGACGGGCGTTTTCCAAGGCGAGTGCGGCTTGAGTGGCGACTTCTTCGACCCAGCCCAGTTCATCTTCTGTCAATTCTCCCTCGCCTTCGAGCATGATTTCGCCGATGATTTGCTCTCGAAGCGTTAGGGGAACTTTCACTTCTTCCGTGCTCTCTTCTTCGGCAAGGTATAGTGGAGCCTCTTCGACTTGTGCTTCGATTTTTTCGCTTTGAGAGAGCAGTGAGGACCAAGCCTCTTTGACGTATTGACGTTGTGCCGAGCGGAGGTCTCGCAGGTTTTGCTGTACTTCGTGGAAGAGCCGGGCGTTTTCCAGTGCGATGGCAATTTGCCGCGCGACGTTTTCAAGGGCTTCCAGACTGCTTTTTTCCAATTCGCCTTCTTTGTCCGATTGAATATCGAGTGCGCCGATGACGCGATTTCTCGCAATGAGTGGCAATGCAACCTCGGAAACGTTGGCGTCTGACGCGGTTTTCTCGAGGTGGAAGATTTCGCTCTGGACATCGAATGTGGCCTGTGTTTTTCGGAGACTGATGGCTGCGCTAACGATATTCGGTTCGCTGATGTCGTATCGCCGCTTTTTCTGTGGGAGAGGGTGTTCCGCCGTTTGGCTCGACGCGCGAAGTTCAGCCCATCGCCCGCTGGAATCGACGAAAAAAATGGCGGCGTAAGTGTAGCCCATGCGCTCGGTAATGAGGTTTGTGGCTTTCGATGCAATATCGTCTTCGCTTAGTATCGCACTGGAAATTCGTCCTATCTCTAACCCAATGCGGAGAAGGCGAGTTTGTCGCTTGACCTCCTCTTCCAGCCCCCATTGGAGGGTTTCGAGGCGGGCAATCATTCGGTTGAAGTACACTTCTAGTTGCCCGGATTCATCGGTGGAGATGATTTTCGCTCGTTGGCTTAAGTCGCCTTCCTCGACTTTTTGGAAGAGCGCCAGCATTTGTTCGATAGGATAGGTAATGGTGCGTGCGAGAACGACGATGGCGGTGGTGCCTAGAAAGATGATTTCAAGCGCGATTTGAATGGCACCTATTCGAAAACTCCTGAGGAGAACTTGCGGATCCCCGTTCCATGAGAATGCTCGCATGATGAAACTGTAGCCGATAGGCACCATGAGCAAGATAGTGGAGAGCAAAAGTGCCAGCATAATGCTCTGAAGTTTTGCCAAGAGAGGGGTTTTCCCTGCGCTGATGCTTTGGTTGTCTATATCGCTTGGAGTAAGTACCTCGCGGGCAGGAACGAGAAGAAGTTCGAGGATGAGTACGGAGGTGGTCGAGGTGAAGATAAGCCCTAACAGCCCGGATGTGATGGTGAAAACGCTCCTCATGTTTTGCGTATTTGGGAAAAAATGCAATTTTAGCGCGGGGTATCCGGTAAGATAAGAGAAGTTTGCAACCGCCGCGATGGGCAGGAGCACGAGCCCGTATCTCCATGCGAACGAGGTGACTTGTTCCCAGGCTTTTTGACAGATTTCTGTGTCTGTTGGCGCTTCGCCTTTTTTATACCGGTTAAGGCTTTTCCATGCTTCTTTGTTAAAGAGATATACCCATACCAACATGATAAAGTTAACGCCGATGGTTGTTGCGCCGCTGACAATGCTAATTTGTCGGAAGGATTCTTGGCTTATGGCAGCTTCGATCTGGAATGCCTGAATAATAATGATGAGTGTCAGGCTGGAAAGTACCTGTGTCACCATCGCCGCGATGATTAAGAACCATCCTCCGGTTTTTTCGAGTACGATATTCCAAAAATATTGGTGGCTGAGGCGTTGTTTGCTCATCGGTTTTCCTCTCGTTCTGGCTCAGAGGAGGCTTCTTGTAAAGTCAGTTTGATTTGTGTTCGCCGCGCACCGACGGCTTTTCCGAGTTCGTTCGCGGTGATTTTCAAGATGTTGTGAATGTCTCCGGAGCGGCGTATCTTGCTCGTGATTTCGTAGAGCATGCGCTCTCGTTCCGCTTGTCTTCGAATTTGTTCAACGAGCCGCGCGTTCGCGATGATTGCTGCCAGGCTTCCGGCGAGCGTGCCGAGCATTTCTTCATCGTGGGCGTCATAGGCGGCGGCTTGTTCACTTTCGACGTTGAGAACGCCGAGGAGTTCATTTCGGAAGACGAGAGGAATGGCAAGTTCCGAGCGCGTGTTGGCGCTGATTTGAATGTAGCGGGGATCTTTGGTGACATCGTCCACGCGGAGAATGCGTTGATGCGCGGCGCTCCATCCTGTGATTCCGCTTCCGATGGGGATACTCATGTCGCGGATGGATTCCTCGGAATATCCAATCGAGGCGTAAATTTTCAGAGTTTTCTTCTCTCTATCAGGCATGAGGATGCTTACGCGGTCGCCGCCGAGGGTGACTTGCAGTCCACGCACCGCGCTGTCGAGGGCTTCTTCCAGCGTTGTCCCGGATGCGGCAGAAGTGGTGATGTGGTGAAGGAGGCGATGCTGCGACAAATGCTCTTGCGATTCGGCGAAGAGTTCCGTCGTCACGATACCGATAGCAACTTGGTCGGCGAGAATTTGGAGCATTTGCAGCGTTTCTTGTGTGAACGCATAGGGTTTGGTGCTTTGAACATCAATAACACCGAGAATACGCTCGCCGACTTTGAGAGGAATCGCCGCTTCTGCGCGAGTGTGGGGGAGCAGCGGATTTGCGTAATGGGTGGCGTCTTTGGTCGTATCGTTGATGACAAGAGGCGTGCCGCTTCCTGCAACATAACCGACGGTAGATTTCGACCCGACGCCGAGTTTGTGCCCGCTGCGTTTCATTTGTGCGCCGGCTTCTCCGGTGGCTTCTCGAATGACCGCATATTCGCCGGAAGGGTCTATCAGGAAGATTGCTGCGTGGTAGAAGGAAAGCCTATCGCGAATGAGATTGACGGCTTTTTGCAGCAATTCATCCAGATGGAGAAAACCGCTGATGTCACGCGCAATTTCGGCAGTCGTCATAAGTTCGGCGGCGCGCTGGCGGCTGTCTTCCAGAAGTCTCGTGTTGTGTAGCGCACCGGAAATCTGATTCGCGAGCGCGCTGGCAAAACGAAGGTCGTCCTCGTTGAAGTAGTTCTCCTCCCTGGAGTTTTGGAGGATGAGAACGCCAATGGGTTCTCCACCAATGAGAAGCGGCGTGCCAAGCCATGATTTCGCGGTGCTTTGCCCCGTTTGCTTTCCGCCGAGTGCTTTGATTTCGCGGGAGGTATGGAGTAACAACGGTTCGCGTGTTTGGATGACGATGGAGGTCAACCCTTCGCCGAGCGGATAAGGGTCTACCGACGAATATTCGCCGTCTTCGTAGATGTAGGGAAGTTGAATGGTATTGGCTTTGGCGTCATACAGGGCAATGGCGAAAACGATGTCGCCGAGAATACGGCGGATGTGTTCGTGTAAAATTCGATAAAGCGAAGGAAGGTCGGTTGTCGTCAGAACGGCTTGGCTGACAGAGGAAATCGCTTCGAGTTCGATGAGCCGCCTTTCGGTGCTTGCCAATGCGTCGAGTTTTTCCAGCGTGGCGGTGATGATTTCTATCATGCCGATATAAGGCTGGACAATGCTGACGTTGAGCATTTGCCCTTGTCGCGCGCCAAGCATGATGACGGCGTAGAGTTTTTCTTTGCTGGTTACGGGCAAGAATGCGACTCGTTGGCATCGCTTTTCCCGCGCGAGGTTCATCAACGCGTTAGGGAGCGTGGTCTTTTCTTTAATGTCTACAATGACGAGACCGCTTGCCAGCGCGTTCGCGAGACTTTCAGCGGAGACGCCGCGAAGTTTACCCGTTTCTGTGAGGATATCCGGTGTGTCGGGGTCAAGAATGGAAAAGATTTCTACCTCATCGCCTTGAATAGTGAAAATGCCCGAAACGAAAGGCGCGTTTTGAAGGACGTGCTCTGTGCTATCCAAAATTTCTTTTTCGTTCTCCGCTTGCGCGATTTGGCGGCTGGCGCGATGGATTTGTTCGATTTCGCCTAGGTTGACTTGCGTGGATTCTGCCAGCATCAGGTTTTGGATAGCAACGGCGATTTGGTTTGCCAGTGTTTGAAGCGTGATGATGGTTTCTTCGTCGAAGGTATTTGGCTGCGTGCTTTGGACATCCAGCGCGCCCAGGACGAGATTCCCCGCTGTGATGGGGATGCCTGCCTCCGCGCGGGTGTCGGGGAGGAGTTCGTTCTTGAAGTGGACGGGATCATCTGTCACGTCCGAGGCGACGCGGGGCTGGTTGTGCGCCGTCACCCATCCGATGATGGAGGAGGAGCCGACGGTGAGACGATGTTCCCGTTTCAGCATTTCTTCCGCCGCGGGACCATAAGCGGCTTTGAGAATCGCGACTTTCCCTGACCCGTCGAGGAGGAAAATCCCCGCATGGTAATACTCTTCGAAGCGTTCTACGATGAGGGAAACCGTCTTGTGCAGGAGGTCTTCCAAATCGCCAGCGGAGACGACATCTTGCGCGACTTCGGCGGCGGTGCGGATTTGCCGTGTGCGTTCCTCGATTTGCGTTTCGAGGGATTGGTAGATTTGACTCAACTCCTCCGCCATTTTGTTGAAGGAGTAAGAGAGAAGCCCGATTTCATCATCACGCGAGACCTCGGCGCGGACGCTCCAATCTCCCTCCGCGAATCTGCGCGTTTTCTGGCTGAGTTCGAGGATGGGGCGTACCACGCGGACGGTCCCGACCCAGACGAGGAATCCCATTGCCGCGAGGGTGAGGAGAGTCAGGAAGATGGTGAACGGGGCGAGGCTGTCTAATTGAGCAAAAATGACTTCTTCGGGGATTTCAATGACGACGGCGGTTCTCATACTTGGAATCCAGAGAATTTCCGCCAGGACTTTTTTCCCTTCGTCATTGATGTATTCTGTGTTTTTCCATTTTGCCGTTTCGTTTTCGCTGATAACGGTTTCAATGAAGTTGCCGATTTTCTCTTGCTGACTTTCGGTAGGGAGGAAATAATCCAAAATATAAGTGACTTTGCTGATTCCGATGAAGTCGCCGTTTTGTGTGACGTAGAAGGCGTTCGCGGCAGGATGGACTCTTTTCAGTTCTCCGAGAAGTTCTTGGCTTTCGTCCGCTCTTGTCGTACCGATGAGGTAGCCGTCAACGCCGCCTTCGTCGTTCTTGAACGGAGAAACGGTCCAGATGGAAAATTGTCCCGTAGAGATGGGGGCGGCATCATAGACGCCGATGGCGAACGGTTCGTTGGCGTAGGTGCGAAGGGTTTGAAAATTTTTAATCGAAGCGCCAATCCATGAGGGAAGCGACGCGGCGTAGATAAGTCCGTTTTTGTCTGCAATAACGAATTGATTGAAAAGGGGCTGCCCGCTTGGGGCATTGACTTCGTTGAAGGCTTCTTCGACTTTGACGCGGTATCGCGCCGCTTGCGTGCTGCCGACGGGATAATCGAAGAGCGCGTTTGCGGCGGTGCGGAAGTCTTCTCGTCGCACAATACGGTCTATGCGGATTTTTCGCGTATTCAACGCTTGGGAAATTTGGTCCGCATGTAGTTTCGCGGCGTCTTGAAGGGTGGTGGAAATTTGTTCTTGGAGGATGTATCGGGTACGAAGGTATCCGACTCCGCCCATCAAAAAGATGGGGAGAATGGCTAAGGCGAGGAGTGCAAATGCCATCGAGCGCGCCAGTCGTCGCTTAAATACTGGCGCACCGGAACCGGGCTGTTGGGGGGATGCCGAGACCGGCGTCTCTTCCTTCATGCGTTTGCCTTTTTCAGGGTTCAACTGATTTCCCAAACGGGTTCACCGCTCAGGATTCTTCGAATTTGGTCTGGGAATTTGTCTGGGTCAAGAGGTTTGCCGAGAAAGCCATTGAAGCCGGCTTTGCGGGCTTTCTTCATTTGCTCGAGGCTGGCTTCGGCAGTGACGGCAACAATGGGAATGTCTTTCAGGCGTTCCGATTCTCTGATTTTTCGGAGCGCGCCGTAGCCGTCTTCGTAGGGGAGGCGGATGTCCATCAGAATCAGGTCGAGGCGGGGGAGGGTGTCGGCGTATTCGACGACTTCGTATCCCGATGTTTTCCACTCGCAGTGAATGCCCATGTAGCCGAGCATGCGGGCGATGAGTACGAAGTTGGAGACATTGTCTTCCACGACCAGAACCGTCGCGTTTTTTGCGGCGTCCGTTTTTTGTGTGGGGTTAGTGTCTGAATCCATAGATGAAAGATAAGGAAAGTTCGATGAAAAGAATGCGAGGTCCCTCGCGGCATTCATCACATAACTACCCATGAGTATCTCTCAAAAGGTAGCGTTCAAGTTGTCGTGTGAGAATATCTATATCAATGGGTTTTTGGATGTATCCATCGCATCCGGCTTTGAGGGATTTCTCTCTGTCGCCGCGCATGACGTTTGCGGTGACCGCGATGATGGGAATATCTTTATAGGTAGGAATTGATTTGATTTTCGCGGTAAGGGTGTACCCGTCCATGTCGGGCATGTTGATATCCATGAGAATGAGGTTTGGATGTTCTTTCTCGATTTGCGCGAGCGCTTTTTCCGCGTTGCTGGCTTCGACGACTCGATAGCCGTCCGCTTCCAGCACGCGGCGGATTAAGGTGCGGTTTTCCGCGTTATCTTCAACGTAAAGTATGGTTGTGGCATTGTCCATCGTCAAAAAAACCTCCGATGCCTTATTTTACTCAAGCACCGGAGGCTTACCATGACAGCAACCTTGCAGATTTATAGGAAAAATGGGCTATGCGAGGGAAAGTCCTTTCAAACCCATTGAAACGGCTTTTTCTTCTTTGAATTGCCGCGTGTAAAGTTGGTAGTAATGCCCGCGCAGGCGGAGGAGTTCCGCGTGGCTGCCCATTTCTGTGATTTTTCCTTTTTCGATGACCAAAATCCTGTCTGCTTGGCGGATGGTGGACAGGCGATGCGCGACGACGAACGCAGTCCGCCCTTTGAGGAGGTTCGCCATCCCGCGCTGGATGAGGGCTTCGGTGAGCGTATCCACGCTGGAGGTGGCTTCGTCCATGATGAAGAGTTCCGGGTCGGCGAGGATAGCGCGCGCGAGGCTGATGAGTTGCTTTTGTCCCGTCGAAAGGAGATTGCCGCCCTCGCCGACTTTTTCGTCGTAGCCGTTTTCGAGGGTAAGGATGAATTCGTGCGCGCCGGCCATCTTCGCGGCTTCTTCGATTTCTTCGTCGGTCGCGTCGAGGCGTCCGTAGCGGATGTTTTCCCGAATTGTGCCGGAGAAGAGATGCGGCGTTTGGAGGACGATTCCGAGGCGCGAATGGATGCTTTCGAGGGTGTATTGGGTGTAGTCTCGTCCGTTGATGCGAATGACGCCGCGTTTGGGTTCGTAGAATCGGCAGAGGAGATTCATGATGGTGGTTTTTCCGCCGCCGGTTGGTCCGACGAGCGCGATGGTTTCTCCCGCGCGCACTTTGAGGGTGAAGTCGCGCAAAATGGGGTTTCGTTTCTCGTACCAGAAATCCACATGGTCGAATTCGATGTCGCCCAGGAGGGTTTCGGCGGGAACCGCGTCGGGGCGATTTTTGATGTCCGGCGGGGTATCAAGCAGCGTGAAGATTCGTTCCGCCGAGGCGATGGCATGCTGCATTTCCGCGTAGACTCTGGCGATATCCTGCACGGGCCAAATCATAAAGGTCAAATAGGATACGAAAGCATGAATCCCGCCGATGGTCAGTAATCCATGCAGAGATTGGATGCCGCCGTACCACGCGATGATGCCCAACGCCGCTGCGGAGATGATTTGCACGACAGGGAGGAAGAGCGCGGAAAGCCATGCGGCTCGATACGAAGCGTCGTACATTTCATTGGTGAGGGAGCGGAATTCTTCGAGGTTTTTCTCTTCGCGTCCCAGGGCTTTGACGACGCGGACGCCGGTGATGTTTTCGTTGTATGCGCCGGTGATGCGCGAGTTGGTGCGGCGCGCGCGGCGAAATTCGACGAGAATTCGTTTGCGGAATTCGATGGATACGACAATGAGGATGGGGATGATGACGAACACCATTGCCGCCAGTTTCCAGTTGATGCTGAGCATGAATGCAACCGAGACGATGATGTTGATGATTGCCCAGGCTGTATCGAGCAATCCCCATGTGACCAATTCGGCAACCCGTTCCGTGTCGGAGGTGACGCGCGCCATGAGCCTCCCGACGGAGATTCCGCTGTAATAGGAAAGCGAAAGGGTTTGGAGGTGCCCAAACATTTCTTTTCGCAAGTCGTATCGGATGCGTTCTCCGAGGACCCCGGCAAGGTAGACGAATCCGAAAACCGTGACGGCTTGGACGAGCAGCAACGCGCCGTAAAACGTGATGAGTTGGTAGAGGCGGTGAACGTCTCCGGGCATGATTCCCTCGTCAATAATCATTTTGTTGACGTAGGTGAACGTGCCGTCCAAGATGGAAGTAATGCTGATGGCGACGATGAATCCGACTGCCCAGAGTTTGTATTGCGCGAGGAGAGAAAGAATCCGTTTGAGAACGGGTTTGGTAATTTGTGTGATGTACTCTTCTTCTTCGAGTTCGATTTCAGGCATGGGTGGCTCCGTTCTTCATTTCCTTTTCGAGCGCGGCATCTACCTCCGCTTGAATTTCGTAAATTTGGCGGTAAATGCCTTCTTGCGCGAGAAGTTCCTCGTGCGTCCCTTTTTGGACGATTTTTCCCTTGTCGAGAACGAGGATGAGATTTGCTTTCATCACCGATTGAATGCGGTGCGCGATGATGAAGGTGGTGCGCCCTTTCATTAACTTTTCCAGCGCAGCGCGGATTTTCATCTCGGTTTCGGTATCTACGCTGGAGGTGGAATCGTCGAGGATGAGAATGCGCGGGTTTTTGAGCAGGGTACGCGCGATGGCAACGCGCTGTTTTTGCCCTCCCGAAAGGGTGACGCCTTTTTCCCCGACGAGGGTATCGTATCCGTCGGGGAAAGAGAGGATTACGTCGTGGATGGCTGCCGCGCGCGCGGCTTCTTCGATTTCTTCCTGCGCGACCTCTCGTCCGACTCCGTATGCGATATTTTCGCGGATGGAGCGGCTGAAGAGAAACGGCTCTTGTTCCACGATGCCGATTTGCTGTCGAAGATACGCGCGGGGATAGTCGCGGAGTTCGTGCCCGTCGAGATAAATATGCCCGCCGGTGTAATCGTAGAAGCGCGGAAGGAGATTGACCAGCGAGGTTTTCCCGGACCCTGTCGAGCCGAGAAGCGCGATGGCATCTCCCGGCGCGCAGCGGAAGGAAATATCTTCAAGAACGGGGAGCTCGCTGTCTTCATATTGGAAGTACACATGCTCGAAGATGATTTCTCCGCGCACCGGTTTGTCGGGATGCAGCGTGCCGCTTTCGAGAGGTTCGCGTTCCTGTTTGATAATTTCCATCACGCGTTTGTACGAGACGATTCCCGTCGAGGTCTGCACGATGAGCCTCCCCAAGTTGCGGATGGGCCAAATCAGCCAGCCGAGAAGCCCCACATACGCGAGATATGTACCGACGGTCAATTCCCCTCGAATGACGAGGAGCGCGGCATAGAGAAACCCGCCAATGGTTTGCAGCCCCAAAAGCAAATCGGAGATGGGCCAGAACAGCGAATGCATAATGAGCAAATGTTTTCCGCTCAAAAACTTCTTCCAATTTTCTTTTTCGAATTTCTCGATTTCGTAAGGCTGACGTGCAAAGGCTTTCACCACGCGCACACCGCTCAGATTTTCTTGAAGCGTCGTAGAAAGAATCGCATCTTGTTTCTGATAAGCCTCGTACCTCGCGCGAACTTTGCCGAAAAACCATAGCGAAACCCCTAACACAAAGGGGATGATGATGACCGAGACCAGCGCGAGTTTCAAATTGAGTTTGCACAACGCCGCGAAGTTGATGCTGAAAATGAGAAGGATGCGCCCTACGCCAATCGCCTGATTGCTGAAAAAACGGCGGATGGCATCCACATCGGAAGTCACGCGCTGAATCAAATCGCCGGTAGGCGTTTGCCCATGATACGAAAAACTGAGACGCTGAATGTGGTCGAAGAGAAAATCCCGCAGACGGCGTGCGATCCCCTCGGCGGTATAAGCGGCGAGTTTCCCCGAAGCGAAGGAGAACCCACCCTGAAGCAGAGATAACCCGACAAACCCCGCGGCGACCCACGCGAGCGAAGTCTCGATTTTCCCGCCGATAGGGGCGGCGTCTCCGGTGAGAGTGTTGACGAAATAGCGCAGCAGAAGATACGTCAGCGTTTTGGATGCTGCGGAAATCGCGAGCGCGATGGTCGCGAAAAGATACGCGAGACGGTATCCTTGCAGAATTTTCCATAACCCCTTGACGGGGCTGGGATGAATGGCTTGACGAAAGTCGAATTCTTGTTGTGTCATCAGATTCAATAGCCTGTGGTAATGTAATCCTTGATTCTCTCGAAGGTTGCCGGCCCAATACCCGGAACGCCCATGATGTCTTCGATTTTCTGAAAACTCCCGTATTGCCTGCGATAAGAGACGATTTCCTCCGCGAGGCTGGGACCAATTCCGGGGAGGGTATCCAATTCCTGAGCCGATGCCTGATTGATGTTGATTCGGTCGAGGGATTCGGAAGATGCGTCGAACGCCTCGCGCGGGATTTCAACGTGATCCCCGTCCTGCAGCAGACTCGCTAAATTGACAGAGTCCTCGTCGGCAATCGGAAGGAATCCACCCGCCGCGTCTACTGCGTCTTTCACGCGGCTGCCCGGCGGCAGCGCGTAAACTCCCGGACGAATCACCGCGCCGGTAACGTAGACCTGAATATCCGGCGGCGTCGGCGGAGGCAGCAGCGAGACGGGTTCTCCGCGCGGCGGCGAAGCCGCGAGCCACACCGCACCCGCAATCAACAGCCCGGCGGCAAGCCCGGTAAGAAAGGTGAAAAAAGTTTTCGACATTTTCCTACAACACAGATGTTGAACGAAGAAAAAACGCGAAACGGCGCTCTTGAAAATACGCGCGCCGCGCAGCCGAAACGGAACTCACCCTAAAACGCCGGCTGCCGCGAGGATAACGAAAGTCTCGATATACCAGTGAATCAGGAACGGATACAAGAAAGAGCGCGTCTTCCACGCGACCCAGCCGAAGGCAAACCCGCCGAAAATCGTGGAAAGGGTCTCGACCCCCGGCTTTCCGAGATGCGCCAGCGCAAAGGGGACGGATTGCAGCCAGAGCGCGTCGCCGCCGTATTTTTTCTCATACCCGAAAAGCAGCCAGCCGCGAAAGAGAAATTCCCATCCGAAAAGGTCGGCGAAGGTTATCCATGGAAGCCCCGGCAACATCCACGCGTAGTATTGACGCATCCCGCTATCACTGCGGACGAGTAACCACAGGATAGGCGTCATCAGCACGATTCCGCCGACTGTGAGCACCAAACCCATTTTCCAGTCGCCGAGCCGAAAGCCGTATTCCCGCGGCGATTCTCGAAAGACGAAAATCGTGATGAAAAGCGGAATGAGGAGATAGAAAATCGTTTCGTCTGCCCAATCCCACCGCGTGAGGGAATAATAGTATTTGCCGATGATGAGCAAAACGCTCGCGATGGTGAGAACGGCGATTTTCTTGTCGAATTTCGGAATAAGCGTCTCCTTCAAGATTCGGCGTGTAAGAATTCTTCGAGGAACGCGCGCGTTTTCTGCGCGTCGGCTTTGCCGCGAGTTTCGCGCATTACCTGCCCGACGAACCAGCCGAGAAGTCCCGTTTTTCCGTTTCGATAGGATTCGGCTTCTTTTGGATGCGCCGCGACGACGTTCCGGCAAATTTCCCGCAGCGCGGAGTCGTCGCTCATCTGCGCCAGCCCTTCCGCGTCTACGATGTCTTTCGGCGCGCGTCCGCTCTCGTGGATTTTGGCGATGAGGGTCTTCGCAGTGTTCGCGTTGATGGTTTTCTCGTCTACGAGGCGGATGAGTTCGGCGAGATGCGCCGGCGTCATCTTGAGATCGGCGGCGGTGAGCGCGTTTTCTTTCATGAAGCCCATCACATCGTTCATCAGCCAGTTGGATACGCGTTTGGGCGAGCCGTCGTAGGCGCGTACCGTTTCTTCGAAATACTCCGAAAGGCTGCGTTCCCCTGTGAGAATATCCGCGTCGTACTCCGGGAGCGCGTAAGTTTCGATGAACCGCGTTCGGCGTTCCAGCGGGAGTTCGGGGAGTTGTGCGAGAATTTCAGATTTCCATGTCTCATCCAGTCGAATTGGGAGCAAATCAGGCTCGCGGAAATAGCGGTAATCCGCTTCGGTTTCTTTCGAGCGCATCTTGCGGAGGGTTTGCGAATCGTCGTCCCAATCGAGAGTCCACGATTCGATTTTTCCACCCGATTCGTAGACTTGAATTTGGCGCCGGATTTCTTTTTGAATTGCCGCGCGTACTGCCTCGATGGAGTTGACGTTCTTGATTTCGGTTTTCTGATTGAGGTAGTCCGCGCCTTTCGGACGGACGGAGACGTTCGCGTCGCAGCGGAGATGCGCCTTTTCCATATCCGCTTCCGAGACGCCAATCCAGCGCAGCAATTGGCGAAGGCGAATGAGATATTCGGCGGCTTCGTCCGCGGATCGGATGTCGGGCGCGGTGACCATTTCGACGAGGGGAACGCCGCAGCGGTTGAAATCCAACAGCCGGCGATTCCGTGCCGGGTCGTTCTTCGTTTTTCCCGCGTCCTCTTCGAGATGAAGTTTCTCGATGTGAACGCGTCGAATCCCGTATGGCATGGGGAGGTCGAGGTAGCCGCCGCGCGCCAAAGGCATATCGTATTGAGAAATTTGGTAGCCTTTGGGGAGGTCGGGGTAGAAATAATTTTTCCGGTCGAAATAAGAAACCGGCTGCGGCTCTGCGTGCATGGCTGCGGCGAGGAGGACGCCTTTCTCGACGACGGCTTTGTTGAGAACGGGGAGCGCGCCGGGAAGCCCTGTGCATACCGGGCAAATGTTGGTATTGGGCGGGTCGCCCCACGAGTCGGCTTTGCAAGAGCAGAAAATCTTCGTTTTCGTGTTGAGTTGGATGTGTGTCTCTAGCCCGATGACGGCTTCGTATTCGGTCATGCGCGTTCCTTTCGCGAAAAGGGTGAGGGTATTATAGAACACGAGAAAGCGATTCGCAAGGAGGGGAGGCTCGATGGGTTCATCGCATTGCCGAGAGCGGCGAGGTGCACATACTCGCGTACCGTCTACTTTTCCCTCTTCCCCTTCAGCACAATGCGGATTGGCGTGCCGAGGAAGCCATAGGCTTCGCGGATTTTGTTTTCGAGGTAACGCCGATAGGAAAAGTGCATCCGTTTCGGGTCGTTGACGTAGACGAGGAAGGTCGGCGGGTCGGAGCGGACTTGTGTGGCGTAGTAGATTTTGAGAGGTCTTCCGCCGCGTGAGGGAGCGGGGTGCGCGTCTTGGGCGTCGCGGAGAATGCGGTTGAGTTTGGAGGTGCTGATACGCGCCAGCCGCTCTTCCTGTACTTGCAGGGCAAGCGGAATTACTTTTTCTACGCGTTGTCCCGTTTTCGCCGAGATGAAGAGAATGGGGACGTAGTCCATGAAGTTCAATTCCTGACGGATATGCTGAGTGTAGGCGTCCATTGTGTAGGCGTCTTTTTCGATGGTGTCCCACTTGTTGACGAGGACGACGGTACTCTTCCACGCGTCGAGGATGAAGCCCGCGATGTGAGTATCCTGCGCGGTGATTCCGGTGGCGGCGTCAATCATCAGGAGCGCGACGTCCGCGCGTTCGATGGCTTTCATCGCGCGCAGCACGCTGTATTTCTCTACGCCGGGGTCAATTTTCCCGCGTCGGCGGATTCCGGCGGTGTCAATGAGCGTGATGGGGATGCCGTCGTAGAGAATGCGTGTATCCACCGCGTCGCGGGTTGTTCCGGGGATGGGGCTGACGATAGCGCGCTCCGAGCCGGTAAGCCGGTTGAGGAGGCTGGATTTCCCCGCGTTGGGTTTGCCGACGATGGCGATTTTGACTGAGTCGTCTTCCTCCGCTTCGGTTTCGGGGAAGGAGGCGACGAGCGCGTCGAGGAGGTCTCCAACGCCGATGCCGTGCAGCGCGGAGATGGGATGAGGGTCGCCGAGTCCGAGTTCGTAAAATTCGATGGCGGCGGCGCGGCGCGCTTCGTTTTCGCATTTGTTGACGACGAGGAAAATCGGCGGCGTGCGAGAACCGTCCGGATTCTTTTTCTGGCTTCGGCGCAGAATTTCCGCTACCTCTTTATCGGCGGGGGTGACTCCGCTTTCTCCATCTACGAGAAAGAGCACCGCATCCGATTCTTCGATGGCAAGTTGTGCTTGTTCGCGAATTTCCTGAATGAACGCGGCGGAGCCAATCGAGAGAGGCGTTTCGCCGCCTTGCGCGGGGTCTATGCCGCCGGTGTCTACGATATCGAAATAGACGCCGTTCCATTCGGTTTCCGCCATAATGCGGTCGCGTGTGGTGCCGGGGATGTCATCCACGATGGCGAGGCGTTCTCCGGCGAGACGATTGAACAGCGCGCTTTTGCCGACGTTGGGACGTCCGACGAGGGCGACAACAGGTTTGGACATGAGAAGATTCCTTATGGTTCAGGGGGAGGGCGTTGGGGTCGCGGTGCCGAGGATGACCTCTACGGTCGCGGGGAGAATCGATTCCACCTGGATATTGGAGATGAGAATCGTCACCGTCGGGGCGAGTTGATGTGTGCCGATGTCCAGTCCCGCGACATCTACGCTGACTTGTACGTCTTGCGGCGAAAGGGTATCGAGGAGCGGCAGCGCGCCGGAAAGAATCACGTCTACCGTTTCCGGCGAAATGGACGCGCTCATTCCCTCCTCCAGATTTTCGACGAGAATGGGCTGATTGGCAAGCGTCAGGCTGCTGACGATGGCTTCTACGCTGACTTGCACGGTAACGCTTTGCTCTCCCACGATGGAGATGCCTTCGGGAAGTTGAAGCGGCAGGCTTGTGGTCATATCGTTGCTGATGCCGCTGATGTCGAGCGATTCGGTTTCGACGACTCCGGGCAAATCATTGATGAGCGCCGGGTCGGAAGAAAACACCGTCACGACGGGAGGGAAGACGGAAATGCTGGTGAGATGATACCCGCTGGCGACTTGCCCGGTAACGACGACCTTCACGGCCATGTCGCGGTATCCGCCTTGCTGGCTGATGGGAATGGAAACGAGAGCATTTGCCGGTTCGAGAGTCACGCCGCTTACGGGACGGTTTTTCTCGTCTACCGCTTGGAGGGGAGTCGACTCTTCGATGTTTTCGCGCGCGCCGTCCAGATGAACGGTCGCGCGTATCTTGGCGACAGAACTGACCAGCGAGCGGGGTCCGGTAATGGTCACGCGCGCGGGGGCGATGTTGGGGTCGCCGGATTTGTAGCCGACAGCGGGTTCCCCTGAAAGGCTCAGGTCAATGGGCATCTGCCGGACGAGAGTCGTTTCGAGAGAAACCATCGTGGACGCCGGTTCGATTTTGACGATTTGCACGGGGCGGATTCCAATTTGCACCTGAATGGGGATTTCATGGTCACCGGCTTGAAGTTGGGATAAATCAAT
>CAZDGZ010000007.1:0-37011 GCA_964505165.1 uncultured Anaerolineaceae bacterium | reverse complement strand
AACCTATCGAGGCGGCGTATGCCTCGGCAGGCTCGGCGCGGCGTCGAGGGCAGCGAGAAAAGGCTTCTTTCCCTCGCGTAGAAAATTGACGTTTTCCCCCTTCACTGCTATTATCGCGTCGTGAAATACACGCGAAATTCTCTCAAAAAACGCGCCGCCGCGTGGCTGCGATGGCTTTCTCCCGGCTTGGGTGTCAAGCGATGGCTTCTTCTCGTTTGGGGTGGCATCACGCTTCTTGCGGTGGGGCTGGCGGTTTTTCTCCTCGATATTTACCGCACCGCGCCCGATACTTGGTGGCTTCCCGCGCTCTCCATTGCTTCGCTGCGTTTCCTCCCGCGCCCGCTACGCGTTCTTGTCTTCGGTTCGCTGGGCTTGGGGATGCTCCTCTTTGGGCTGTGGGGACTGAATCGCTCTATCTTGCAGCCTTTCGTGCGTCCGGGGCGTCATGTCGTGGATGAGATTGCCCAATACCGCCGCCGTGAGCGGGGTCCCCGCGTGGTTGTTATCGGCGGAGGACATGGATTGGCAACTTTGCTCCGCGGCATGAAAGCCTATACCCACAATCTCACTGCCGTTGTCACCGTTGCGGACGATGGCGGCTCCTCCGGTAGGCTGCGCCGCGAAATGGGGATTTTGCCGCCGGGCGACATCCGCAACTGCCTCGCCGCGCTTTCCAATGACGAAGCGCTGCTTACTCAACTCTTCCAATACCGCTTCAGCGGCGCACCCGGATTAGACGGGCATTCTTTTGGAAATCTCTTCATCAGCGCGCTCAGCGACATCACCGGAAGTTTCGAGGAAGCCGTCGCGGAATCCGGACGCGTCCTCTCCGTTCACGGACGTGTTCTTCCCTCCACGCTGCACGATGTCAAACTCGTCGCGGATATGCAATTGCCGAATCTCGTCAACGAAGTACGGGTGGAGGGAGAAAGTCGCATTCCGCAATTTGCCGGCAAAGTCCGCCGCGTTTGGTTGGAGCCGAACAACGCCCCCGCGTTTCCGCCCGTTATCCGCGCGATTCTCTCGGCGGATTTGATCCTCATCGGTCCGGGGAGCCTCTACACCAGCATTCTGCCCAATCTCCTCGTCCCGGATATTCTCGCCGCTATCCGCGTGAGCCAGGCGGTGAAAATCTACATCTGTAATATCGCGACGCAGCCCGGCGAAACCGAATCCTACGATTGCCGAGACCACCTTACCGCGCTCGCAGACCATGCCGGCGCGGACTTGGTTGATGTCATCCTCGTCAACAATGTGTACGAGGGCGCGCTTTCCGAGGGAAGCCATTGGGTTGAAATTGGCAACGCCATCCACGACTCGAGGCTCTACGCCGCCGACCTTGTGGATTTGTCTCACCCGTGGAGACACGATTCGGAAAAACTCGCCCGCTATGTGATGGATATTTTCTATGAGCGCACGGGACCTCTCGCAAACTGATATGCTAAAATTGCTTCGCTTCTCGCAGTTTCCCGCGGCGAAACACGCTTTCGCCTGCGGCATCCCTAACCTTTCTCAATTTTGGAGGAAACCATGACCGTAAAAATCGGTATCAACGGATTTGGACGCATCGGGCGTCAGGTTCTCAAAGCCATCAACGAACGTGCAGGCGATACTCTCGAAGTCGTCGCCATCAACGACCTTTTCGATACGCAAACGAACGCGCAACTATTCAAATACGATTCGAATTACGGGAAATACCCCGGCACGGTAGAGGTCGAAGGCAGCGATTTGGTGATTGATGGAAAAATCGTCAAGGTCTTTTCCGAGCGCGACCCCGGCGCTATCCCCTGGGGCGATTTGGGCGTGGAGATAGTTATCGAAGCCACCGGCGTCTTCCGGGACGCGGGCAAAACCCCTGGACCTCAAACGCACATCGAACGCGGCGGCGCGAAGAAAGTTATCATCTCCGCCCCCGCGAAAAACGAAGATGTCACCTTGGTTCTCGGCGTCAACGATGGCGACTACAACCCGGCGAAGCATCATATTCTCTCTAACGCCTCCTGCACCACCAACTGCCTCGCACCCGCAGCGAAAGTCGTCTATGACCGGTTTGGCATCGTCAAAGGATTGATGACTACGGTACACTCCTACACCAACGACCAGCGCATCCTCGACCTCGCGCATCCCAAAGACGCACGCCGCGCCCGCGCCGCCGCGTTGAATATCATCCCCACCACTACCGGCGCGGCGAAAGCCGTCGCGCTCGTTATCCCGGGGCTGAAAGGGAAATTCGATGGATTCGCCCTCCGCGTTCCCACGCCTACCGTCTCCATCGTGGATTTCGTCGCCGAAACCGAAAAACCCGTTACCCTCGAGGCGCTCAAAGCCGCGTTCAAAGAAGCCGCCGAAGGCGAGATGAAAGGCATCCTCGGATATAACGAAGACCCCCTTGTCTCGATGGACTTCAAAGGCGACTCCCGCTCCTCCATCGTGGACGCGCCTAGTCTGATGACCATTGGCGGAAACATGGTCAAAGTTGTCGCGTGGTACGACAACGAATGGGGCTATTCCTGCCGCACCGCCGACCTTGCCGCGATGGTCGCGAAATCTCTCTAGCGAGGTGGCGATGTTCAACAAAAAAACGATTCGGGATGTGGATGTGCGCGGCAAGAAAATCCTCGTCCGCGTAGATTTCAACGTCCCGCTCAAAAACGGCGAAGTATTGGATGATACGAGAATCCGTGCCGCGCTGCCGACCCTTCGATATCTTCTCGAACGCGACGCTTCCCTTCTCCTCTGCTCTCATCTGGGACGCCCGAAGGGGAAACCTGATCCTGCGCTATCGCTGAAGCCGGTCGCGTCCCGTCTGCAAACCCTCCTGGGGCGTCCCGTTGCCTTCGCGGAAGACTGCATCGGCCCCGTTGCCCGCCGCGCGGCGGAAAATCTTCCCAAAGGCGGAGTCCTTTTGCTGGAAAACACGCGTTTTCACCCCGGCGAAAAGAAAAACGATCCTGAGATGGCGAAAGAACTTGCGGCGCTGGCGGAACTCTACGTCAACGACGCGTTCGGCTCGGCGCATCGGGCACACGCTTCGACGGAGGGCGTAGCGAAATATCTCCCTGCCGTCGCGGGCTTGCTCATGGAAAAAGAACTCCGCTACCTTGGAGAGGCTATCGAATCCCCCGCGCATCCCTTCGTTGCCATTCTCGGCGGGGCGAAAATCAGCGACAAAATCGGCGTCATCCAAAACCTGCTGCATAAAGCCGATGTCGTCCTCATCGGCGGCGGCATGGCGAACACCTTTTTCAGGGCGCAAGGCTACCCGATGGGTGATTCTCTCGTCGAAGAAGACGCGCTCGAAACCGCGCGGAATCTCCTCGAAACGGCGGGGAAGCAACTTCGTCTGCCGGTTGATGTTGTCATCGCCGATGATTTCCGAGCGGACGCGAACCTTCGCGTCATGGAAATGGCAGCCATTCCCGATGGGTGGCGCGTCCTCGATATCGGGGAGGAAACCGTCGCCGCGTACGCGAAGGTCATCTCGAAAGCGAAAACTGTCGTCTGGAACGGACCGATGGGCGTCTTCGAATTCCCCGCGTTTGCCAAGGGCACTTTTGGTATCGCCCGCGCCCTCGCCGATTCGGATGCGGTGAGCATCGTCGGCGGCGGGGAATCGGTCGCGGCAATCAAAGCCGCAGGGCTGGCGGAATCTATTACGCATATCTCCACGGGCGGCGGCGCCTCTCTCGAAATGTTGGAGGGAAAAACCCTCCCCGGAGTTGCCGCGTTGGAGGAGAAAGAATCTCCCAAATCCTGAATTGCGCTTTCTTGACGAAAAACGAAGAAGTCGGCTTTTGCAGCCGACTTCTTTTCTTTCGGGAATCTTCTGCGAAATTAGGAGTCGTCTTCTGTGACCTCGACGGCTTCCACGTCTACAACTTCTTCTTCGGTGTCGGTGTCTGCTTTGGCTGAGTGTCCCAGCCCAAGCGCTTCCAAATGTTCCTCTACGACATCGGGAGGGCAAAGTTCTACGAAGAGATAAGTGCCGAGCCATAACACTGCCGCGTCGTCCAGCGCGCCGACAATCGGCAGGGTGACTCCGGGGAGTATATCGAGGGGCCACAGGAAATACCCGATGGATACAATCGGCAGGATTTTCGCGAAGATGTTGACGCGCGAATCTCCCATGAGCCGCCAAATTAGTTTGAAGCGTAAGACAAGTTCTTGTAGCATACTCGTATTGACCGGCGTGAGGGATTGGTTGGAAGGGGTGGTTTGCGGTTTGTCGCTCATCGTGTCTCCTATGGTGAAGGCGGGAACGCTCGGATTTCTGGATTTTCTAGCCAAGATGCTGTATTTCTTGAGCGCTCTCGTCGCGGGTATTATACCCGCGTCTCAGGCTTTGCCCAACACCATCGCGAGTAGCGCCATGCGGACATACAACCCATATTCCATTTGCCGAAAATACGCGGCGCGCGGGTCGTCGTCGAAATCGGGGCTGATTTCACCCACGCGAGGGAGAGGGTGCATCACAATCATCTCGCGTTTTGCAGCGGTCATTACCTCCGGTGTGATGACATACGCTCCTTTGACCTTTTCGTAGTCTTCGGGGTTTTCGAATCTCTCTTTTTGGACGCGCGTTACATAGAGAACATCGGTCTCCGGCAGGACGGCGTCGAGGGTGGTGTATTCGCTTTGAGGGATGCCTTTCGCCGCGACCTCGTCTTTGACTTCTTGGGGCATTCGCAGAATTTCCGGCGAGACGTAATTCAATTTCACGTCGAAGAGTGTGAGCAGCCGCGCAAGAGAGTGAACGGTGCGTCCGTATTTCAAATCTCCCAGCATGGTGACGGTCATGCCGTCAATCTGCCCTTCTCCCAATTCTTCGAAGATGGTAAAGGTATCGAGCAATGCTTGTGTGGGATGTTCTCCCACGCCGTCGCCCGCGTTGATGACGGGTTTCCGCGCTGCCGCCGCTGCCCTTGCCGCCGCGCCAACTTCGGGGTGGCGCAGCACGATGACATCCGCGTAGCATTCGAGAGTGCGGACGGTGTCGGGCAGACTTTCGCCTTTTGAAACGGAGGAATAGCGCACTTCGTTAATCGGAATCACGCTGCCCCCAAGTCGTTCCATCGCGGCGGTAAAGGAGGAGGAGGTTCTCGTGGATGGTTCGTAGAAAAGGTTGGCGAGAATCTTCCCTTTCAGCAAATCGAATGTGCCGATTCTTTCGACCATTCCGCGCATTTCATGCGCGACGCCGAAGATGTATTCCAAATCGGCGCGGTCGAATTGTTTGACGGAGAGAATGTCTTTGCCATACCATGAGGCATTTTTGTTTTCGCCAAACGGCAGGTGAGGGGATTGGGATTCGGTGGGCATGTTTTTCTCCTTTTGGATTTGTCAGTTGAGTTGGAAACTCCTTCGGTTTGAAACGTGCGCTGTCATTCGCGCACGCGTATCAACGGATATGCGATGAAAACCACCGCTCCGAGAATTGCCAGCGCCGCGCCGACTCCGTAAGTATCGGCGAGGAAGCCCAAAATCGGCGCGAATATCGCCGCGAGGATGGTCTTTGCCTGCGATTCCACCGAAAGCCCGGAGGCCATCACGCGGTGGGAAATCTGGTCGCTGATGTATGAAACATTCATTGGGCGGCGGAGGTTGTGCAGGATGTAGAAGCCTAAAAAGATAACAATGGAGAGCGCTGTCAGGTTCGCCCAGGTCGCCGCGCCCGCGAGAAAGAGCAGTCCCGCACCTGCGAGGAAACTCAGATTGATGGCGCGTCCCAGCGAGGAAAAGCGACGGCTGAAGTCCGCCGCGCTGCGCGAGGCGTAACTGGTGGAAAGGTAAATTAGGAAATACACCGCGCCGATGACCAGCGCGCTGCGGCGCTTGTCCGTGAAGGCTAGGAATATCGGCAAGGAGAGGGCGAAACTTTCTACAATTGGCTGGAGATAATCTTTCGTGGATTTGAAGAGCGCATCGAAGCCTGCGCTGTTGAAGATGGCTTTGAGCGCGCGGGGTTCGGAGAAGAGATGCAGAAAATCTTTGGTGGTGGATTTCATCTGCCGCCAGATGTCGGCGGAATCGGCTTCGCGCATTTCGCCATCCAGTTCGGGAGGGTAGGTTAGAAGATTGAAGAAATCCAGCACATACGGGACAATTGCCACGAGGAACATCGCGCGGTAATGTCCTGTCCAGAAGACTAACCCGGCGGCAACGAGCGCGTTGATGGCAGAGCCAAATTGCGAGACCGCGCGGGTGCGCCCGTAGTATTCCACTTTGAGATGAGTCATCTCGTTTTGTTTGAGATATTCCAGAATTAGGGCTTTGTGTGTTCCCGTGCGGAAGGCTTCGCCGAAGGCAAATAAAATCATCGCCAGCGCATAGAGCGGAAAAGACGAGAAGGCGTAGAAGATGATGAAGGAAGAAATATACGCGCCGAATGCCATCAGCATCGAGCGGCGGCGTCCGAAGACATCCGCAAATACGCCGGTGGGAATTTCCAGAATATTCGTCGCGACATCGCGTATCGCGTACAGCGCGCCGATTTCCAAAAAAGAAAGACCCGCTTCACGGAAAATCAGAATGATGAAGGGGTCGAAGAAGCGCAGGTTTTTGAGAAAACCATAGAGCGCAAAACGTGGGAACATTTTATCTCGTTTGAACATTGCGTTATTTATCCTTGCTGTCCTTCCGGGAGAGGCGCAGCGGCATCAATCCAACGATGGAGCGTTTCTTCCGGCGGCGGCGTTTCTCCTGCCGCGAGCCGTGCCAGAAATTCCACATTGCCTTTCGGTCCGCGAATAGGCGAGCGAATAATTCCTAGCGGTGCGAGATTGATAGTTTGAGCAAATTGCAAAATATCGAGAATCACCCGCCGGTGAATCTCGACATCCCGAATCACGCCTTTTCCGCGCGAGACTTCACGGCGTCCCGCTTCGAATTGGGGTTTGATTAGTGCGATGATTTCTCCCGAAGGAGAGAGCCATTTTTTCACCGCCGGAAGCAGCGTTTTCAACGAGATGAACGAGGCATCTATGGTTGCGAGAGAAACCTTCTCCGGTAGCGAGTCGAGATACCGTGCATTCACGCCTTCCATGACGACGACGCGCGGGTCGTTTCTCAATTTCCAGTCCAAAATGCCTTTGCCTACGTCAATCGCGTAGACTTTCGACGCGCCGTGTTGCAAGAGGCAGTCGGTAAAGCCGCCGGTAGACGCGCCAACGTCCGCACAGACCGCCCCATCCACGCGGAGGGGAAAAGAGTCCATCGCGGCTTGAAGTTTCTCGCCGCCGCGAGAGACGAAACGAGGACCACGCGCGATTTCGATATCCGAGGAGTCCTCCACTTTCGTCGCGGGCTTGAGCGCGAGTTGTCCGTTTACGCGCACTTGCCCTGCCATGATGAGGGCTTGCGCTTTTGAACGGCTTGGCGCGAGGTCGCGCGAAAGAAGCAGAAGGTCGAGTCTCGTTTTTGGCATAGGCTTTCGTTGTATTATCCTACATTTTCCGTGTTTTGTGCAAATATCAGAAATTTATTAAACCTTTTCGCCCCGCCTTGACGCTCTCTCTAAAGGCATGTAAGATACTTTAGCGCTCAGGGTTTTTGAGTGCTAATCTTGTCTCTTGAAGCCATTGTTGAAAAAACAATAATCCACATTGGAGGAATCTCGATATGTCCGCTAAACAACTCGTATTTGCAGAAGATGCCCGTCGGCGTCTCAAGAACGGTATTGATGTCCTTGCGAACGCCGTCGCCACTACGTTGGGTCCGAAAGGGCGCAATGTTGCACTGGATCGAAAATTCGGCTCGCCTACCATTACCCATGATGGCGTTACGGTTGCCAAAGAAATTGAATTGGAAGACCCCTTCGAAAATATGGGCGCGCAATTGTTGAAAGAAGCCGCGACCAAGACCAATGACATCGCCGGTGACGGCACGACGACCTCGACCGTCCTCGCGCATGCTATCGTTACCGAAGGGCTGAAATCTCTCGCTGCCGGCGCGAACGCGATGCTCGTCAAACGCGGCATCGAACTCGCCGCGAAGAAGGTTTCCGAAGCCATCGGCGAAGCCGCGATTGATCTCACCACCAAAGAAGAAATTGCCAACGTCGCGTCCATTTCGGCGCAGGATACCCACATTGGCGAACTCATTGCCGAAGTGATGGACAAAGTTGGTAAAGACGGCGTTATCACTGTGGAAGAATCCAAAGGCTTGGAATTCGAAACCGAATACGTGGAAGGGATGCAGTTCGATAGAGGCTATATTTCGCCTTACTTCATCACCGACCCCGACCACATGGAAGCCGTCATTGAGGATCCCTACATCCTCATCCACGAGAAGAAGATTTCCGCCGCGCAGGATATCGTTCCGCTCCTCGAAAAACTCGTCCAAGTTGGCAAACGTGACCTTGTCATCATCGCGGAAGACGTGGACGGGGAAGCGCTGGCGACCCTCGTGCTGAACAAACTTCGCGGCATGCTCAATGTCCTCGCCGTGAAAGCCCCCGGATTTGGCGACCGCCGCAAGGCGATGCTTCAGGATATTGCCATTCTCACGGGCGGAACCGTGATTTCCGAAGAAACCGGTCGTAAATTGGAAAGCGCGACCATCGAGGATTTGGGACGCGCGGAGAAAGTCGTTTCCGACAAAGAGAATACCACCATCGTCAGCGGCAAAGGCGACTCGGCGCAAATCAAAGGGCGCATCGAGCAAATTCGCGTGGAAATTGACAAGAGCACCAGCGATTACGACCGCGAAAAATTGCAGGAACGCCTTGCGAAACTTTCCGGCGGGGTTGCCATCATCCGCGTCGGCGCGGCGACCGAGACCGAATTGAAAGAAAAGAAACACCGCGTCGAAGACGCCCTCTCCGCAACCCGCGCGGCTGTGGAAGAAGGCATCGTCCCCGGTGGCGGCGTGGCGCTCCTGAACGCCGCAAGCGTACTGGATGACCTGAAAGGCTCGAATGAAGACGAGCAGACCGGCATCAACATCGTCCGCAAGGCGCTGGAAGTTCCCATGCGCAAGATTGCCGAAAACGCGGGCAAAGACGGCTCTGTCATTGTCGAGAAGGTACGCGAAGCCAAAGACAGCCGCATCGGTTACAACGTCGTCAAGAACGAATATGTGGATATGATCAAAGATGGCGTCATTGACCCGACGAAAGTGACCCGCGGCGCGCTCGAAAACGCGGCATCCATCGCGGCGATGATCCTCACCACCGAAGCCCTCATCACCGACATCCCCGAACCTGAAAAACCTGCCGCTCCTCCGATGCCGGAATACTAAACCGACACATATCCAGAAACAAAAAAGCCGGGCTTCTTAGAAGTCCGGCTTTTCGTTTTCGAGATTCGTAAATTACGGCATGTGCTCAATGAGATAGTCAATCCCTGCCTGAAGTTGCACATCATACGGACGCTGCCGCAAGCCCCATTCTCCGAGGGGGACTTTTACATCGGGAGTCACGCCGACCCCTTCTAGCGAAGACCCGTCTTCGAGAAGGATGGTGGTAACCGCTAGGCGAATAACGGTGCCGTTTGCGAGGTTGAAACTGTTGATTCCCTCGGTATTTCCGGCGGTATTTTCGCCGATGATGGTCGCGCGTCCCAGCACCTGCATGCCGATAGCAAAGTATTCCGCTGCGCTGTGGCTGCTGCCATCCGTCAGAACGACCATCGGGGTCGTTTCGTTCCAGCGGACGGGTCCGCGAATCCGGTAAATTGTCCGCGTCGCGCCTTCGCGAAGTGATCCCATCGTACCGATGATGCCTTGCGCGAAAATCTGCATCGCCTTGTCTGAATTTCCGCCGGGGTTGTGGCGGACATCCACGATTACGCCGTCCAAAGGCGCGTCTTTTTCCATATCGCGGAGCGCGTCCAAAATGCGGACATCGGCATCCCCCTCGAAGTTGGGAACGCGGATATAGCCGATTCGCGGCGATTCGCTGACGAGTTCATGCCGCCAGTCATCGCAGCCGCCGACGCCGGAAAGAGAAAGTTTGACCTCGCGCGGCTCCTCATCGGGTCCCGATTGAACCGTCAGGGTAATCGGTTTCCCGTCCAAGTAGCCGAATGCCACGCGCCAAGCGGGAGGGTCGAATTCTCCTGGTCCCGTCAATTCGAATGGTTCGCCGTTGATTGCCAAGACGATATCCCCTCGTTCAATTCCTGCCCGCGCTGCCGGGCTTTCGCTGCAAACGTACCAGACATATACATATTGGTTTTCTCTTGCGGGCCAATAATGCAAATCTATGCCAGTAGATGGATATCCTCTGGAGGACTGCCCGACGCCGAATTCATCCCCCATGCGATTTTTCGGGACGTATCGGCTGTGGTCGTCTCCTAATTCGTGGATGAGGTCAGATAATAACTCGTCCATCTCTTCGTCGTTTGTCACCGCCTGCGCGCGAGGGAGATATTCGTCATGCACCGCGTCCCAGTCTACGCCATTGTAGTTGTCGCGGAGGTAGTTCTCGTTGACGATGCGCCATGCCTGCTCGAAGATGCCGACATAATCGTGCGGGTCAATGACTTCCGCCGTAGGGGCGGACAAAGTCACTTGTCGCTGTAATGCCATTGCCGTCGCGACCGGGCCACTCATGGTGGAGGGTTTCGGGGTGGCCGTCGAGGTCGCGGTTGGCGGAGGGGTAGCAGATGGCTCCGTTTTTGCAGTGTCTGGTGGCAGAGATGGTGTGGAGGTTGCTTGTGTTGCTGGTTGCGTGCATGCCGTCAGCACAAAAGAAGCCAGAACGAGCAAGGTGAGGAAAGTCCAAAAACGTTTCATAGTTCACTCCTGTTTGATGTTCGGATGCTCAAACGACGCCGTAAATCAACACGGCGTAAACCGACATGGTAAGCAATGCGTCTATACCGAGATAAACCATCAGGAAATACAAAATCGTGCGATGCCCTTTTCGGTAAGTATATCGCCACGCTGCATAAAACGCCAAGACGAAAATCAACGCGGGAAGGGTGTATCGTAAGATATCCCCTAGGGCGGGAGAAATCCCCGGAACCCACGCGGAAAAGGGGACATAATGGAACATATCGGGGAGGGTAGCGAGTTTGGCTTCCCAGTATGCCGCGAGGGACGCGAAAACGGAAAGCCCTTCCCAGAAGGGTTTCCATCTCTCGGGAATCCACCGGCGGAAGAGGGCGAAGAGTCCCTGAGCCAGGAAAATTGCCAGCATCCAGACCGACGCGGCGAAAGGCGCGAGAAGCGCCCCAATCAACAACCCGAAGAGAGAGCGCAACGCGATATCGCCGCGTTCTCTCCATGTCAACGAGGCGAGGGAGTCTATAATTCGCGGGCTTGTGCTGGCAAAATAAACGTCATAATGGTCAGCCGTGACTTTTTCCAGCCAAGAAATGTAGAGGATCCCCGTTTCGTCTCGCACGATGGAGGGGTTCAGCGAGTACGACGCGGTGAAACTTAAGGGTTGCGCGTAGGAGGGCTCGCCGTCTTTCATGTAGAGGACGTTGACTTGAAAACGCCGTTTGTGCCAGAGATGAAACATCCCTGCTCGGTAGGCGAAAACCGCTTCCGAAGAGGGCTGCGCGAGCGAGGACATATCTTCCAGCGCGTTCGTTAATGGGAGGTGGACGGTTTGTAAATCTATCGCTTCTCCTACGCTTAAATCTTGGAATGGCGGAGGGGTCATCTCCTCGGAGGCGTATCCCATCGGGACGTAGAGGTCGAGCGGGGAGGCTTCCGTTGGAGAATCTTTTGGGAAGAAGGTGTAGCGGGTTGCGATAGTTCCGGCTTCCAGTCCGAAGGAGACGGTGGTGGTCCAAAGTGCGTAGGCGTTTTCATCGTCCAGTCCCAGGGCAAGGCTTTCCAGACGGGAACTTGTTGTGAGGTGCAAATCCGCGATTTGTTCTGGCGTGAGCGTTTGCCATGAGTCTCCGGGATGATAGGACGCATACATGAGGGAGGATTCCCCATATCCCACAGGATATACTGCCCAGAGAAGATGAATGCTGCCCTCCGAATCCGTCATAGCGCGTACCATCACGCCGTTGTCGGAGAGGGGGAATATCTTTCCCTGTTCATCTAATGCCCAAACACCGGGATCATGCCGCGTTCCCGCGAGGAGAAGAATCCGGTGAGAATCCTGTTGAACTAGGACGAAGTTGCCAATCGGGTTTTCGTCGAAAAGAAGGGAGGGCGTTTCCAGCCATTCCCCTGAAAAATCGCTCAATGCGGTGTAGAGTGCTCGCCCATCCAGCCAATAGAAGCGTATTCCTTCAGGAAGGTGAATCATCGCGAATTGTGTGGGAGGGCGCGGCGCCGCGTCGGGGTAATCGAAGGTATCCACATCTCCTGATTCGGGGTGGAAGCGCAGGAGGCGAAGGTGATAGGTGTGCGTTTCGGAATCCACAGGGAGGAAAAGCGCGTATACGCCTTCTTCGGCTGGAATCAGCGGGACGGGGTTGGCGACGCCGCTTTCTCCGAGGAGAACTGCGCGGCTCCATCCTTCCGATTTCAGCCATAAATGGGAGGAGGTCGGCGCGCAGGATGCGAGAAAGAAGATTAAGAAAAACGCGAAAACGCGTTGAGTTTTTTTCATTGCATATCCTGTTTTTTGCGACAAAAAACGGGAGGCACAGAGTTCTGCAACCTCCCGTTTCTTTGTTGGAAGAAAGGGGTCAGGGTTTTTCTTCGCTCAGGTTTTTCTCTGGAACCCAGCCTGTGCCTGCCGGGGCTTCAATCTGATACCACAGGGTGCCGTCGCTTGCCAAAGAGACCTGCAAGACTTTCACTTTCGCTCCGCGTTCTTGTGCGGTGACGATTTTCTTGCTTCCCGGTCCATCGAAGATATTGACAAGGTAACTTTGATTTACCAGATAGACGACATCGCCGATTTGGAAGGTGTCTGCACTTTCCGCGGATTCCAGCGTCGGAATAGCGGTCGGAACGGCGGAGGCGGTGGCTTCTGCGGGGGTTAGGATTTTTCCCGCTTTGCTGCATGAGAGCGAGAAGAGCAAAATCGCTGCCAGAAGGAAAATTAGGGTTCGTTTTTTCATGCTTATTTCCTCCCGCGTAGTCGGGTATCGAAGGCATCGCGAAGTCCGTCGCCCATAAAGTTGAAGGCAAGCGTCAGGAACGCCAGCGCGCCGCCCGGCAGCAGTACCAGCCAGGGCTTGGAGCGAATGCCGGTGTAGCCTTCGTTGATCATTGCACCCCAACTCGGCGTCGGGGGATCTACGCCCAATCCGATGAAACTCAATGCGGCTTCGAGGAAGATGTACCCTGGAATTGCCATCGATTCCGAAATCAGGAGAGGTCCCATCACGTTCGGAATGAGGTGCTTGAAGACGATGTGCATGTGTGTTCCGCCGAGTGCGCGCGCGGCTTCGACGAATTCTTTTTGCTTATACGAGAGGACCTGCCCGCGTGCTAGACGCGCCATACCAATCCAGTTCAACGCGCCGATGGCGATGAAGATGAAGAGCAGCCCGCCGGTGGCTTTGTTGAGCATAATCAGAGTCCCCATGAAACCGGTTGTCACCCCCTGACGAGAGAGGGCTTTGAAGTACACCGTCATCAAGATGATGATGGGGAGCAAGGGGATGGCGTAGAGGAAGTCTACGATACGCATCATGATATCATCCACTTTGCCGCCTGCGTAGCCTGAAATCGTTCCGTAAATCGTGCCGATAATTAGACTGACGCTCGATGCGACTAATGCGACCGAGAGAGAGACCCTCGCGCCGTAGACCACGCGGCTCCACAAATCGCGTCCCAGCGGGTCGGAGCCGAAGAAGAATATCGTACAACCCCATTCCATCGGCGTGTTGTACCAATGGCAGTATTGTTCTGCATAGTCGGTTGTGATGTTATAGCCTGTCATTGGGCGTGCGCGATTATTCTTCAAGTTTTGTTGTGCAAAGTCATAGGGCGTAAAGAGCGGGGCGAAAATGGCGACGAAGAGAATCACCACGACGAAAATCAATCCCGCAACCGCGATTTTGTTTCGGCGAAACTCGCGCACCGCGTCCTGAAATGGACTGCGCCCTTTCCCAAATTGCAATTCTTGATTTTGAAGTTCAGACAAGTCTTTAGAAGCCATGTCGCGTTTATCCTTTAATCATAGCGAATGCGGGGATCCAGCCAAGCGTAGATGATATCTACCAGCAAGTTCCCGAAAACCAGCAGGACGCCGTACAAAAGCACCAGACTGGTTTGCAAGAAGTATTCCCGCTCGCCGATGCTGTTGACGAAGCGGCGTCCCATCCCGTTGATGGCAAAAATCTGCTCGGTGATGAAACTTCCGGTCACCGCGCCTGCAAGCAGGGGACCCAAAATCGTTGCAACAGGGATGAGGGAATTCTTGAGCGCGTGGACGACGATGACCGTTCGTTCTCGCAGCCCTTTTGCTCTTGCGGTGCGGATGTAGTCGGAGGAAAGGACATCCAACAGCCCCGCGCGCGTGAGACGGGCGATTCCGGCTGCCATGCCCGTCCCCAATGTGAAGACCGGCATCACCGCGTGGAGGAAAAATTCCTTCGTCAGAGGGGGTAAGAACCCTAGGAAGAAGGGCGGTTTTGCCCCCCAATAAGCAATCGGCAGCCAATTCAACTTGACTCCGAAAGTGTAAATCAGCAAGGGACCTAAAACCAGCGAAGGCACTGACACGCCGATGACCGCGAGGAACGTTGCGGTGTAATCAATCAGTGTGTTGTGGTACAGCGCTGCAATAATTCCCAGCGGAATACCCAAAGCAAAGCCGAGAAAAACGGACATCATCCCCAATTGAATAGACACAGGGAATGTCGCAGCGACGATGTCGTTGACCGTTCTTCCGGGTTGTCTCAGCATTGGTCCGAGATTCCCTTGTAGCAAGTTCCACGTGTAGCGGAAGAATTGCTGGTAAAGCGGTTGATCCAAACCATAGCGGCGTTCCAGAATAATGCGGATATTTTCCGGCATGGCTTTCGTTCCTACGTTATCGAAGGGACCTCCGGGCATGGCTTGCACCAGAACGAAGGTCACCAAAACCATGAGGAAAATGACCGGGATTGCCACAAGGCTTCGACGGATGATGTACTTTAGCATATCCTCTCCAATTTTTCAGGATGGCGTTTTTTCGAAACAAAAACAAAAAAGATAATGCCTAAACCGGTTCAACGCCATTCAGGGAAGGGAGGAGTGGCAAGCGCCACTCCTCCTCTTTGTGACAAACAACGAGCAATCTCGTTTAGAGACTACTTTTGCGCTGCTTGTTTGGCTTCCCAATCAATCGTCCAGTTGTACCACTGGTCGCCGCCGAAGAGGGCGGGGGTGTTGGTGAGCCAGGAGTGCTGCGCGGAGTACGCAATGCGCAGGAAGATGGGCATGAAGGGGAATTCACCCTCTTCGCCGAAGAAGGCGTCTTCGATTTGGCGATAGAGTTCGATGCGTTTGTTGGGATCGCTCTCTTCACGCGCTTCTTCAATCATCTTGTCAATGTCGTTGCAGGTGCGGCGGATGCGGGTCTTGGTGTTGTCGCAGTGCAGCACGTCGCCAACCCAGTTGTTTTCGTCGCCGTAGTCAGGACCCCAGCCAAGCGTCCACATGTGCGGGGCTTCGTCGTCATCGGCGGCGGTGGTCGCCAGCAAGTCACTGAAGGACTGCTGTTCAATCTGGATAAGGTTGGGATCGCAGCCCAAAACATCTTGCCACTGCTTCTGAGCAAACTCAATCCAGTTCAGGGTTCCCTGTCCGCTGTAGCCCAAGAGGGTTACTTGCGGGAAGCCTTCGCAGTTCGGATAACCGGCGGCTTCCATTTCCGCTTTGGCGTAGTCGGGGTCGTAGCCAACGCCCACTTCGTCAATGGGGGGAGCGCCGAAAATGCCGGGAGGCGCAAAGTGTTTCATGGGGAGACCCTGTCCTTGGCGGACGGTCTGGATGAAGGTTTCGCGGTCGAACGCGGCGCTGAACGCGCGGCGGACGTGGACATTGTCGAACGGGGGTTTGGTCTCGCGGAAGGCGATGTAGAAGACAGCCAAATCGGGGATTTGAACCGTTTCGTCGCCGTATTTCTCAAGATGCGATTCCAGTTCCTCGTCGGGGATGCCGCTGGTGTCTACTTCGTTGTTCAGCCAAAGTGCGTAGCCGGTGGTCACGTCGGGGACGACGTTGACGACGAAGCGCTCGATGTTGCCGCTGCCCTGCATTTCTTCCGGCATCAGGGGGTTGCGGTACACTTCGCGGCTTACGCCGTGATCCCACGCTGCTAACACGTAGCGACCGTTGGTGACGATGTTCTCGGCTTCCGTCCACTGGTCTCCGTATTCTTCAATCGCCCAGGAGGGGGTCGCGGAGAGCGTCCACATGGAGGTCATCTGCATGAAGTAGGACGCGGGGAAGGCGAGCGTGATTTCGAGGGTGTTGTCGTCAATGGCTTTCGCGCCGATGGCATCAATCAATTCCTGCGGAACGTTTTCGGGGTCTTCGTAGTTCAAGACGTCCGAGCATCCGGCAATCTGGGGGGCGATGACGCCGCTGTAGTAGGAGCCCAGGTTCGGGTCGCAGGCGCGTTTGATGCCATAGACGAAGTCTTGCGCGGTGACGAAGCGGGGCAATCCTTCTTCGTCCGCTTCTTGAGTCACGACGCCAGTTGCAGCATCATAGTGAACCCAGGGGATGTCGTCGCGAAGGTGGAAGGTGTAAACCAAGCCGTCATCGCTGACGTCCCAGGAGGTCGCCGCTTCGGGGACGATTTCGGTGGTCTCAAGGTCAACGTTGGTCAGTTGGACGAAGATGTTTTCGATGTAGGTAATCGAGACCACGTCTTCCGCCATTTGCGGGTCGAGAGTGGGGATTTCGGTTGTGGAATACCCGTTATAGGTAACCGGGTTATCCATATTTACCGACGCCGTCATCGGTTCAGGCGGCGCTTCGGTGGGGACAGCGGTGGGAGGCGGTGCCTCGGTCGGCGCGGATGCCTCCGTTGGCGCAGGTGCCTCCGTCGGTTCCGGCTTCGCGCCTCCGCACGCAGTCAGAACCATGCTGGCGATCACCAGCAATGCGAAGATCGTGAAGAACGTTTTGTTGATCTTCATTTGTACTTCTCCTTCCTTCTAAATATAGGTAGGGTGGATACGATAGACAGGGAGAAAGCCCTGTCTAGTTATCGCTCTCAAGGCTTTGCCCGGAGCGGATAACCCAAATCAGATTTTGTGACAGGCGACCCAATGGTTCGGTTGGACTTCACGCCATTCGGGTTCTTCTTGCCGGCAAATGTCCTCTGCCATTGAGCAGCGAGAGGCGAAGCGGCAACCCGGCGCGGGATTGATGGGAGAGGGCACATCGCCTGTCAAGATGATTCGTTTCCGCGAGGCTTCTTTGACCGGGTCGGGAATCGGCACGGCGGAAAGCAAGGCTTGTGCGTAAGGATGTAGGGGGTTGGTGTATAACTCATCCCGACTTGCCAATTCCACGATTTTGCCCAAGTACATCACCGCGACGCGGTCGGAGATGTGGCGTACCATGCTCAAGTCGTGTGCGATGAAGAGGTACGTCAATCCGAATTTATCTTGTAGTTCCTCCAGCAGGTTGACAACTTGTGCCTGAATGGATACGTCGAGCGCGGAAATTGGTTCGTCGCACACGATGAATTCCGGCTGCAAAGCGAGCGCGCGGGCGATTCCGATTCTCTGGCGCTGTCCGCCGGAAAATTCGTGGGGATAGCGGTTGATGAAAAAGGGACTTAAGCCCACCAGCGAGAGCAGTTCTCGCACTCTTTCCTGTCGCTCTTTCGGGGTGCCAATGTTGTGGATTTCCAGCGGTTCGGAGATAATGCCGCCAATCGTCATGCGGGGATCCAGCGAGGCGTAGGGATCCTGGAAGATAATTTGCATGTTGCGGCGAAGGGGACGCATTTCCGATTCCGGCAATTCAGTGATGTCTTGCCCTTTGAAGTAGATTCTTCCGGCAGTCGGCTCATAGAGACGCAGCAAGGTGCGACCTGTGGTGGATTTTCCACATCCGCTTTCGCCTACCAGCCCCAACGTTTCACCTTTTTCGATAAAGAAACTCAGTCCGTCTACAGCCTGTACGGCGCCAACCTGTTTCTGAAAGATGATTCCCTTGGTAATCGGGAAGTGCTTTGTCAAGCCTTCGACTCGAATAAGTGGTTCCATCATTGCAATTCACCTGTCGCGATATCAACCCAGCAAGCCACTTTGTGCCCCGGACTGACTTCTCTTAGCGTCGGATTTTCTGTCAGGCATTTTTCCTGTACATATTTACAACGCGGTGCGAAGGGGCATCCCGTCGGGAACGCGAGCAAATCGGGAGGCAACCCCTCAATCGTCTCCAGTTTTTCGCCGGGGCTGCCATCCAGTCGCGGCAGAGAGCGGAGCAGCGCTGCCGTGTAAGGATGTTGCGGGTTTCCGTATAATTCCTTGACTTCCGCGTCTTCGACGACGAATCCGGCGTACATTACCAGGACTCTATCTGCCAATCCGGCAATGACGCCTAGGTCATGGGTAATCCAGATGAGAGACATGCCCATTTCGTCGCGTAGGCGTTTGACCAAATCAACCAATTGCGCCTGAATGGTTACATCCAGTGCGGTGGTTGGTTCATCGGCAATCAAAAGCGTAGGATTGCATGAAAGCGCCATTGCAATCATCACGCGTTGGCGCATCCCACCGGAAAGTTGATGGGGGTAATCGTCCAGCCGTTTTTCAGGATCCGGGATACCGACCCATGTGAGCAATTCCACCGCGCGTTTTCGCGCCTCTTCTTCCGTCATTCCCATATGGAGCATGAGCGGTTCCGTCAATTGGAACCCAATGGTCAAGACGGGATTGAGCGACGTCATGGGGTCTTGGAAAATCATCGCCATGTCACGACCGCGCAATAAGCGCATCTCTTCTTCTGGCATGGTCGTTAATTCTTTCCCCATGAATTTGATGGAATCTGCCTGAATAAAAGCGGGCGGGGATGGGAGCAAGCGCATCACGGAGAGCATCGAGACGCTCTTTCCGCAGCCGCTTTCTCCTACTATCCCAACCGTTTCTCCTTCATGCACATCGTAACTAACGCCATTGACGGCGTGTACGCGCCCTTCGTGTGTATCAAATTGTGTACGAAGATTGCGGATTTCAAGGATAGCCTTTTTACTATCCAATATGACCTCCTCATAAGGAGAGTTTTTCGAAGCGAATATCTCGCAAACGTTCGTAGATTATAGCCACCATTTGCTATTCTGTCCAGAAAGGCTGATTTTCCTTTTTTAAGCCAAGCAAAGGTTCTGTCGTTTGTCCCTCATGCTATAATCGAACGGGCGTCTGAGAAATTTCACCTTACACGAGAAAATCATGTCTTTCGTTCATCTTCACGTTCATACGGAATACTCTCTTCTTGACGGGTTGTCGAATATCGAGAAGTTGGTGCAGCGCGTCAAGGATTTGCACATGCCTGCCGTCGCGATTACGGATCATGGGACGATGTTCGGCGTGAAGGAATTTTACGACGCGGCGACGAAGGCGGGAGTCAAACCCATCATCGGGATGGAAGCCTATATGGCTGCCCGCCGTATGACCGACAGGGACGCCAAACTCGATAAGAAGTCTTATCATCTCCTTTTATTGGCGGAAAACGAAACGGGGTATCAAAATCTTCTCAAAATTGCCTCTGCCGCGCAGACCGAAGGCTTTTATTATTACCCGCGCATTGACCATGAATTTTTGGCGGAACACGCCGAAGGGCTGATTTGCACTACCGGCTGCATGTCCGCTGAAATTCCCCGCGCGCTGCTTAAAGATGACCCGGAAGAAGCCGTCCGGCGGATGAACTGGTATTTCGACGTTTTCGGACCCGACCGCTTTTATGTCGAACTTCAGCAGCACAACATCGAGGAAATCACCAAACTCAACCGAGACCTCGTTGAACTGGGCGCGCGGTACGAAGCCAAATACATCGCGACCAACGATGTCCATTACATCAACCCCGAAGACGCGGAACTCCAAGATATTCTCCTTGCTATTCAAACCGGTTCCGTTCTCAGCGACCCCAAACGCATGAGAATGACCGACCCCTCGTATTACCTTCGCCCCCCGGAGGAGATGAGTCTTCTGTTTAGGGAAATCCCCGGGGCTATCACCAATACCCTCGAAATCGCGGAACGCTGTAACGTGGATTTGAGTTTCAAGGGCTATCATCTCCCCGAATTTACCGTGCCGGAGGGACATACTGCCGAAAGTTATCTCCGCTCGCTCTGTGAAGAGGGGCTGGAACGCCGCTACGGAAACCATGCGGATGACGCGGTCGTTCGCGAGCGCTTGAATTACGAATTGAGCATCATCCATAAGATGGGATTCGACGCCTATTTCCTCATCGTTTGGGATCTCTGCCGTCACGCGCGTGAACGCGGCATCTGGTACAACGCGCGCGGCTCCGCTGCGGGATCTATCGTCGCGTATGCGCTCGATATTACCTCCGTAGACCCCATCGAACACGACCTCATCTTCGAGAGGTTCCTCAACCCCGGACGCGTTTCCATGCCCGATATTGACCTCGATTTCCGCGATGACCGCCGCGCGGAGATGATGGAATACTGCGCCCGCAAATATGGGGACGACAAGGTCGCACAAATCATCACCTTTGGCACACTTGGCGCGAAAGCCGCGCTCCGCGACGTGGGGCGCGTGATGGATATTCCTCTCCCCGAAGTGGATAAAATTGCCAAACTCGTCCCCGCCGTTCCCGGAAAACCGATTACGCTTCGAGATACGCTCGAAAACGTCCCTGAATTTCGGAAACTCTACCAAAGCAAACCGCATATTAAGAAACTCGTAGACACCGCCGCGAAAATGGAAGGCGTCGTCCGCAACGCGGGCACACACGCGGCGGGCGTCGTCATCGCGGATCGCCCTCTCGTCGAATATCTTCCGTTGCACCGCCCTACCTCCAATTCGGAAGATACCCCCATCAAAACCGTCACCCAGTTCGAAATGGGAATCCTCGACTCGCTGGGCATGCTCAAAGTGGATTTTCTTGGGCTGTCTACCCTCACCGTGATGGCGCGCGCTTGCGAGATGATAGAAGCCCGTCACGGAAAAAAATACGACCTTTCCAATATCCCCCTCGATGACCCCAAAGCCTTTGAACTCCTGGGCGCCGGGAACACGGCGGGCGTCTTCCAACTGGAAAGCAGCGGCATGCGGGGCTGGCTGATAAAAATGCAGCCCAAGAACCTGGACCATGTCATCGCGATGGTCGCGCTTTACCGTCCTGGCCCGATGCAATTTATCCCCGATTACATCAAACGCATGCACGGCGAGGAAGAACCGACCTATCGCCATCCGAAACTTGAACCCATCTATCGCGACACCTACGGAATCCCGATTTATCAAGAACAACTCATGCGCGCTGCCGTTGAACTCGCGGGCTACAAGCCCTCCGAAGCGGATGATTTGCGGAAAGCCATTTCGAAAAAGAAGACACATAAAATCGCCGAACACCGCGAAAAATTCATCGAAGGCGCGGTCAAAAACGGAATTTCGCGTTCCGATGCCGAACAAATCTACTCCGATTGGGAAAAATTCGCGCGCTACGGCTTCAACAAAAGCCACGCCGCCGATTACGGCATGATTGCGGTGCAAACCGCCTTCCTCAAAGCCCATTACCCCGCCGAATACATGAGCGCGCTCATGTCTGTCTTCAAAGGGGATTCCGCGAAAGTCTCGCACTATGCCAGTGAAGCCCGAAGCATGGGAATCGCTGTTCTCCCGCCCGATGTCAACGTCAGCGGCTACGACTTCACGATTGAAGACCGACCCGAAGGCCCCGCCATTCGCTTTGGATTGGGCGCGGTCAAAAATGTCGGAGAAGACCCCATCCGTCTCATCCTCGAGGGGCGCGGCGATACCCCCTTTGCCGACCTCATGGATTTCGTCCACCGCGTAGACCTCCACGCCGTTGGCAAACGCGCCCTCGAATCCCTTGTCAAAGTTGGAGCGCTCGATGCCTTCGGCGCACGCGGCAGCCTCCTCAAAGCCCTCGATACCATTATCGCCGTCAGCAACACTCACTTCCGCGCGATTGAATCAGGGCAAATGTCCCTCTTCGGCGAAGCCACCGGCATTCAAGAAAGCATCTCCCTTCCCCCCGCGGACGACATAGACCATCGAACCGAACTCGGCTGGGAGCGCGAACTCATTGGACTGTACATCTCCGACCATCCTCTCTCGCGTCACATGGACGCGCTCAAGAAAATCGTCACCCATTTCTCTCCTCAACTTGAAGAAGCCTTGCACGAAGAAAAGGTCCGCGTCGCGGGGCTGGTCTCCAGCGTGCGCCCCTACCAAACCAAAACCGGCAAATCAATGGGATTCGTCACCCTTGACGACACCTTTGGCAACATCGAACTCGTCCTCTTCCCGCGCACATGGAAAGACTATGGGCATCTTTGTGAAGAGGGACAAATACTCATCGTCGAAGGAAAAATGGACATGAACGGCGCGCCGCCCAAAGTGTTGGTAGATGCGGTTCATACCGAAGTCGAAATGCACTACTCTGTGGATACGGAAAAAGAAGACGCCTCGCCCTCCCTTCCGCCTGATTCCGTTTACGAACCGGATTCAGCCGGTCAACCGGAATCCCGTCTCGCGGAACCCGCTCCCCCGCCGTACCTCCCCGAAGAAGACCTCCCCGAACCTCCGCCGCCTCCGCCTCCGCCCGACCCCTTCCCTCCAGATTGGGAAGCCCCTGCCGAATCCCCTTCTGCGCCGCGTCGCGGCGTGCTTCACCCGATTCGCGCCTCCCGTTCCGAGGAATCTTCCAAATCCGAATCGCCGCGTCTCATCACGATTTACCTTCAAGCCAACGGCGACCCTTCGAGGGATGCGCGGCGGCTGAAAAATATCCACAATGTCCTTATTGCATTCCCCGGAAAAGATAAATTCTCTTTCCAAATTAGCGAACGAGGGCGAACCTATCTCATAGACTTCCCCAACGAAACCACCGATATTTGTCCCGAAATGCTGGATGGACTCAAACAACATCTTGGCGACGAAGCGTGGCGCATCGATTCTCTCGCCCGTTGACCTTGCTCGAAGACAAACGAAGAAGGGAAGAGGAGCAAAATTTTTCCTCTTCCCTTCTTTTGTTAAGATGCGAATGCTGCTAAGGCTTCACATACACCGCGTATTCGAATGTTTGCGTTCCGGCAGGGAAATCGAGCGCGCCGTCATTGATGGGAGCGTCTATGGTCATCACGGAGGAGAGATGATGTTCCCCGACAGTCCAATCGCTGAGTATGGTGAAGAAGGCTCGGCAAGATTGTCCGTTTGGCGCGTAGTCTAGCGAGGCGAAATTCTCGATGGGGATTTCCTCCCCGTCCAAAGTGAAGGAAATGGCGATATGCTCGAAGTTTTGTTCTAGCGTATCTTCATCGGAAGCGCACCAGCCCCATGCCCACATCAACTCTTGGGACGAGGAAATCGGGATGGTGTAGGTGAACGTCCGCCCCATTTCTGCCATGTCGTCTTCCGTGTAGGTTTCGCGGGCTTCATCTTCCAACATATTGGGGGAGGTGCCTTCTTGAAGGCGTTTCATGGTTTCTTCCGGGGTTGCCATCTTGGGCGGTGCGGAGGGGGTGATTCCCGCGCCCAGAGGACGAAGAATCGCATTTTCGGCGGTTTGCAAGACAATATCGCCGGTAGCGAAAACCGTCTCCTCGTTAACAGGGACGCGCAGCGTCGGCTGGACTCCTTGCCCTTCGAGGAAAATGCTGCCATCGGGGAGCACGAATCGTCCGGTCGGAATCTGAAGCGTGAGATTATCGGGGAGGACAAATTGTCCGCGCGCGACTTCCGCCTCCGTGCCGCCGCTGGGGGATTCTCCGATGACAATCATCCCGGGGACTTGGCTGAATCCGTAGGATTCGATTTCACAGGCGCTGTAACATGCCTGTCCTACGAGGAGAACTTCTTTATCGAAATGATATTGCGTCTCGTTCGGATAGACTTTTTCGGGCAACCCTTCCGGTTCGAATTGACCGGTTTTCTCGCTATAGTATTCGAGTTGCCCCATCGTGATTTCCTTATCGTAGAGAAATCCTGCTAATCCGAGAGGCGCGCCGCCGCTGTTATAGCGCATGTCAATGATGATTCCCGGGACGTCCGCTTCCTCGAAAGTTTTGAGCGCTCGCTCGAAAAGGCGAATGATGAGATTCAAATCATCGTAATTCGAGTTGATTCGCACATATCCCACACCGGAATCCAGAATTTCGAATTCGACAGGGAGAACATACTCAGGCGCATCGGCGTAAATGGAGGTGACGCTGAAACTTTCCCGCTCCGAAATGGCGGTGAGTGTGACGGTTGTTTCTTCGCCGTCGGGGTTGATGAAGGTGATATCTGCTTCGTCGCCGGGTTGTGCGCGGAGCAGGTATCTTGCTTGCTGATAGCGAATCGCCTTGTCGGTAGACATTGGCAGCGACCAAGGCTTCACCGTCGCAAGCGCCTCCGATATCGGCACGCCGTTGAACGCGGTAATCTCCGCTTTGAGTTCTATCCCTGCTTTTGCGGCGGGACCATCTTCCATTAAGTAGGTGACGATGAAGCGGCCGTCATCCAGTTCTCGGATGGCAAAGCCATAGCCGCCTTCGGTTTCTCGGAGAAATTGGTCGTAGAGACTTTGCGTCATGGACATCCCGACATGCCCGTCTTTGAATGCCCATGTGAAATCTCGGAGCGCAAGCGCGAACGCGTCGGGGTCGTTATCCGCTTCCGCTTTCTCGATGCGAGGCTTGATTTCCGCGTAAAGCGCATCCCAATCGGGGGCTTTTCCTTCGATTCCGTTGAATGCGTATTCTTTCCGTACGATTTCGAACATCTTGTCGAAGGCTTCCGTATAAGAAAGATTCGAGAAATCTTTGATAGCGATGTCTTTGGGTTCGTAGAGCGTGAGAGAAGGTGTCGGCTCTTTCGTTTGGCTGAAGGGTTCGCTGTCGAGGTTGACAATCGTGTATCCTTGGGGAATTGGGGAGACAGGGTCGTCCTCGGTGAAAAGTTTTCCGTCTTCGCCAAACCCGGAGGGGAATTTCTGATTGGAATCAGGCGCCCAGACGATGAGATTCCCGCCGATAATTTCATCCTCGTTTTCCGTGTCGGTGATAATCGAAGCGAGGTATGTCGGCCAGCCGGTCGAACGATCATCTCCTACGGAATACGGGCCGCCGGTGAGATTGGGCCAATAAGAAACAGCGAAAATCTGTACACCTGCATCCTCGTTGCCGTCGTTATCCACGTCTACTTGCGTGGCGGTGGGACGCGCGGGGAGTTGAACCGTGTAGGTTCCGGTTTGGGTATCCATATCGAGTTTCAGATATCCTAACGTTTGCGAGGCAACGGGGATTTCCCATTCCTTATCCCGAATGACGAATCCGTACATATCTACGAGGGCGACGGCTTGCTCGACATAATAATCGGTGAGAATGTCGTTGGAATAAGAAAAAGAGCCGACGATTTCATACGGCTGAGTTTCGTCTGAAAGCACAGGCGGTGTGTTTTCTTCGGCTGCTGTGGTTTCGGTAGGGGCTGCCTCTTGAGATTCCGATGGCGCAATGGGAGTTACGGGAGCGCAAGAGGAGAGGAGCAAGACAAGCGCAAGAAGCGCAAAGGTGAAAAAGCGGACCGGTTTTTTCATGGATTTTCCTTTCGAGTGGTTGGTTTCTCCAGTTTGCTCATTATACGCTATCTTGGTTATAATCTCTCGTATGGATGAAAACTGGAAACAAGAACTGGAAGCCGAATTTACCCAAGCCGCCGCAGCGCGCGCCAAAGGAAACGAGGGGCAAGCGAGAGTTTGCGCGCGCAGGGCAGCCGGGATAGCCATCCGGCAATATCTTCTGCGACGCGGCGAATCCGTCCCAAGCCCCAGCGCCTACGATTTGCTTCAACTCATCGAAGCGGATCCCGCCTTTGCGGAGGATATTCGCCGCGCGGCGAGTCTCCTCCGTCTGCGCGTGACGGAGGCGTTTACTTTGCCCGTAGATGCAGATTTGATAGAGGAAGCGCGCAAATTGTGTCTCGCGCTGCTGCCGGACTGGGAAACTCAGGCATAGGATAGACGCGACAACGCGCCCAAAACGATGGGCGCGCGGGGAAGGCGTTAGGAGAGGGAGAGGAACTTAATCCCAAGTTCTCGTATCTTCGATGGGGGGAGCGTCTTCGGGGATGGAGTCTACGATTTCAACCGTAAGGCGGAATTTCAACGCGTCGCGCGCGGCGAGAGGGAGTGTGTCGGTCAACGCGGCGATATCCGCGCCTTCCGCAGGGAGAATGTGGAGGGTGAGGAAATCCTTATGCTCGCGGCGCGTCACTACCGCTTGCCACCGCGCGGCTTGGGGATAGCGCGCCATGAATTCGCGGAGTTGGCGGGGATGGAGGAACATCCCGCGTACTTTCACCGCGTCGCCTACGCGTCCCTGCCATCCCATCAGGCGCGGGGAGGTGCGCCCGCACGAGCAGGGTTCGGGATTGAGGGAGGAGAGGTCGCCGGTCCCGAATCGGACGAGGGCGTAGTCTTCGTTGAAGAGGGTGACGACGATTTCTCCCGTTTCGCCATTGGGGAGAGGCTGCCCGGTGTTGATGTCGCAGATTTGAATCAACACGCCGTCTGGAATATGCCACCCGTCTTCTGCTTCGCATTCGTAGCCCAAATTCCCGCATTCGGCTGTTCCGTATCCTTGACGGGCGACGCGAACGCCGCGCGAGGTCAGCCATTCCCGCAGCGAGGGCGGCAATGGTTCGGCGGTGAAGAAGGCTTTTTCGATGTGGAGGCGCATGCCCATCTCGTCCGCTTTTTCGAAGAGGGCTTTCAGGTAGGAGGGAAGTCCCAAATAACCGTTGACGTGCAAATCGTGGAGGAGGCGGACTTGCTGTTCCTGATTCCCGATTCCGCCGGGGATGACCGCGCAGCCGACGGCGGCGAGTCCCTCTTCGAACATCGCGCCCGCGGGCGTGAGGTGGTATCCGAATGCGTTGAGGACGATATCGCCGGCGCGGAATCCGGCTGCTTCAAGCGCGGGTTTCCATCGCCAATAATCGGGGACGCGCGCTTCCGGGTCGTAGATGGGTCCCGGGGATTGGAAGATGCGTTTCAGGTCGCCGGCATCGCAGGCGAGAAAACCGCCGAAGGGAGGGTCGGCGGCTTGGTATTCCACAAGGTCGTCTTTGCGGATGACGGGGAGCGCGTTCAGGTCCTCTGCGGTGCGGATGGAGTCGGGGGAAAGCCCCGCCTCGCTCAGCCGACGCGCGAATCCGGGAGCATGTTCGGCGAGATGGGAAATGAGGGAGGAAATATCCATAGAAAAATCCGAAAAAAGAGTCAGGAAAGCCAGCGTTTGCGCCGTTTGTAGTGTTTGACGTCGCGGTAGGATTTCCGCTGCCCGACTTCGGTCAAGCCTAAGTAGAATTCGCGTACATCGGCGTTTTCGCGCAGGTCTTGAGGGTAGCCTTCGAGGACGATGCGCCCGTTTTCCATGATGTACGCGTAATCGGCGACGCCGAGGGTCAGGTTGGCGTTTTGTTCCACGAGGAGAATGGTTGTGCCTTCTTCTTCGTTGATGCGTTTGATGATTTCGAAAATTTCCATCACGAGGATGGGGGCGAGTCCCAGCGAGGGTTCGTCGAGCATCATCAATTTGGGTTTTGCCATCAACGCGCGTCCAATGGCGAGCATTTGTTGTTCGCCGCCGGAGAGGTATCCCGCCGTTTGGTTGCGCCGCTCTTTGAGACGCGGGAAATACTCGTAGATGCGTTCGATGTCTTTGCGAAGGTTGCTCTCATGGCGGGTATAGCCTCCTGCGATGAGATTCTCCTCCGCCGTCAGATGCTCGAAGACGCGGCGTCCTTCCATCACTTGGAAAATGCCCATACGGACGATATCCGCCGCGTCCATGTGATGAATCTCTTTCCCCATGAATTCGATGGATCCGTCGGTGACTTCGCCGTCTTCCGGTTTCAGCAATCCCGAAACGGCTTTCAGCGTGGTGGATTTTCCCGCGCCGTTGGAGCCGAGAAGCCCCACGATTTTGCCGTCCGGCACTTCCATAGACATCCCTTTGAGGACAAGGATGACTTCGTTATAGATAACTTCTACATTATTGAGCGTAAGCATAAGCGGTTCTCTTCGTTGGGGAGAAAAAGTGGAGGGCGGCGGGGGAAAGCCGCCCTCCTGAGTTTGGCAAGGTTATTGGTCTGCAGAAATGTAGTCGCTGATGGATACCCACTTGCCGTCTTGGATTTGATAGAGGCGCAACGCGTTGCTGCCGCGATGGCTTGTCGGGGAGAAGGAAATCGGCGCGGTTTCGCCGCCGGTATCGAAGTTCTGGATGCTTTCCAGCGCGGCGCGGATGTTCTCGCCGGTCAGGTCTTTGCCATCCTGCAAGACCAATTCGATGCCGTGAGCCATGACCGCCATCGTCCACCAACCCTGAACGTAGTGCGTGCCTTTTTCTTCGAGGCTGGAGCCGTTTTGCTTGAGCCATTCGTCGGCATCTTTTTGTCCATCCACCGGAGAGGAGGGCGGCGCGAAGGGAAGCGTTCCTACGACGCCTTCGGCGGCATCGCCCGCGAGGTTGATGAAGATTTCATCGGCGCACCAGTTCATGTTGATGAACTGGACATCGTCCGTCATGCCTTGGCTCACCGCGTCTTTGATGAGGACGGCGGCGGGGCTGGAGACGGTATGCACGACGACGTAATTCGCGCCGAATTGCTGAATTTGGGCAAGTTCTGCAACGTAATCGGTCGCGCCTTTCGGCATGGCAATTTCCATGAAGCCGACGCCATTGGCTTCTGCGAAGGCTTGGGCATCGGGAACCGGGGATTGACCGAAGGGGCTGTCGTGGTGAATCAGCGCGACTTTCGGTTTATCGGTGTTGCCCTTCGCCGCCCAATCCTGCATTGCCCATCGGATTGCGATAATCGCCTGGTCGGAGTAGGATGTGCCAATCAGGAAGTTATACGGTGCGGCTTCCATATCCAGCAGGTTCGCGGAATAGGATGCCGACATGAAGGGGATTTTATCTGCCGCAATCTTGGAGCGGAGCGCTTCGGTATCGCCTGTGCCCCATCCCATGAACGCGACGACGCCTTCCTGGATGTATTGGCTATAAAGTTGTTCTGCCTGGTCCACTTTGTACGCGTAGTCTGCGGAAATCAGGTCAATTTGCCGTCCGTTGATGCCGCCGTTGGCATTGCGCCATGCGACATAGCCTTTTACGCCTTCCGCATAAGGCGTGCCTACATCTGCTGTCGGACCGGTCAGGTCGAAGATGCCGCCGATTTTAATCGGTTCGCTTTCTCCACCTCCGCCTCCGCCGCCGCAAGCCGTGAGCGCCATCGAGGCGATGACCAAAACCGCAAACAAGATTTTGATAGAGCGTGACATTCTGTAATCCTCCTTTAGCGAAAAAACAAAACTTATGAAGAGAAAAGGAACTTAAGGGTTAAATGTCAATCGTAGAGAACCACCTCCTTACCGCGTCATGCCCTTCTCAGTAACTGAAGGGCCAGAGCCGGAAATAATCCTTGATATTCTTCCATATCTTGTTTATGCCTTCTGGCTCGAAGATGAGGAAGAGGATAATCGCCAAGCCGAATGTGGCTTGTTGAATGAAGGGGATAATCGAGTCAATCAGCGGAAAATATGTTTTTGCCGCGCGCCCGATGTTGGTCAAAACCACTGGCAGCAGCATCATGAATGCTGCGCCGAAATAGGAGCCTGTAACCGACCCAAGCCCGCCGATGATAATCATTGCGAGATACAGCACCGAAACGTCAATCGTGAAGCGCTCCCAAGTGACGATATTGCGGTAATGCGCAATCAGCGCGCCTGCCAGCCCCACCCAAAACGAAGAGAGCGCGAACGCGAGGAGTTTGTATTTGAAGAGGTCAATTCCCATGACCGAAGCAGCGATATCTTGGTCGCGGATGGCGATGAACGCGCGTCCGTAATGTGTGCGGAAGAGGTTGACCGTCATAATCGTCACGAGGGCAACCAGCGTCCACGTCACCCAGTAGAAATTGAAATCGTTGTTGATGCGTATCCCGAAGAGCATCGGGTCGGGGACGACGAGCGCGTCCACGCCGCCGGTCAACGCGCGCCAGTGAGTCACTACCCAGAGGATGATTTCCTGCGCCGCGAGCGTTGCGATTGCGAGGTAGAGTCCCTTCAATCGCAGCGAGGGAATCCCGAATAACGCGCCGATTGCCGCCGTCGCAAAACACGCGACAATCGTAGACCCCCACCAGGGCATGCCCATCTTCGCCGTCAGAATCCCCGCCGTATACGCGCCGACTGCCATGAAACCGCCTTGCCCGAGACTGATTTGTCCCGTATACCCTACGAGGATGTTCAGCCCGATTGCGCCGATGATGGCAATCCCCACCTGATTCGCCAGCATGAGGAAGTAGCGGTTGGCAACGAAGGGATAGATGAGGATGAAGAGGATGAAGAGGACAATGCGAATTTTCTGCGCGTGCGTCCGCCGCAGCGCCATGTCTTTTTCGTACGAGGAATGGAAAATGCCTGAAATCATAAGGACTCCTAAACGCGTTCGATGATTTCTTGCCCGAACAGCCCGTAGGGGCGTACCATCAGGATGATGATGAGCACGATGAACGGCAGCACCTGATTCAACCCGTGTCCGATATAGCCGCCTGTGTATGCCTCCAGCAGCCCGATGACGATTCCGCCGATGATGGCGCCGGGGATGGAATCCAGCCCGCCGAGAATGACGACCGGGAAGACGCGCAATCCGAATCCGGAAAGTTCTCCGCTCACCCCGACGATGTTCGCGACGAGCGCGCCGCCAATGGCTGCCGTTGCCGCCGCGATAGACCAAGCCCACGCGAAGATCTTCTTGACGCTGATTCCCATACTCAACGCGGCTTGCTGGTCATCGGCGACGGCGCGCATGGCGATTCCCTCTTTGGAGCGTTTGAAAAAGAAGTTGAAGAGCCACAGCATCAGGACGGCAATCACAATTGCCCACAATCTATCCGCGCCGACCGTCGCGGGCCCGATATGCACCGGTTTCGTCGGAATGAACGAGGGGAAGGCTTTGGGCAAATTTCCCCAAATGGTGCTGACAATCGCTCGAAGCAGACTGCTCAAACCAATCGTGACCATGATGACCGAAATAATCGGTTCTCCGATGAGCGGACGAAGTACCAGCCTTTCGACAATCACGCCCAGCGCGATGGCAATCAAAATCGTGAGAACCATGCCAATCGTCCAGTGCATGCCGAACTGCACAATCATTGCGTAAATCACATACGCGCCGATGAGCAGAAATTCGCCTTGCGCGAAGTTGATGACATCGCTCGATTTGTAAATCAGTACGAACCCCAATGCCGCCAACGCCAAAATCGCGCCGTTCGTAAGTCCGGTGAGACTGAGTTGAATAAAGAGATCCATAAGCGTTCCTCAGAGAAAAATTATTCGTCGGTGGGTTCTTCGGGAGATTCAATCGCGAGACGAGTTTTCAGCGTCGCGGTACGCCCGTCCTGATAGGTGATGGTCGTTTCCACGTCCAGATAATCGTTTTCGCTGTACAAGGCTTCGATGATGTCGCTGTAGCGTTCTCGAATCAACTTTCGGCGGACTTTCCGCGTACGCGTCAACTCGGCGTCGTCCGCGTCGAGTTCCTTGTGGAGGAGGAGAAAACGTTGGATTCGCGCGGCAGGCGGCAGGTCGCCGTTTGCCTGACGGATGTGATTCCGCACGAGTTCGTACACTTCCGGTTTTTGCGCCAAATCCGTGTAGGTGGTGTAGGCGATTTGATGGTTTTCTGCCCATTTCCCGACGTTGGCGAAATCAATGTTTACCATCGCGGTCACGAAGGGCCAGTCGCCGCCAAAGACAACGGCTTCCTTGATGTAGGGGCTGAATTTGAGTTTGTTCTCGATGAATTGCGGACTGAACTTCGTCCCGTCGTGGAGTGTCATCACGTCTTTCGCGCGGTCAATCACGATGAGATGCCCGTCCTCGTCCAGATATCCCGCGTCGCCGGAGTGAAGCCAGCCCTCTTCGTCGAGCGTCTCGGCGGTCGCTTCGGGGTTTCGGTAATACCCTTCCATCAACGCGGGCGAGCGCATCAGGATTTCCCCGTTTTCCGCGATTTTCAATTCGGTTTCCGGGATGGGGACGCCGACGGTTTGGAATTTGATGTCGCCGTCTCGATGGACGACCGCGATACCGTTGATTTCCGTCTGTCCGTAAATCTGCTTCAGGTTGACGCCGAGCGCGTGGAAGAAGCGGAATACGTCGGGACCCAGCGCCGCTCCGCCTGTGTATGCGCGTTTCAGGTGCCGAAGCCCGAGATGGTCTTTGATTTCTTGAAAGACCATCCAATCTGCCAAAAAGTATCGGACTTTCATCCAAAACGAGGGCGTTTTCTTCTGGAAGCGAAAATTCGCCATTTCGTAGCCGATAGGCATTGCCCAATGATACATTTTCTGCTTGAAAGGCGTGCTGTCTTCGATTTTGACTTGTACTTGGCTGACGAGGTTTTCCCAAATGCGCGGGGGGCTGAACATCACACGAGGTCCGATTTCGCGTAAATCGTGCTGGACGGTTTCGGGCGCTTCGGGGAAGTTGCAGGTAAACCCGACGAGAAGGCTGCACGACATGACCATCATTTGCTCGCCAATCCATGCCAGCGGCAAAAAGGAGACGAATTCGTCTTCCGGTTCCAGCGGGTCTACGCTCATCAGGTTGCGTCCCATGCTAATCATCGAGTTATGAGTCAGCATGGCGAGTTTGGGATTGCCCGTCGTGCCGGAGGTGGTGGAGAGAATGGCGAGGTCGGAGCCTTTACCTTCGGCGAGGCGTTTCTCGAACCAGCCCGGATGTTCTTTTTCGTATTCGCGCCCCAGAGCCTCTACATCCGGGAAGTACATGAGATACTCTTCGGTGTAATTTCGCAGCCCCTTGGGGTCGAAGTAAATCACCTTGCGGATTCCTTTCAAGTCGTCCCACATTTCGATGATTTTGTCGGTTTGTTCCTGGTCTTCCACGACGACGAAAGAGACATCCGCGTGATTGAAGATGTAAATCATCTCTTTGACGACGGAATCCTGATAGATGCCGATGGATTTTGCGCCCGCGCTTTGCGCTGCGAGTTCAGCGATAATCCATTCCGGCCGGTTGTCCCCGATGATGGCGATGGTTTCTTCGGGCTGTAATCCGAGGCTCACTAATCCCAGCGAGAAATACTTGACATGCTCGTAATACTCTTTCCAAGTAATCGGCTGCCAGATTCCGTAATAGCGTTCGCGGAGGGCGATTTTATCCGGTGTTTTTTCGGCGTGTTCTTTCAAGAATTGAGGGAGAGTTTCAGGCATGGGTTCCGCTACTCCTGCTTGGCAGAAAACTTGAAGGGAAATGCGCTCTGGTCTTCGCCCAGATAGGCTTCGATGACGGCGGGGTTCTTTCGGACCTCTTCGGGTGTGCCTTCGCCGATTTTTTGTCCGAAGTTGAGGACGACGATTCGGTCGCTAATATCCATTACGACGCCCATATCGTGTTCGATGAGGATGATGGTCACGCCGTGTTCTTCGTTGATATCGAGGATAAAGCGCGCCATATCTTCTTTTTCTTCGGTGTTCATCCCTGCCATTGGTTCGTCGAGCAGAAGGATAGAAGGGCGCATCGCGAGCGCGCGTCCCATTTCCACGCGTTTTTGAAGCCCATAAGAAAGCGAGCCAACCGTTTGATGACGGATGGCTTCGATTTCCAAAAGGTCAATAATATCTTCAACGAAATGGCGAAAGCGGATTTGTTCTCGCTGCGCGGGTCCCCAATAAATCATGCTTGCAAGCAATCCGCTCTTCATGTGGACATGTGCGCCCGCTAAGAGGTTATCGAGTACCGTCATGTGACGGAAGAGTTCGATGTTCTGGAACGAGCGGGCGATTCCAAGACGGGCGATTTGGTGCGGTTTCATCCGCGTCAAATCACTTTCCTTGCCGTTGTCTCCGAAGTAGAGGATACGTCCGCGCTGGGGGTGATACAACCCGCTGATGCAGTTGAGCAGGCTGGTCTTCCCTGCACCGTTGGGCCCGATGATTGCCAAAATCTCGCTTTGGCGTGCCTCGAGGCTTACGTCCATTAATGCAGACAAGCCGCCGAAACTGAGTTGAAGATTTTCTACCTTCAACTGGGTCTCGCCGGCTTTCAAATGACTACTATTTAGTTCGCTTTTGAATCCGCGCAGCATACAGGCTCCTGTGTCCGAATGAAAGAGTGGAAACGAAAAGTGAATCTGCTATAAAAAACACGCGTCTGCGTGGAAAGATGCTGCGGAAATATTTCTTGTGTTTCCGGGTACATGACGAATGTCACAAGAAACTGAGAGTATTGTACACCAAGGACAGGAAAAAAATCAACTCATTTTTGGTAAATTTGAAAAATTTGATGGGGAAAAGTCTTCTCGATACGCGTCTTCGGCGTTGCTCGGAGATGGGGGAGGTACGCTCTCCGAGTGACCGCGCAGCGGTCGTACCGAGGAGAGCGGGAGGAAGAGCGTTGTGCGTCTTCGGCGTTACTGGGTACCGGTCCAAAAAGCAGCCGGGGCTTTTTGCAAACCCCGACTGCTTTGCTGTTTTCTCAGTATCGCAGCAGCCCGCCGATGCCGAATTTCTCGATTTTCGGGTTGTCGTGGATGATTTCCACCTCGCCGCCGTTTTGCATTGTTTGGCGGATGGCCATTTCGACCGCGTCGGGGATTTCTTCCAGCGCTCCGCCGCAGAAGGGACAGGTTTCCAATTTTTGGGTGGTTAAGTAGCCGCATCCGGTGCATTGATAGCCGGGCGCGTGGTAGCCTTCTTGGACGATGAGGATTTGCACGCGTCCTTCTCGTACCGCGCTTAGCGTCTCGTCCAAACGAATGACGCCGTTTTCCCCTTTTGCCGCCGAGGTGACGACAGTTTCTATCAGGGTGTCTTCTCGCTTTTTCTCCGCTCGTTCTCCGATTTCCATCGCACGAGCCAGCACTTCCGAAGAATCCGCGCTCATGCTCATTGGGAATGTGCCGACGATGAGACTCTGCCAAGTTTTCGGGAGTTCTTCGCAGAATCGGGCAACGGTTTCCTCTGTCCCGCCGACGAGGATTCTTCGGACGCGGTTTTCTTCGAAGAAACGTGCCGCAAACGCAGCCGATTCTTTCAGATTCCGTTTGACGGCGGCTTCGTCCGCGCGGGTTTGCCCGGATGCGCCGCCGCGCTGTCCATGTACACTCGATGCGCCGCCGCGCTTGGTGTGGCGGACTTCTTCGCCCAGCGTGCCTTCTTGTTCTTTCAATTCGCCCAGATGGAAAAGGAAGAGGCGCGCGCCTTGTTTGTCTATGAGGACGACGCCGTAGCCGCCGTAGGAATCTAGTAAATCTGCTAGGGGGCGGACATATGGACGAGCGCCGACCATCTTTCTGTCATGGACGGGCACGGCGAACGCGTACGAGCGGAAGAATCCATCCGCTGCGCAGGAAAACATTGCCAGTCCGCGTCCCCGCCATTCCCGTTCCCGTTCGAAATAACGAAGCATGGCTTCTTTATCTTCTTCCAACTCGCAATCTTTGAGAAGCGCGCGGAGGGTGCGTTTCGGGTCTACGCTGCTGTCGGGCGCGCTGACGTTGAGATATACACTGAGAACGGGATTTTCGCTCTCGTAATTTAGTAGTTCTTGGAAAGCGCTATCGGTTAGCATGGGAATCTCCTTTTCTCAAAGCGGTTGAAGCGCCGCTTGGCAAATCGGAAGGACGTAAGGCTGCCAAAGCCTCGGAAGAAGGCGAATCTCCTTTCCGGGGATTATGGACGTTTCCCCAATGTGACGAAAATATCGAGTTCTTCCTCTTCTCGCAGGACGGTTAGCGTCACCGTATCGCCCGGCGAGGTGTAAAGGAGGAGATAGGTCAGCAGGTCATCGGAGGAAAGCACGGGATGCCCGTCTATTGCGACAATCAAATCGCCGCCGGCGAGGAGCCCGTCCGCACCGACGGGGCGAGTGCCGCCGCGAAGCCCCGCGCCGCTCGCGGGGGTTTCGGGAAGAACGCGGAAGATGTACGCGCCGTAGGTGCGGGACAATCCCAGCGCGCGGATGTCCTCCAGACTCAGGTCTGTTGCCATCATGATGCCGAGATAGGGATATTCATATTTCCCTTTCTTCGCGAGGATGGGGACAATCCGCTTTATCAGGTTGGAGGGAATGGCAAACGCGACTCCTGCGTTGGCAGGCGCGCCGAACGCGGAATATCGATTCGTGTACGAGTTCCGCGCAATCCCGATGACCTCTCCATCTAGGTTGAAGAGTGGACCTCCTGAATTGCCGGGGTTGAGCGCGGCATCGGTTTGGATGAGCGCACCCATCGAAAACGGCTTCTCTCCGGCTGATTCGGAGGAGGGCGGCAAGACCCTCCCCAACGCGGAGATAATTCCAAGCGTCATCGAGCCGGTGAAGCCGAAAGGGTTTCCTATCGCGGCGATGCTTTGTCCCACCTGCAAGGTATCTGAATTCCCCAGCGGAAGGGGATGCAGTTCCTCCGCAGGCGCGTTGACTTTGAGGAGGGCAATATCGGCGTGTGAATCCGCGCCAACGAGGGTGGCGAAGGTTTTGTAGCCGGAGAAGAAATCCACCTCGATTTTCCCCTCCGCCCCCTCGATGACATGACGATTCGTTACGATGTGTCCCTCCGCATCGTAGACGAAGCCGGAGCCTAGTGTGTCGCCCAATTCGGTTTCGACGCGAATCACGACCACGCCGGGGAGAATGCGCGGATACAACGCGGTCAGCCGTGTCTCCTGATTTGGCGCGCATTTCTCAGCGGGTTCGTTTTGCGCGGGCAGAGATTGAGTCGGCGAAGATACCGCGGAGGACGGAACCGGCGTGACCGCCTCCAACTGACACGCCGAAAGGAGGAGCGTCAAAAGCGAGAGGGTGAGTGCGGCGGTTTTTCTCATCGGATTATCCTGCGCGGGATAACGCGGCGGCTTTTTCGATGAACGATTTTTGCTCTTCGGTCAAATTTTTGGGGATTTTGACCTTGACGCGCACATA
>CAZDGZ010000006.1:0-38602 GCA_964505165.1 uncultured Anaerolineaceae bacterium | reverse complement strand
TCGCCGAAGTTCCCCAGCAGCCCTAAATCGCGTTGATTGTAGGTGACGCGGAGCGCCGCCGCGTTCCCCGTGAGAATTTCAATCTTCGTTTCGGCGTCGAAGGTATACGCGCTGCCGGGGAGCGCGCGGCCCTCGAAGGAAACCTTATCGTCCACGAGAACGCGCATCCACGTCCGCTCGACGACGGAGATGGAGATTTGTACGCCCTCGGTCGTTTCCGGCGGCGGCGCGATGGTCACTTGCGTATCGGCGTTTTCGACCGGTGTATTGATTATCGGCGCGGGGGTGGGCGTTTCTTGAGGAAGCGCGGCATTTGTCGCCAGCAGCACATCGGAAACGGAAGGAGGTTTCGCCGCGTTTGCCTCTTCCATTCGCATGGCGGCTATCTTTCCCACTCCCCATATCGTAAAGCCAATCAGCGCAAGCACCAGCCCTACGCTCAAAATCAAATCGGGCATCAAAAACGAGGAAATGCGCCGTTTTGTCTCCGAGGGAGCGCGCCGTTTGGGAGGCGGCTCTTTGGTTTCCAGCCGTGCCTGAAGCGCATCTGCAAAGCGCAGCAACAACGCCTCTACATCCAAGTCGAGAAATTCGGCGTAATTATGCAGCATCCCCCGCGTTTGAATGGACGAAGGAAGGGCGGAGAAATTCCCCTCTTCCAGGGCTTTGAGATAATGCGCCGGAATGTGGAGATGACGTTCGATTTCTCGATGGGTGAGACTGAGTATTTCGCGGCGCTCAAGGAGTTCTCGTCCGATTTCACGGAAGATTTCATCGGCGGGCGTCGGCTCTTGAGGGGGAGATTCCTCCTCTGCCGCCTCTTCCTCGGGAGGAGAATCCGCCTCGCGCGCGGGAGGGACATCTGATTCCGTTGTTTCGGCGGATTCTTTCCGGTGAAGAATTTGCTGCCATAACGGAATCCGGGGGCGGCCAGATTCGTCTTCGGAGGATTCTGTTTCGGGAGAGTCCTCTTCGGGAGGAGAGTCCTCCTCTTGGATTTTGACGAGGCTGGGCGTCGTTTCCTCTTCCGCTCGAAGGTCTTCCAGCAGGGCCTCCGCGTCCAATCCCAGATATTGCGCGTAGATTCGCAGGAATCCCTTTCGTTGTACGGGGGAATCCATCGCGGAAAAGTCGTCCGCTTCGAGTGCTTCGAGATAGGGGAGGCGAATGCGGGTTGCTTCGGAGATTTCTTCGAGGGTGAGGCGTTTGCGAAGACGCGCCGCTTTCAGCCGTTGACCGATTGAGGGTTGCATGGGTTTAAGACAACATCACCAGCCCCCCTGAGACGGGAAGAGCCGGTGATGCCAAAGGACATGCGGGGAAAGAGATTATTCCTCGGCGGGTTCTGCCTCTTCGGGCGTTTCCGCTTCGGGAGCCTCTTCTGCTTCGGCAGCGGGTTCCGCCTCTTCCGCCGTTTCTTCAGAAGCGGTGGGGATTGGCTCGCCTTCTCGGTACGCGATGACCTTGACTTCGGGGATAAGGTCTACCGTCAGGCGAATTTTTACGGTGTGTTCGCCGAGCATGCGGATGGGCTGCATCTCGATTTGCTGACGCTTGATTTCGTAGGAAATCTTTTCGGAAAGCGCGTCTGCGATATTTTGCGATGTGATGGAGCCGTAGAGTTTTCCCATTTCGCCCGCTTTGACGGGGAAGGTGAGGATCATCCCTTCGATGGCTTCGGCGATGCCCTGCAATTCGTTGTTGAGGGCGGCTCGTCGGATGGCGGCTTCTTGGCGGATTTTTTCCACTTGTTTGAGCGCGCCGGGTGTGGCGAGGACCGCCAGCCCTTGCGGGATTAAATAATTACGACCGTACCCGTTCGCGACTTTTTTTACGTCGCCGGCGCGGCCTAGTTTGAAAACGTCTTTCAAAAGCAGTACTTTCATTGTATTCAAGCCCTTTCGAGAAGAAGATTTGCGGACGAAGGGTACAACGTCCGGCGGGTGATTGTACCAGAGGGGAGAGGAGGCGTCAAACTTGGTTGTCTTGAATTTGCGCGGCGCGGAGTGTATTTTTCATCAGCATGGCGATGGTGAGCGGTCCGACTCCGCCGGGGACTGGGGATATCCATCCGGCGGTTTGGCGCGCCTCGTCGAAGGCGACATCGCCGACTAAACGGTAGCCCTTTTCGACGGATGAATCGTCCACGCGGTTGACGCCGACATCCACGACCGCCGCGCCGGGTTTTATCCAGTCTGCTCGGACCATTTCCGGGCGTCCGATTGCCGCGATGAGGATATCGGCTTGCCGCGCGAATTCGGGGAGATTCTTCGTGCGGGAATGACAGATGGTGACGGTTGCGTTTTTCTTGAGCAGGAGGAGCGAAAGCGGCAATCCGACGATATTCGAGCGTCCCAATATGACTGCGTGCGCGCCCTCGATAGGGACATTGGATTCTTCGAGCATATAGAGACATCCCATCGGCGTACAGGGGACGAAAAGAGGGGTGCGTCCTTTTTGCGCGAGGTTGCCGATGTTCGCCGGGTGGAAGCCGTCTACATCTTTCTCCGTCCGAATTCGGGTGAGAATTTTTTCCTCGTCGAGGTGCGAGGGGAGAGGCAACTGGACGAGTATCCCGTGTACTTCCGGGGTTTCGTTGAGGGTGGCGATGAGGGCTTCCACTTCCTCTTGAGATGCGTTTTCGGGAAGTGTGTGGGAGAAGGAGCGCATTCCCAGTTTCTTACACGTCCGATGTTTCATGCGGACGTATACTTGCGAGGCGGGGTTTTCGCCGACAAGTACCGTTGCCAATCCGGGGATAGATTTTCCGTTTTGGGCGCGGGCGGCGACCTCTTGAGCGATTTCTGCGCGGATTTTTTCGGCAAGCGCTTTGCCGTCCATAATTTTGGCGGTCATACGAATCCTCCGCCGCGCGAAGACTTTGTTGAAGCGCGGCATTTCATTATACTTCTTTCAAAAAGCAGGTAAAATAGATTGTTGGAGGAACAATGGATAAACGAAAGGTTCGCGTATTTGCTTTGATTATGGCAACGGCTGTTTTGCTGGCTTGCTCCTCGCTGCTTGCTCCTGCCGCCCCTACGCCGATTCCGGGGTTGGTGGAGACCATTGTCGCAGCCACGGCGAACGCCGCCGCGACGCAGACGGCTTATTTCGCCCCGACCGCGACGAATACCCCGACGCTAACGCCGCTCCCGACGAACACCCCGACGATTACTCCCACGCCGACGGCGACCTTTGTCTTTATCCTATTTACCTATACCCCGACGATGACGAATACGCCGAATGTGACGCCGACCGTTCCCATCCCCGACCATTGGCCCGATTGGAAAGCGGGTACGGTGGTATCCTTCCCTTCGGGGACTGGTGAAAATATCGGAACGACGAAATTTTTCTCTATGTTGAAAAATGTAGAAGTGGTTGTGACGAGAGAGAACGGGGTGAAAGTGCGGGATACCCCGAATAAAGCCTATGACAGCGGAAAGATGCCTATGGGGACCCATTTCATTTTGACAGGATATTGGAATAAAAATAGCCAATTCGGCTGGTCCTTTGTCAAAGTCCGAACGGTTGATAACGTCTATTATTGGGTTGGCGGCGACGAAGGCTCGGATAAGGACCCCCAGAACTGCCTTGTGTTTTATCATCCTCCCACGATAACGCCGACATCGGAGCAGCCTTAAAATTTCATGGATTTTCCTCCTCCCCCTCCTCCCTCCCTGCGAACGCGGCTGCGATTCTTGTTTCGGAAATTCGTCAAACCGGTATCGCTGGAACGCCGCGCGGAAGTTCAGGTGCAACTCCGCGAGGCGGCGCACCCGGATTTCGATTATTTCTTGATGGTGGTTCTCTCCAGTGTCATCGCGACGTTGGGGCTGTTGACGAATTCTGCGGCGGTGATTATCGGGGCAATGCTCGTTGCGCCGCTGATGTCTCCGATTATCGGATTGGGGCTGGCTTCCCTCACGGGAGACGAGAAATTATTGGGGAACTCTATCTCTGCACTGGTCAAGGGCGCGGCGCTTTCGGTCCTCATCGCGATTTTGCTGACGTGGATCAATCGCTTTCTCCCCTTTGTCACGCTTCAAGAATTACCGGTGGAGGTTCTTTCTCGTACGCGCCCAAGTCCCATTGATTTGCTCATCGCGTTGGCAGGGGGCTTGGCTGCGGCATTCGCACTTGCCCAACCGGAACTTTCCGCAGCGCTGCCGGGGGTTGCCATTGCCACCGCGTTGATGCCTCCGCTTTGCACGGTCGGCGTTGGTGTGGCGATGCGCCGCTGGGATGTGGCGGGCGGTTCGCTGTTGCTTTTCATCACGAACGCGGTAACGATTGCCTTTGCCGCGATTTTGATTTTCTTCGTTTTGGGGTTTGTTCCGGGAGGGCGGAAAAGCCGCGGCTTGCCGCGCAGTTTGACCGCCTCCGCAATTTTTACGTTGATGTTGTTGATTCCTCTTACAGGGCTGAGCGCGTATTTCTTCAAACAGGCGAGCAAGAATCGGCAAATCAACGCGGTGGTGACCGCGGAGGTCGAGAAATACGGCGCGGAATTGACGGAGTTGAACATCAATTCGGATGGCGGTACCCTTCATCTGGATATCACGATTCGCACCGCGACGAGGCTGGCGTATTCGGATGTGACCAGTATCCAGAAGGAAATCGCACTCCATTTACAGGAGCCGGTAGCGATTGTAGTGAATCAAGTCGTCGCGGCGAGATTGGATCCGCTGATTCCGCCGACCTTTACGCCGACTCCTACGCCGATGACGATGACGCCGACTCCCACCCTCACCGCGACTGCGACGCTGACCCGAACGCCGACGATGACGCCGACCTCGACGCGGACGCCGACGCCTACGCCGACCCCCGCGACGGCTCGTATTGACAATCCTTTCCGCCTTTCCTCTCAGTGTTATATCTTGCGGCAATACGCGGGATACGACAGCCCGGATATCGCGAGGTTGAATTATCGCTCTTATCTCACGACTCTCAACGGGACGAAGATTGTAGAAGGGCTAGTTTGGCAAAAAGTTTCGGATGCAGATGGGCGGATAGGCTGGATACCGCAAATTTGTCTCCAAATTATTACCCCTACACCGCAGCCTTGACGAATTGGGATGATAAAAAAGAACGGACTTCCGCTTTTGGGCAGGAAGTCCGTTTTTTGTCGTAAGGGAGGAAATTATTCGCTGATTTTCCAGGCTTTCCATACGTTGCCGACGAGGTCGGGACCAGGTTTGAGGGTGATGCCGCCGGGTTCCCAGCCTGCGGGGGTCACTTCTGCGCCGCCGGCTTCGCGGACGTATTGGTAGGCTTTGATTTGGCGGAGCGTTTCATCCACGCGGCGACCAACGGGCGGGGTGAGAATTTCGTACGCGACAATGACGCCATCGGGGTCAATGATGAAGCGCCCGCGATTCTCGATTCCGGCTTCTTCGTCGTATACGCCGTAGAGGGAGCCGACTTTTCCGCCGGGGTCTGCACCCATGTGGAAGGGGATTCCGCCTTCGACCATTTTGGTTAGTTCGTTGTCGTTCCACATCTTGTGGACGAATTTGGTGTCTACGCTGAAGGAGATGATTTCAACGCCGAGTTTCTGGAATTCGTCGTATTTCGCGGCGACAGTCGAGATTTCCGTCGCGCAGACGAAGGTGAAATCGCCGGGGTAGAAGCAGAGCATGCGCCATTTCCCGTCGAAATCGGATAATTTGACGGTCGTGAAATCGCCTTGATAGTAGGCTTGCGCTTCGAAATCAGGGGCTTTTTGACCAATTAGTGCGACCATAGGGCTATTCTCCTTTTGTACTGGTGCGAGAAAATTTGATAGACGATGTATTTGCCACGCTTAAGTGGACAAACATTGTCATTATATCAGAAAAAAGGTATACGTTTTGTAAAATTTTCTCTATGGGGCGTCGAATCCCCAAATATCAATCATGCCGCTTCCGCCACTGCAAATCAGCCAACGACCATCGGGCGTGAAAATCAGATTTTCTGCGGGTGCTTCTTCGGGCAGGGCTTGAAGTTCGGTTTTCTGCTCCCAATCCCAAAGGACAATTCCGCCGGTTCCGAATCCTGTGGCTAAAATGTCTCCGTCCGGGGAAAAGGCAAGGGAAAGTACCCAGTCGTTGTTGGTTTCCATTCGGGCGGTTTCTTCTCCGGTTTCGATGTCGAATACGAGAATCCCCTGTTTCGTTCCTGCGATGAGCGATTTCCCATCCGGGGAGAAAATGATTCGCGTTCCATTTGGCGCGCTGATTTGCTGACGAAGTTCGCCGCTTTTGGTGTCCCAAAGGAGGAGGTTATTCGTATTTGCTCCGCTCGCCGCGGCGACTAGACTCCCGTCTGGAGAAAAGAGAGCGGAATCTATCCATGCCGGGATTCCTTGATAGGAGAATATCGTCGTGCCGGTGGCGATGTCCCACAGAAGCACTTTCCTGTCATCGAAGCCGACGAGGATGGCGTTGCCGTCGGGCGCGTATCGGATGTCGTTGATATAGGCGAAATGGTCGGTGAAGGTTTGTACCTGCTCGAAATCGGGGACGCTCCAGAGGGTGACTGTGCCGTCTCCTGCTCCAGAAACCAGAAATGACCCGTCGGGAGAAAATGCCAGGGCGCTTATCATCATGGTTGACCCTGGGATGGTTTTCAGCAATGTTCCGGTTTCCATGTCCCAAATTGCGAGTTGGTTCTCCGTTCCGGTGGATGCTAGGATCTCCCCATCCGGGGAGAGCGCCAGCCCTTCGAGCCAGACATCGCCAACGGGAATCGCGGTGACGATATGCAATTCGTCAAGGGATTCCGAGGGCGTGATTTTTCGATAGGCAGGGGGAGATGTCGGCGTTACGGATGGGACGATGGTGGGGGAGGGTGGACTTTCCGCGCTTGGCTCTTGCGTCTCCGGGGATGCGGAGGGAGCGGGAGCGGCGCATGCGCTCAGAATAAGAAAGAGGGCGAGCGCGGGGAGTATTCTTTTGTTCATGAGATGCCTCCTGTTCTCTACAAAATCATTATATGGGAAAACCTTTTTTCTATGGATGGCTTGTAAAGGAGGCGCGCAAGAACCACAAAAAATCAAGGTCATTCTACGTTGCAGAATGACCTTGAACCGCGTATTTGGCAGGTCATACTTCCACACCCAGCCATTGACGGATGAGAAATCCAAGTCCGAAACTGAAGAGGGCGACTGTCATGCTCAACCCCGCCATTTCGAAGAATCGCGCTTTGGCAGACAGGGAAGGCTCCACGAGATTTTGCGCGCGAAAGGGCGGGAAACTCACCGCCCTTTCAAAGTCTTGCGGGATAGGTTGGTCTCTTTCGTTACGCGCTCGCGCGTGAGCCTCCGCTTTTTCGGAAGAAATAGTAGAACGCCCGCGCGACGGTCGCGATTGCCAGCGCGGCGGACATGACACTGCCGGTCACGATGAGCGCGAATTCCCAATTGGAGAGGCGGCGGGAGAGCATCTCGCGCTCCGGGAAGCGAATCCTCGCGCGCACGCGATGCGCGAAATCGCCGGGAAGTGAAATCGGTCGCAGCGCGCCGGAAAGATGGTCTTCCATTGCCTGAATTTTCGGGTTCTCTTTCGTCATGGTTTTCATCCTTCTGCGGGATAGGCAATCACCCCGATGGTGCCGGGTCCGAAATGGACTGCGAGGGAGATTGCCAAATCCGTCAAAACGATGGTTTCGATGTTGAAACGTTCTTGCGCCTGAGCAAAGATGGACTTCGCGGTTTCGAGGTCGTTCGCGTGGACGATGGCGATATTGAGCCGCTGCTCTCCCATTCTCTCTTTGAGAAGGGTGAGAAGTTTTTCCAGCGAGGCGCGGCGTGTGCGGACTTTATCAACCATGTACAGCATGCCATCTTGCAGGGCGGCGATGGGTTTGAGCCTGAGTACAGAGGCAAGCGCGGATTGAATGGCTTTCACGCGTCCGCTCATTCGAGCAAAACGGAGGGTATCCATCGCGAAGATAATCTGGACATTCGAGCGGATTTCTTCCATACGTTCCAAAATGCGTTCTACGTTCGCGCCGGATCTATCCATGATACGCGCTTCGCGGCACATCATTCCCAACGCGGTCGAACCGCTCGCGGAATCGAAGGGAAGAATGCGGAATTTTCCCGCGAGCATTTTCGCGGCTTTGCATGCGGAGTCGAATGTGCCGGAAAGTTTCTGAGTGACGTGCATGGAGAGGATGGTGTCGCCTGCCTGAGCGATTCTTTCGTAGAATTCTACGAATTGATGCGGGCTGGGCTGCGATGTTTTGGGGATGATTCCCGTTTCCTCTACAATTCGATAGAAAGACGGTATGTCAATATCCACGCCCTGGACGTAGGTTTTTTCACCGAACTGGATTCGGATAGGCAGAACCTGGATATCATACTCTTCTTTCCATGCGGGCGGCATATCCGCCGCGCCATCGGTGACGATGCGTAACATGCGGTTATTCTCCTTCGGGGCGAAGTAAATCGCCTATCTGGTCTCGAAGCGCCAAAAGGGTTCGATGGTACAGGCTTTTGATTGCGCCTTCGCTGCGCCCCATGATTTTGCCGATTTCCGCATTGGAGAGTCTTTCAACGAATTTCAAAATCAATAGATGTTGGCGGTCAGGCGGCAGGGTGCGAATGACTCGAAGTAAGGCTTCTTGTTCCTCCGTCCGCAAAATTGCGGCTTCGGGATGTTCGGCATTGGAGGAGAGGAACATCACCTCGGTGATGGGGATTTCTTTCCGACGGCTTCTATCGCGATGCCAGTTCGCAACCAGATTATGCGCGATGCGATACAGCCATGCAGAAAACGGGACGCCTCTATCCTGATAGTTGCGGATATGTTTCATCGCGCGCTGGAAAACACGCGCGGTCAAATCCTCCGCGTCATACAGATTCCCCGTCCGGTAGTAGACGTAACTGAAGATTCTATCAACGTATTCTTCGTAGAGCATCCCGAAGGCTTCGCTATCGCCTTCGGAGGCTCTTTTGAGAATCTCGCTTTCGTTGAAAGGGACCTCTGTCGCCATGAATCATCCTGCCGACGGGGCTATCCCCATTAACCCCATCTTTGTTGAGAAGTTGCCTTGCGCGTGTCCGCGCCGATTGTGAATGCCCCGCGCGTGTGCTGGCGGGGTAGGGTGAGTATATCACGCCTCGCGGGAGGTGAAAAACCGAGATGGTGATAGAATTTTCCCCATGAACGACGCGCTTCAACGCATCCTCCAGACACTGCCCGAAAAGCCCGGCTGTTATCTGATGAAAAACGCGGAGGGGAAAATCATCTACGTCGGGAAGGCGGTGAATTTGCGAAACCGCGTGCGCTCCTACTTCCACGCCGCCGCTCAGCGGGATGGGAAGACGCGCCGTCTTGTGCGCGAAATCGCGGATATTGAGTGGATTGTCGTCGGGTCGGAGTTGGAAGCGCTGATTTTGGAGATGAATCTCATCAAGCGCTATCGTCCGCGTTTCAACATTCGCTTGAAAGACGATAAACGCTATCCCTACATCAAAGTTCACTGGGCAGACCCTTTTCCGAAAGTGACGGTGACGCGTCAATTGAATAAAAACGACGGGGCGCGGTATTTCGGTCCCTACACTTCGGTATGGGCGGTGCATCAGACTCTCGATTTGCTGCGGAGGATTTTCCCCTATCTCACTTGTGACCGCGAGATTACCGGCGAGGATACGCGCGCGTGTTTGTACTACGACATCAAACTTTGTGCGGCGCCTTGTATCGGCGCAATTTCTCAAGAAGCCTACCGAGCGATGATTGCGGATTTGATGGCATTCCTCGATGGACGCGTGGAGCCGATTCTTTCGCGTTTGCGCGAGGAGATGGCGCGCGCGTCCGACGAACTTCGATTCGAGAAAGCCGCCTCGCTCCGCGACCAAATTCGCGCGATAGAAAAAGTGGTGGAACGTCAACTGGTCATTTCGAAACGAGAAATGGATTCGGATGTCATTGCCCTCGCGCGCGAAGAAGGGGATGCCTGTGTGCAGATTTTCTTCATTCGCGGCGGAAAACTCATCGGACGGGAATACTTCGTCCTCGAAGGGACGGAGGACAGCGCCGACGCGGAGATTATGGCGGAGTTCATCAAGCAGTTTTACGATAAAGCCGCGAAAATTCCCTCGCAAGTGCTGCTGCCAAAGGAAATCGAAGAGGCGCGTATCATCAAACAATGGCTGCACGGAAAGCGCGGCGGGAAGAAAGTGGAAATTTTCGTCCCGCGCCGCGGCGAGAAACGCGCGCTGGTACGCATGGCCTCTGAAAACGCGGCGGAAACGCTGCGCGCCCTTCGCGCGCAATGGCATGCGGACGCACATAAACAGGAAGTTGCGCTCGCGGAGTTGCAGCGAGCGCTGCGCCTCTCCGCGCCTCCGAACCGTATCGAATGTTACGACATTTCTCATACGCAGGGCGTCGCGGCGGTGGGAAGTATGGTCGTGTTTACGCGCGGCGCGCCGGATAAGAAGCAATACCGCCGATTCAATATCCGCGCGGTGCATAGCGGAGATGATTTCGCAAGCATGGAAGAGGCGCTGGAACGCCGTTTTCGGCGATGGGCTGCCGCGCGCGAACGCATTGCGTCCGGCGCGCCCGGAACGAGGCGCGATGAATCTTTCGCGCATCTCCCTGATTTGCTCCTCGTAGACGGAGGAAAAGGACAACTTTCCCGCGCGGTGGCGGTTTTGGCGCGGTTCGGTTTGACGGAATCCGTCGCGGTGGCAGGGTTGGCGAAACAACGGGAGGAAATTTTCCTTCCGGGCGAATCGGATTCTATCCTTTTGCCGAGACATTCTCAGGGGTTGTATCTTCTCCAGCGGATACGCGACGAGGCGCATCGTTTCGCGATTACCGCACATCGAAAGCGCCGAACCCGTTTGGGGCTTGCCTCCCGTTTGGATTCGATTCCCGGAATCGGTCCCGCCCGACGAAAGGCGCTCTTGCAACATTTTGGTTCTGTGGATAAGATTAGAGAAGCAGCGCTCGAAGAATTGATGGCAATTCCTGGAATTAGCGCCGCATTAGCCGAGACTATCAAGGCGAATCTGGATTGACGATGAAGAAGGTTTGGATTGTAGACGACGATGAGGAAATGACGCGAGCCGTGCAATTGATGTTGAAGTTACTCGATTGCAGCGCGGACTCGTTTCTGAATGCGCGTTCGGCGGCGAAAGCCCTCCTCGCCGGAAAACGTCCCGATTTGCTTCTCCTCGACATCAACATGCCGGAGGTCTCCGGCTTGGATTTGCTGGAGTTTATTCGCCGGCGAGGGACGTGGAACGACCTCCCGATTGTGATGCTCTCGACGGAAGCGGCGGATGTGACGGTGGACAAGGCGATGGCGCTGGGCGCGGATGATTATGTGCGAAAACCCGTGATGCTGGAAGAGTTGGAAGCCGCGTTGCGCCGCGCATTCCAGAAATATCACCAGACGTTTTGATTCTTCGAGAAGCGTAGATTCTTTTTGCCGCAGAGCGGTTTATCGAAATTATTTTCGTGGAGTGTGTTATGGGAAGAAAAAAGTCGAAATCGAAGGCAAAGACGCGTGCCTCTTCTTATCAGGCGAGACAGGCGAAGAAGATGAGAATTTTCATCATCATCATTTCGGTGATTCTCATCCTCTCGATGCTGCTTTCGTTTGTGAAAATATAGCGTCGCTTTGAATGGTTCTTGGGGGAGAGAGACGTTTTCTTGGATTAAGCGGAAAATTTCATCCTCGTTTTCGGACGATGTAGAAGGTGTATGCGCCTGCCTCTTGCGGGACGGGTTCCTCGTAGTATTTTCGGAGGCGCTTCAATATCGGCGCGAGATTCCATTCGGTCGGCGCGAGGATCCAGCGTCCCGTCAATTTTTTGGAAACGAGGGACGGAAGCCCGAAATAATGTCCCCATTCCAGCGCGGCGAGGGCTTTGGGTGAGAAGTAATGCCAATATCGCTCGAGGTCGAAGCCTGCCGCGTTGAGACGGTTTTCCCACACTTCGGGCGGGTCACAATGGTGATGCCGCGAGATTTTGTTGAAGAACGCGCGATATGCCTCCGCGAGAGGATGAAGATGGAGCGAATCCAATGCGCGCGCGAGGGAGAGATTCGGCAAAAATTGGTGATTGGGGACGCAGAAGTAAAACGGCGCGCCGGGGCGCAGCACCCGCGCGGTTTCGGCGAGGACGGCTTCGACATGCGGGATGTGTTCCAGGACGGAATTGCTGATTGCGCTTGCGAAATACGCGTCCGGGAAGGGCATCGTGCCGCCGTCCGCTTCGACGAGGAGGCGGTAGGCGCCGCGTGTCCGCGCTTCGTGAATGGGGGCATGCCAGGGGTCGAGTCCGACTTCGAGTTTCCTGTCGAAGGTGAGCGCGGCAAAATCGCCGTCGCCGCAGCCGACATCGAGGGTGGGCGCGGGGAGCGGCAAATCCTGATAAAACGTCGATTCCACCGCACGGAGCAGCGCGCGGAAATACGGAAGTTCTCGGACGTGGCGGGGGAGGAAATCGGTATTCTTCATCGGCTGAGTAGAGATTCAAAGAGTTTTTCGTATTCCGCCGCAACGGAATCGGGATTGTAGGGGCGGGCGATGTCTTCGGGATTTCGACGGTATTGCTGGGGATTCGAGAGGATTTTCAAGATTCCCGCCGCGAGCGATTCCGCGTCGCCGATTTCGGCAATTTCGCCCATGCCGGTCATCTTTACGGGTTGACGCACCCCGGGCAGCGCCGACGCGACACACGGGACGTTGTTCATCATTGCCTCGATTTGCACCAGCCCGAATGCCTCGGTGGAATTGAGAGAGGGGACGACCAGAACATCGAGATTCGGGTAGAAAGCAGCCATTTCTTGAGGGGTTAGAATCCCCAAAAAGCGCCAATGCCCCGTCTCTTCGAAAGTGCGGATGCGCGGCATGAGTCGCTCGTAGTAGGCTTGTTCGCCCATGACGTTTTGATACTGCCCGGCAAAGAGTACCTGCGCGTTGGGGAATTTTTCGAGGATGCGCGGCAACGCGTCGAGGAGGACTTCGACGCCTTTTTCCGCGGCGAACCGCGCTGCCATCCCGATGACCGGATTCCGTTCCGCGATGTGATTCTCCGCCGCGAAGGCTTCTACGGCTCCGGGCTTCGGCGGCGGGAGGACGACCGGCGGCAGAATCGTGCGGACTTTGTGCATGTACCGCGAGAGATAGGGAGAATGCTCCGCGTAATCCTGTGTATACGTCACGATTTGGGAGGAAAAGGTCCCCGCGAGGTGGTTTTGGAAATGGACGACCGCGTTGACGAATCGGTTGAACAAGCCCTGGGGCAAGTGTAAATCACAGTGATAGGTGAGTACGGCGGGTTTGCCGAAGAGCCGTCCGCGAAAGGCAACGCCGGGCGCGTCGAATTGCGGAAGATGAAGTTGGATGACATCATGCGACGCGACCAATTTCGTCACTTGCCAGCCGAAAAGCGGCATGATGACGCCTTTGCTCAATCGAAACGCGACCGGCGTCCGCAAAATTCGCACGCCGTTTCGAATTTCTTCTTTCGGTGTTGCAGGGTCGAAATGGGAAGTGAAGACGGTGACCTCGTGTCCGCGCGCGGCAAATGCCTCCGCGAGGCGTTCCGCGTAAATCGTCAAGCCGGAGGTATGAGGGCGGTAGTAGGTGAGAACGGTGAGTATTTTCATGCGAAGGACTCTCGATTTTCTTGAACCCAGCGGAAGAGGCGTTCGATGCCTTCTTCTGCGCTGATTTTCGGCTGCCACGACAGAATCTCTTTGGCTTTGCGGATGTCCGCGTAAAAGACGCGTTGGTCGCCGGGACGCCAGTCGCCGCGAGAAACGGGGATTTTTCGCCCGAGGAGGCGTTCCAAGAGGGGAAAGAATTCCGCATAAATAGAGATGACGTTATCCGCGCCGCCGCCGATGTTGAAGACCTGTCCCGCCGCGCGGTCAATGCGAGAAATCGCGGCGTCGTAGGCGTCGAGCAAATCGCTGACGAAGAGGATGTCGCGCACCTGTTTCCCGTCGCCGTAAATGGTGATGGGGCGTCCCGTCACAGCGGCGATGATGAACCACGCGACCCATCCCTGGTCTTCGACGCCGAATTGCCGTTCCCCGTAGATGCAAGATTGCCGAAAGACGACGGTCCGCAATCCGTAAATTCTCGCGTAATCGCGGACATATTGGTCGCCTGTGCCTTTGGAGCATCCGTACGGAGAGTGAAAATCCAGCGGCTGGGTTTCCGCGCATCCGTAGGGCAATTCGGCATATTGCCAGCGGGTCGGCAGTTCGACGAGCGGGGTATCTTCCATGCCGCCGTAGACTTTGTTTGTCGAGGCGTAGAGGACGATGGGATTTCGTTCCGAGAGGCGCGCGGCTTCGAGGAGATTGAACGTGCCCAGCGCGTTGATTTCGAAGTCTTCTCGCGGGTGTGTGACGGAGGTTGTCACCGCGACTTGCCCCGCGAGGTGGACAATCACCTCCGCTTCGCGCGCGGCGGCGGTCAAGAGAGAGGCATCCCGCACGTCGCCTTGGATTAGACGGAAAGCCTCCTTCCCATGCGTTTGGCGCAGCCATTCGAGATTTCGCGGCGCGCCCGCGCGGGAGAGATTATCGTATATCGTCACTATCTCGCCGCGAGAAAGGAGTCTGTGAACGTAATTCGAGCCGATGAAGCCGGCTCCACCGGTAACCAGATATGTCTTGCTCATAAACCTCCAGAATCATCCCTCTTGGGCATTCGGTCTTTGAATGCGGATAATTCTCGATAGACACCGGAGAGGGTTTTGCCTTCTCGAGTGAATCCGTAAATGCCGACCGCGCCGCTGAAGAGGTAATTGAAAAAACGTATGACGAGCGCCGCAGCGAGCGCCGTCGAGAAATCTCCAGAAAGAAGTTGCAGCGCGCCGCCGATAGCGGCTTCCAAAGTCCCTAACGCGCCCGGAAGGGACGGAATCGCGCCGCCGAAAGCCGCCGCGCTCAGGACGAACGCTCCCCATTTTAACGTCGCCTGCGGGAAAAACGCGGCGATAATACAAAAATACTGGGCGATGGCAATGCCCCAGTTGAAGAGCATCCAGCCGAGGAAGCGAAAGAAGAGCGCACCGTCTGCGAGGGCGGAAAGTCCTTGCAGGAACGCGCGGGTCATGTCCTCCACCGCGCCGAGTTTCGGAATCCGCTGACGAAGCGCGCGGAACGCGTCCATCGCGCGCGTTTCGTTCTTCGCGAGGAGGTATAACGCGAGGAGGGCGATGAAGACGCCTCCGCCTACGAGATATCCTGCCCGCGCGGCATTTCCTGTTTCTACGATGAAAGGGGCAACGGCGACGAAAATCCCTGCGGAAATCACTAAATCGAATACGCGCTCGACAACGATGGTGGAGAGGACCTCCGCAAACGGAAGGGGGCTTTTTCGGCTGAGGAAAAACGCGCGTCCCAATTCGCCCAGCCGAAAGGGGAGAAAGTTGTTCATCAAATACCCTTCTCCCAGCGTGATGAAGGTCTCTCGATATGACGCGCGTTCGCGGAGGAGAGTTCGCCATACGATTCCGCGTACGAGAAGCCAAAGGACGTTGAGGAAGAACGCGGCGAGGAGAAACCGGGCATCTGCCGCGCGAAAGGCGGCGAGGGTGCGCGGCAAATCCACCGCGCGGAGAATTGCCCATCCCAGCGCGAGGCTGACGAATGCGCCGGGAAGCCATTTCTTCAGGTTGTTTCCGCTCGTCTCAGTCATCGCCCAACTTCAACACTGCCATGAACGCGGCTTGGGGAATTTCCACATTGCCCACCATCTTCATGCGTTTCTTCCCTTTTTTCTGTTTTTCGAGGAGTTTCTTCTTTCGTGTCACATCGCCGCCGTAGCATTTCGCGAGGACGTCCTTTCGGAGGGGTTTCACGTTCGCGCGGCTGATAATCCGCCCTCCGGCGGAGGCTTGAATCGCGACTTCGAAGAGTTGCCTCGGTATCGTCTTTCGTAATTTTGTGATGAGGCGCTGCCCTTTGTGGTACGCGTCTTTTCGGTGGACGATGGTTGCGAGGGCGTCTACCGGTTCGCCGTTGACGAGGATTTCCAATTTCACCAAATCGTCGGGACGGTATTCCGCAAAATGATAATCCAGCGATGCGTAGCCGCGCGTGCGCGATTTCAAGTCGTCGAAGAAATCTACGATGAGTTCGGAAAGAGGGATTTCATAATGTAATTGCACCCGATTAGGCGCGGGATATTCCTGATTCAGAAAGGACCCTCGCCGCCGCGTGACCAGTTCCATGATGGGCCCGTAATAATCCGTCGGCGTGAAAATCTCGATGTGCATCCAAGGTTCGCGGATTTCTTCGATTTCGCCCTCGTCCGGTAAATCGGCGGGAGAATCGATGCGGAGAGTCTCGCCGTTCCGCAGCAACACCTCGTATTCCACCGAGGGCGCGGTGAAAAGAACGTCCAGATTGTATTCTCGTTCCAGGCGTTCTTGAATGATTTCCATGTGGAAGAGTCCGAGAAAGCCCGCGCGAAAGCCAAATCCGAGGGCTTGGGAGGTTTCCGGGTCGAAGAGAAGGGAGGCGTCGTTGAGTTGGAGTTTTTCCAAAGCGTCGCGGAGATTTTCGTAATCCTCCGCCTCTACGGGATAAATTCCCGCGAAGACCATCGGTTTGGGATGCCGGTATCCCGGCAGCGGCGTTTCGGCGGGATGCGCGGCGGAGGTAATCGTATCGCCTACGCGGCATTCGTGGACGGTCTTCAGCCCGGTGGCCACATACCCCACTTCTCCGGCGGTCAGAGAATCGACCGGGCGCATATCCGGCGCGAAGATGCCGATTTCCACCGGTTTCACATCCGTTTCCGTAGACATGATGCGGAGAGTTTCCTGCGGATGGATTTTGCCGTCCACGACGCGGATATACGCGATGACGCCTTTGTACGCGTCATAATGAGAATCGAAGATGAGCGCGCGCAGGGGCGCGTGGTCATCCCCTTTGGGCGGCGGAATCTGCTCGACGACGGCTTCCAGCACCGCGTCCACGTTTTCGCCGGTTTTCGCGGAGATTCTCAGCACCTCTTCGGGCGCGCCGCCGAGGAGCGCGGTAATTTCTTCCGCGACTTCATCGGGACGCGCGGAAGGGAGGTCAATTTTGTTGATGACGGGGATAATTTCCAAATCCGCTTCGAGGGCAGCGTATAAATTCGCGAGGGTTTGGGCTTCGATTCCTTGCGAGGCATCTACGACCAAAAGCGCGCCCTCGCAGGCTTCCATCGCGCGGCTGACCTCGTAGCCGAAATCCACATGCCCCGGCGTATCAATCAAATTGAGTTCGTATCGGTGTCCATCGCGTGCCTCGTATTGCATCCGCACGGCGGAGGCTTTGATGGTAACGCCTTTTTCGCGTTCCAAATCCATCGCATCGAGGACTTGCTCAGTCATCTCTCTATCGGAAATCGTCCCTGTCCGCTGCAAGAGCCTATCTGCGAGGGTAGATTTTCCGTGGTCAATGTGAGCGATGATGGAGAAATTACGAATATGTTCCATAGCGGGGAAAGTATATCATTAGTGAGGAAGAGAATCGGTGCGCGCGTTTCTCGTTTTTCCTGTAAAATGATACTATATTCTTCCTATCCCACTTATCTTAAGGAGGCGCCTGTTATGAGACCTGTTTATGCAATATCCGGCGGCGTATCGAAGTTTGCAAAGACGCGCCCGGATAAGAATTTTCAGGGTATTGTCAAAGAGGCATACGATTATGCCATCAATGATATCGGGTTGGATTTCGAGACCTTTACCCGAATTGTAGATGGCTCGGTGGCTTCATATTTTTCGGACCACTTTTCGCGCCAACTCATGGCGGGCATCATGGCGCAGGATTATTTGGGTCTGGTGCCGAAGCCAAGCCACCGCGTGGAAGGCGGCGGGGCAACGGGCGGATTATGCTTTCAGGAAGCGTGGAAATCGGTTGCCAGCGGCCACATGGATGTTTGTGTCGCGTATGGCTTCGAGTTGATGAGCCATGTGGAAACTTGGAAAGGCAACGAATTTATCGCATTAGCCTCCGACGTCTCGTTTGATTACCCCGTCGGAGGTTTTTATTCGGGATATTACGCGATGATGGTCACGCGCCACATGAAGGAATTCGGCACGACGCCGGAACAACTGGCGCATGTGAGCGTGAAAAATCACATGAACGCGTATTACAACCCCTATGCCCAGAAACGACGCCGACTCTCCATCGAAGATGTGCGAAACGCTCCGATGGTCGCGTGGCCCCTCACCCGCCTCGACATCTGCGTGATGTCCGATGGCGCGGCGGCAACGATTCTCGTTTCGGAAGAGGGCTTGAAGAAACTGGAAGACGCGGGAGCGAAGATCCCTCGCCCTCTCGTCAAAATCACAGGCATCGGACGCGGCACCGACGCCATGCGTATGTCAGACCGTCCGCATGTGGACTATGATTTCTTCATGGAAAATTACGCCACCGTCGAGGAACGTTCCTCGGATGAAACCCGCGCGTATTACAAGAGACTTTGGGATCACGGCACGCGCTATCCCGGCGTTCACTCCTTCCGCGCCGGACGTACCGCCGGAAATATGGCGTACAAGATGGCGGGCATCGAACATCCCCTCAAAGAACTGGATTTCGTAGAATTGCACGATGCGTATACCTCCAGCGAGATTCAAACTTATGAAGATTTGGGTCTCTGCCGGTACGGAGAAGGCGGCGAGTTCGCGGCTTCGGGCAAAGCCTTTTTGCCCAATGTGGATTATGGACTCACTCTGCCGGAAGCGCCGGAATGCGCGGTAAACCCCTCCGGCGGACTCATCGCCTGCGGACACCCCGTCGGCGCGACCGGACTGATGCAAGCCGTCTTCGCGATATGGCAACTTCAGGGAACGATTGACAAACACTTCCACGACGACACATTGCAGGTCAAAGACGCCAAACGCGGCGCAATTCATTCCCATGCAGGAACCGGTACGTATGTGACCGTGTCCATTCTGGAACGAGAAGACTAGGAGGTCTATGATGGCAAAACTCCCGTCCAAACGACCGGAAACGCTGGGAGGCTACATCCTTCACGGCGTCCCCTTCCCCGTAGAAACCGATCCTGACTCGCTGGCGTTCCTCAAGAAGATGGCGCCGATTCTCATCGAGCAGGAATACAAAATTACCTACCTCCACTCTTATGCACAGGACAGCCCCTGGTTTGCGGGATTGGCGAACAAGCGGCTTCTCGCCTCGCAAGAACCGGAAACTGGCTACACCTACGCTACCCCGCGTGGGCATGATATGTACTCCGGGCAAGAAACGGTCTGGATTGACATTACCGACCGTCCCGCGAAAGTCCACGCCTTCACGGTGTGCCACTTCGGTTCGGAGGAATTCCTCCCCGAGACGCCTTTCATCCTCGCGTTGATTGAATTCGAGGGCGTGAACACGCTCCTCCTCACTCGTCTGATGGGGTTGGATCCCAACGAAGCCTCGCTTGACTGGATTGATATGCCGGTCACGCCGCGCTTTCTCCGCAACTCCAAATTCAAACCCACCGACGTCTACTTCGTCCCCAAAGAGGGCTGACCTCGTTAGGACTTACGCAGTGGGTCGCAAACCCTCTCGTTTTCATGTCATGGCGAGTCGCGTAGGCGGTGAAGCCATCTCCTACTTGGTGGGGGAGACCGCTTCGGCGGGCTTCGACTATGCTCAGCCCGTCTCGCGGTGACATGAGCCGAGGGAATGCGTAACGCCTGCTCGTTTTAAGCGCAAAAAAGGCTGTTTCCAACGAAACAGCCTTTTTTCTATGGCGGGGAGGACAGGATTCGAACCTGCGGTCGAGTTTTATCCCGACAACCGCTTAGCAGGCGGCCCCAATCAACCACTCTGGCACCTCCCCTAGAATGCTCTGCCTGTCGGGCAGGCGGAGGGAGTGGGATTCGAACCCACGTAGGGCGAACCCTAACCTGTTTTCAAGACAGGCACCTTCGTCCACTCGGTCATCCCTCCGAGCGCCCCGATTTTACCACAAACGCCCGCGTTGGTATAATTCCCTCCATGAAAAAATACCATATTTGGACAGAAGGCTGCCAGATGAATGTTGCCGATTCCCGTCGGCTTGAATCTGCGCTGGAAGAACTAGGATATACCTATGCGCGTGACCCGAAAGACGCGGATGTCATCGTTCTCAACACCTGCGTGGTGCGTCAATCGGCGGAAGACAAAGCCTTGGGACGGCTTCATTCTCTGCGTCCGTTGAAAGAGAAAAACCCGAATCTCGTAATAAATGTGATGGGATGCCTCGTCGGCGTGCGCGGCGCGGCGCGTCTCCGGCAGAAACTCCCGTTTGTGGATGTCTTCTCCCCTCCTTCCGACCCGGAACCGCTGCTTTCGTTCCTCTCCCAAGAGGAAATCCGTGAAGCCGAGCGCGCGGAAACCGAGCGCCGATACGCCTACATGGACGGCGAATGGACTCTCCCCTCGCGCGAACGCGGCAAACTCGTTTCCGCGTATGTGCCGATTGTCTATGGATGTTCGCACGCGTGTACCTATTGCATCATTCCCTCGCGGCGCGGCGCGGAGCGAAGCCGCCCGATGGACGCGATTCTTGCCGAGGCGCGGTCTCTCGTTTCGCAGGGCGTCCGAGAACTGACTCTCTTGGGGCAAATCGTAGATAGATACGGCAAAGATTTGTCGAACGGCGAATCGCTTGCCTCCCTCCTCCGCGCGTTGCATGAAATCGAAGGATTGGTGCGTATCCGCTTTTTGACCTCGCATCCGAATTATTTCGACGAGGCGATTATGGACGCGGTCGCGGAATTGCCGAAGGTGATGCCGCATATCGAGGTCCCTATTCAGGCAGGGGATGACGAGATTCTCCGCGCGATGCGGCGCGGCTATACCCGCGAGGAATACGAGGCGCTCATTGCGAAAATCCGCGAGAAAATTCCGGGCGTTTCGATCGCGACGGATATTATCGTCGGGTTTCCGGGAGAGACCGAGGCGCAGTTCATGGAGACGTATAGACTGCTGGAAAAATTGAAACTCGATGTCGCGCATCTGGCGCGGTATTCGCCGCGTCCGGGGACGGTGTCCGCGCGGCGGATGGAGGATAACGTTCCTGAGGAGGAGAAGATGCGGCGCTTCCGTGTGCTGGAGGCGCTCCAAGAGGGCATCGCCTCGGAAATCAACGCGCGGTATCTTGGGAAACGGGTCGAGGTTCTCTTCGAGGAGAAAGTTCGGGGGAGGTGGCGGGGCAGGACTCCGACGAATAAACTGGTCTTCGTCGAAACGGAATCAGATTTGAGGGGGCGCGCGATTCCCGTCGAAATCACATGGACGGGACCTTGGTCTATGCAGGGGCGTGAAATCCCTTAAAAAATTTTCCCCGTATGCAGCCGGTTCATACGGGGAGTTTTCTTTATAGAAAATGTTGGATGGTTGGTAGATAGGATGTGACGTTTTGGACTTCCGAAGTGACGTTGCTGAACAGGTTTCCCACTTCGGGACCGAGAATGGCGAGTATAAGAACAACGACAATGACAACCATTAAAAGGATTAATGCATACTCGACTAGTCCTTGTCCTTTATGTGCGTTGAGGGGAAGCATCGTTTTCACCTCCTTCCTTGAGGGTTATGGCTCGTCGTCCGTAGGAGGTTCCGGCTGTTCCAGACGGATGACTTCGCCGTGAACATTGATGACAATTTTGAAGCCAATCATGCCCATGTAGGCGCGCCCCTCTTCGGGGATGCCGGTTTGCAAGATGGTTTCAAATTGTTTGTCAATGTTTTTCAATTGTTGTTCGATGAGCGCGCGGGAGAAGATGTCGTCTTGTCCTAACATTTTGGCGGTTTGTTCGCTGAGGATGTCTTCGTGCCCTTCGACCATCGCGCGCATTTCGTTGAGTACCTGTCTATCTACTTCTTCGGATGGGATGTGGCGGAGGAAGCCGTCATCGTCTACGACGTAGCAGGGTTCGCCTCCCACCTGCGCTGTGCCGACGGGTCTGTCGAATTCGTCTACAACGAGTCCTGCAAAAAGTGGTTGTCGCATGAGTTCATCCTTTCGAGGTTATTCTTTGTCGCCTTCGACGATTTTGACGAGTGTGCCTTCTCCGGGTTTGTAGAGGTAGTCTTCATCCGGCGGGACGACGGGGAGAGTCCACAGGTAGAGAAATTTCGCCGCGTCGTTCGGGAGGTTAATGCACCCATGACTTTGCGGTGTCCCGAAGTCGTTGTGCCAATATGTCCCGTGCAGTGCCGCGCCGTCTCCGGTGAAAAACGAAACCCAGGGCACGCCGGGGAGGTCGTAGGTGACTTTCTCTCCTACGCTGTCGCGCATGTGGATAGAAGGTCCCTTATGATAGGTCAGGAATTCGCCTGTCGGAGTTTCGGTTCCCGGATAACCGCTTGCGATTCTGGAGGTGAGAACCGCCTTGTCTCCCTCGAAGGCGACAAGGGTCTGCGAGGCGAGGTCTACATAGATAGATTTTAACGCATTTGGGACATTTGGGGAAAGCGGGGCTAATTCCTCGTAGGGGATGACCCTCAACGCGTAAGAGGGAATGTACCATGAGGTTTCCGAGATGTCATCGTATACGCGGTACCAAAATCTCCCCGAAACGTCGAGGTCTTGGACGAGTTCTTTGACCCAGAATGTCGCGCCGTAGTACAGCGGGAATTTCTTTCGGTAATATGCACTGGGCTGAAGGCGGACGTAGACGACGGGTACGGTGATTTCCGCGAGCGCGCCGCATTGGGGAATTTCGAAGACGGGCATATTGTAGGAGGTGTAGACGGGCTGCACCCAGCCGGAATAGGCGAATCCTTCGTCGCCGATTTTGTACCAGATTCGATTGTAGTCCGTTTCGCTGCCGCCGATGACTTCGCCTGTAATCGGGAGAATTTTGTCCCGTCCGTAGGTTTTGAGAATTTCCGCGGAGAAGGAGGGCGCATCGTAAATATCCAGACGATACCAGCAGACCCGTCCCTGCCGCCGAAGAGAAGGCGCGCCTGCCAACACGCGGGAAACCCGCCATGTAGAGAGCGCGAGTCCAAGCAGCCCTGCGCCGCTGAGTTTGAGAAAATCTCTTCGGGTCAGTGTCATCGGATTATTTCCACATGCGTACCGGTATACGTCGAGACGAAAGGTTTATCCGGCGGAACCACGGGAGTCGTCCATCGAAAGAGCCATCGCGCCGCTTCGATGGGAAGATTGATACATCCGTGACTGTGCGGATGTCCGAAGTCATTATGCCAGTAAGTGCCGTGAAATGAAATCCCGCCATTGGTAATATACATCACCCAGGGCACGCCGGGGAGGTCGTATCCTCGGTTGGCAAGATTTCCGGCAGCCATGTGGCGGCTGGGGCGTTTGTATTTCGTGAAGAAATGTCCTGTGGGCGTGTAATATTCGCCGTTTGCGCGCAAGGTGCCGGTAGAGACGCGCGTCGCAAAGACGAGCGTGTGATTCTCGTATGCGAGCAGCAGTTGTTGCGAAAGACGCACCTCGATGTATTTCTGATACGAGGGAATGTCTGTGGAAAGCGGGAGCAACTCGTTTTCTGGAATGATGCGGAGATGAGACGCGGGGACGAAGTAGCCCTCCTCTTTGGTCTTATCGTCCACGAGGCGATACCACGCGCGAGGTCTGTCTTCGCAGGAAATGACATCGCTGACCCAATGTGTGGAGCCATAGTAGAGACGATAGACCACCGGCGCATCGTCTCGCGGGGAGGAGCGCGCGTCGGTATAGGGGACGGTTACCTCCGCCAAGACGTTTTGGGGGATATCCAATACCGGTGTGTTGAGAATCGTCTGAACCGGCTGAATCCATCCCGAATACGCGTAGCCTTTCTCTCCGAGGTGATACCACACGCGGTTATACGCGGAGGCATCATTACTGATTTCCACGCCTGTGATGGGGAAAACGAGGTCGCGCCAAGCCGAATCGACGCGTGGACTCTCGAAGGAAGGTTCTTCGTAAATCCCGATGGATTTCGCGGCGACGCGTCCCTCTTGGCGGTAGGTGTGCGGGTCCTTCAAGAAAGACGCGGGAATCATCCCCTCCAGGAGAAGACTCGCTGCGCCGAGGGCGAGGGTTTTGAGGAAATCTCTTCGAGAAAAGGAGGAAGACATCGTTGGACTCTCAATAATGAATGTTGACCAGCGTTCCCACCGGCGCCCAATTGAAGAGCCACGCGGCATCGGGGGTATATAGGTTGATGCAGCCGTGACTCATAGGCGTCCCGAAATTATGATGCCAGTAGGTCCCGTGCAGCGCGTAGCCTTTGTAGAAATACATGGTATAGGGAACATTGGGGAGATAATACCCGTCGCCGCTCATGTCGGTGTAACGAAGTTTGAGATAGATGTGATATTGCCCGGTGACGGTGGGATGAAGCCAAGTGCCCGTCGAAACGAGAAAAGAATTGACGAGCGTTTGTCCCTGATAAGCATAGACGCGTTGGAGAGAAAGGTTGACGTCTATCCAGCGAGTGCCTTCGTAGACGCCTGTGGGGAGCGGACGCGGCGTCGGCGTTGCGGTGGGACGCGGCGTGAAGGTCGGAGAGGGCGTAAACGTGACGGTCGGCGTGAAGGTGGGAGTCGGCGTAAAGGTCGGGGTGGGGGTGAAGGTAGCGGTCGGAGTCGGCGTGAAGGTTGGCGTGGGGGTGAAGGTGGGCGTGGGGGTGGAGGTCGGCGTAGGGGTGGGCGTATATGTCGGCTTTGGGAGATTGACCTCCGCCCAGTGTGGGTCGGTCGCGGTGAGTGTCGGCGTCCCTCGAAGAGCGGAAAACGCGGCTGCCGCGCTCCCGTTTTGCCAGATTGCCCATCCTCCCGCGCAGAGGAAAAGAATCAGCGCGAGGAGAAGCAGCCCCGCACGAACCCAAGGGGATTTCTTTTTCTTCGGGGAAGATTTTTTCTGCGAGGAGGAGGGGAGATGAGAAGCCGATGCGCTGTCGAGACGTTTTCGTGCCCACGCGAGTCCTTGTCTCGCGCGGCGGCTTTGGGGATTGATGTCCAGCGCGCGTTTCAGATAGCGGAGACTTTCTTCGGGGGGAGAAACTGCCGCGAGGACGAGCCACGCGTCCTCCAGCGTCGGGTCGAGCCTCGCCGCGCGTTTTGCCCATGTTCGGGCGAGTGCGTTGTCTTTTCGACGTATCGCTTCCCGCGCTTTCTCGACGGCTTGCGTGGCTTCGAGGCGAGACGAATTCATGGGCTTGCAGAAGGCAAAACAGTCGGCTCGATGCTTTCGTTATGTACGAAACACAAAATTCCTTGAACAATCCCTTTCGCGATGATTTCGGGATGATTTACCAATATATCGTGGTCGAGATATAGAAATCCTGCCTCGATGATAGCCGCGGGGGTCGCGCCGTCTATTTCGCTGAAAGCGTGGTAGTCGCGCATATCGGAGGTGATGCTTCCGGCGTGGAACGGAAGTCCGGTTTCTCGTCCGTATCGGTCTACGAGGCAGGCGGTGAGGCGCGAGGTGCGGTTGTAATCCCGCGAATTCAGCGCCGCGGCGACTTTGAATCCGGTTGCATCGTCGTTGATGTATTCGCAAGAATCATTGTGAATCGACACCAGCGCCGCCGCGTGATACCCGTTGAGACGCGGGTCGAATTCCTGAAGTAAATCCACCTGAAACCCGTCCTCCCGCAGCATCTTCTGGACGAGGGTGGCGATTTTGAGATTGACTTCCATTTCCGTGAGAATGACATTCCCCTGCGCGTCGCGGCAAACCGCGCCCGAATCGTGTCCCCAGTGACCGGAGACAATCCCGATTTGCATAGGCAGGGGAGTCGCCTCTTCTACGGGGACGTTTTCCGCTTGAGGGGTGAGGAAGAGCGCGAGTTTCTCCGAAAACCCTCCCTCGAAGAGTCCCGTTGGGGACCACGCGGTAAAGAGCGTGGCGAGGAAAATCGCCAGCCCGAATGCCTTGAGAAGGATGGAAAGCGTTTGACGGGAAGTAGAAGATGAATCGTTCACGAAAATCCTGATTTCGAAGTTTTTTCAATGACCTGAATTTCGGATAAGGAATCTTACCGCTAGATGAGATTGCTTCATTCGCAATGACCGTTCATTTTCCTAAAACGCAACTCAGATTCAATACTACTCTATTCGGCGAAAAAAAGGCAAGCGGCTAGGATTCGCCGAAAGTCCACGCGCGCAGCGTGTCCATTGCCTCGTATGCGGTCAGGTCGAGATGCAGCGGGGTGATGGAGACATATCCCTCCGCGAGCGCGCCGAAGTCCGTGCCCTCCTCCGCGATTCCTGTTGGAGGGTCGCCGCCAATCCAATAATACGGGCGTCCCTGAGGGTCTACGCGGGAAATCAATTTATCGCGGTAAATTCTCATCCCTTGCCGCGTAATCTCGATTCCCCGAATCGAGTCCAGCGGAAGATAGGGAATGTTCACGTTCAGCAGCACGCCTTTCGGAAGCCCGCGTTGGAGGACCTGCGCTGTCACCTTTCGCGCAATCTCGGTGGCAGGCGCGTAATCGGGAGACGATTCCCCGTGCGGCGTTTCGAGCGAAAACGCCAAGCCGGGAATCCCCGCGATGACCGCCTCCATTGCCGCCGTCACCGTACCGGAATAGGTGACATCGTGTCCGAAATTTCCGTGCGGATTGATGCCGGAGACTACGATATCTACCTTTTCCACATGACCCAGCAACGCGAGCGCGACGCAGTCGGAGGGCGCGCCATCGCTTGCCAACGCGGGCGTTCCGTCCGACAAGGTGGTTTCGCGGATTCGAATCGGACGATTGAGCGTTTTCACATGCCCTGACGCCGACCAGTTTTTATCGGGCGCGAGGATTGTCACCTTCCCCAACGGGCGCATCGCCTGTACCAGCGCCAGCAGCCCCGGCGCATACACGCCATCGTCATTTGTCACCAAAATATGCATTCTCGCCTCGTATGAACAAAAGGTGAGTGCATTATACCCGCCGAATCGAAAGGATTGACCGGAAATTTTTTCGGACACTCGACCAGCGAAAGGCGTATTGATGATGCAGTGAAAAAGATTGCGGAGACGCGGCGTTTTCTGGCATAATCACCCCATGCTGAAACGATTGCCGCTCTTGCTTCTGATATTTCTTTTCGGATGCGCGCGCGTAGGGACGCCTGATTCCGTTCCCGAACCTTCGCCTTCTCCCTCGGCGATTCCCGTTTCGCCGACCTCCCCGCCCCCGACGTTGACGCCGCGCCCCTCGCCGACTCCATTGCCGCCGCCGCTCCCCGTTGGCGTCGCGACCTATGACGGCGAGGGCGTGACCATCTTCGACGCGGACGGCTACACCCTCGCGCGAATCCCCGCCCCGGGGCTGACGGAAAATGCCCCGCTTCACATCGCCGGAGCCTTCTCTCCCGATTCCCCGTTTCTCCCGCCCATTCTTTATTATGCTCCTACGCAAAACGCCTCCCTTCTCCTCGTGGAAAATGGCGAGGCGACCACGCTTTTCTCTTCCCCTTTTCTATCCAGTTTGGCGGGCGCGCTCAAAGCCCCTTCGATTGCATACACACTCGCCGACTACACCCAATCTCCGCTCGTTACTTCTCTCTACGCAGGAAAAATTGCCTCCGTATACGGCTCTTTCCCCGCTTTGCGAGAAGAGAACGACGAAGGCTGGACCTTCATCGCGCTTGCCCTCCGCACCAGAGACGGGAAACCCGTCGGCGTATGGGTGACCCGCGCGCCATACTTCGAAGAGGTCTCTACATTTTTCCCTTATCGCCGCACGCTCTTGTACCGCGACTTGGAAACTCGCGAGACCACGCAATACCTTTCTTTTGACGAATCCCCCTCGGCTCTCTCTCTGGATGGGAGTGCTTTTGCCTACACTGCCGCCGATGGCGCGATGCGTTTTCGGAATTTGAAAACGCAGGAAGAGACCTTTATCCCGTTGATATTGCAAGAAGCGGGATTTGCCTCGATTTCCCCGAATCTTCGTGCTTTGGCATGGGTGGAACGCGGGGAAAACGGTGTACTCCTCCTCCGCGTAACGGATGTGGACGGCGCGCCTCTCGCCTCTTTTGCCCTCGAAGACCTCGTTCCCGCCTCCGGTCTTCCCGAACTTCGATGGGCGGCGCCGAAAGGATGGTTCGATGACGAGAGGCTGGTCGTGATGGTATACGGCGCAACGCGCGGCGATGCCATGCTTGTCAAAATAGATATTGTGACCAAAGAAATTTCGTGGCTGGCCCGCGGCGCGTTTGCCGAGATGGTGTATCCGTGATTTGAAAAAGATTGCCGAGAACTCCCAAGAAAAATTTGCAACATTCTCTTTTCTGTGTTAAAATCCCGTTCGACCAATTCAATACCGAAAGCACCGAAAAGTGGGCAACCCCCACTTTTCTGCTTGTAAGTAACTATTCACTCCGGGGAGCAGGGTTCTAGGCATGAAAAACGAATTTAGCCTGGCTTTCAACGAAATCATCGAAGAAAAACAATTACCGAGGGAAGTTGTCCTCGCGGCAATCGAGTCCGCGATGGTCTCTGCCTATCGGCGTTCTGTCAACGCGTCCAACGCGCAGCATGTGGAGGCGAAGGTAGATCCCGAAACAGGGAAAGTGACCATCTACGCGGAGAAAGAAGTCGTCGAAGAAGTTCAAGACGAACGCACGGAAGTATCGCTGGAACATGCGCGCGAAATTAATCCAGAAGCGCAAATCGGCGATATGGTTATCGTAGAGACGACTCCCCGCGATTTCGGACGGGTCGCCGCGCAAACCGCGCGCCAAGTTATTCAACAGCGTATTCGCGAAGCGGAACGTAACGCGCAACTCGAATACTTCCGGCGACAGGTCGGCGAAATCATCAGTGGCGTCGTGCAAGCCGTCAACGCGCGGCAGGGCATTACCATCGGGCTGGATATGAAAGCCGAAGGTATTATGCCCAACAACCAGAAAATTCCCGGAGAGCGGTTCCGCGTGCATGACCGAATTCGCGCGGTCCTGCTTGAAGTCAAAGATACGCCTCGCGGACCGCAAATCATCCTTTCACGCGCGCATCGCCTTTTCCTTCGGCGGCTGCTCGAAAACGAAGTGCCGGAAATTTATCATGGCATCGTCGAAATCCGAGCGATTGCCCGTGAGCCGGGACGCCGTGCAAAGGTCGCTGTTTCCGCTACGCAGCCGGGGATTGACCCCGTCGGCGCGTGTGTCGGTGTTCGAGGCGTCCGTATTCAAGCGATTGTGCGGGAACTTCACGATGAGAAAATTGACATCATCGAATGGAATCCTGACCAGCAAGCCTATATTGCGAAGGCTATCAGCCCCGCGCGGGTAACGGGGGTCTATCTTTCGCAGTCGGCGGAAGGCGGCAAGACCGCGACCGTCGTTGTTACGGAAGACCAGTTGAGTCTCGCCATCGGCAGGGACGGGCAGAATGCCCGCCTCGCGGCGAAACTCACCGGCTGGCGCATTGACATCAAGAGCCTTGTCGAGGCGACGGGCGACGCGCTTGTCAAACTTCAGAACGATGCCGAACTCGCGGAGCAAATCCCCTCTATTGCGGAGATGCGCGAAGAGGTGGAACGTATCCTCGAGAAGAAGAGCGAAGGACGCCCTCTCACCCCGGAAGAATATCAGACGCTCGTCAAGTTCATGGATGGCGTGGAACGCCGTCAGGTGGAGAACGAAGACGAGGCGCGGAAGGAAGAGGCGGAACGCCTCGCCGCCGCTCGCGCCGAAATCCCCGATGCCGCGTTCGAGATGTCGCTTGCCGATACGAATTTGAAGGAATATGTTTTCAATCTCCTTACCGGCGCGGAATATGAGACGGTCGGCGATTTGATGCTCGCAATGAAAGCCGACCCTGACAAGGTACGAAATCTCCCCGGTATCGGCGAGCGGGCGATGTCGAATATCGAAGAGGTGTTAGCGGAACTCACCTTCCCTGAGCCGGAGCCGGAAGTTGCCGAGGCGGAGATTCCTGCCGAAGAAACGGAAGCAGACTCCAAAGTCGAGGAAGCGGCAGCGGAAGCCTCTGAAGGCGAGGACACGACCGAAGAGGCGGATTCCTCCGCAGCGGGCGAGGCCTCCGAAGAATCCGAATCCGAAGAGGAAGGCGAGGAGAAAGAGCCTTCGCTCGACGAGATTTTCACCCTTCCGCCGGAAGAGTATAAAATCGAAGATAAGGATTTGGAAGAAGAAATCCCGGAAAAGAAGAAGAAGAAAAAGAAGAAGAAAAAATTCGTCAAGTACGAATATGACCCTGAATTGGACGAGGTGCTGGCGCACAAGAAACATAAACGCGGCGACCTCGATTGGGAAGAGGATTGGTAGGGCTTACCAAGCCTCGCGACGATGAGTTAAGGTGACTAAGAAAACGCGTCCACGAAAACCCAAGCATATCCCGCAGCGCACCTGTGTCGGATGTCGGCGGGTGATGCCCAAGCGAGCGCTGATTCGTCTTGTGCGAACGCCTGAGGGCGTCCAAATTGACCCTACAGGAAAATTGCCCGGACGCGGCGCTTATTTGCACGAAAACCGCGCGTGTTGGCAAAATGCTCTCAAGAAAGATACGCTTGCCCGCGCGTTGAAAACGAAACTGACCCCTGAAGACAGGGAACGTCTGGAAGCGTTTATGAATTCGCTTCCAATGGAGAGTGAAGACTCTCCACAGAACGAGTAACCGCAATGTGAACGACTGCCGTTTTTCGCTCGTGCGGTGAAGCGCTTTCAGACGACTCCCATGTTGGAGGGGACTGGAATTTTCCAGAAAGAAGGTGAACCCTATGAGCGATGACGGAATCAAACAACTTGCGCTCCCTCCCAGTATTACAGTTCGAGATTTGGCGCAGCGAATGGACGCCAGCCCGATTGACCTCATCAAGAAGTTGATGAGCAATGGGGTGATGGCGAGTATCAACCAGCAAATTGACTTCGATACGGCGGCAATTGTCGCGGCGGATATGGGTTTCGAGGCGACGCCCGAGGCGCGTGAAGCGGACGAGGCGAAAGCCCCGAAGGAAGTCCCTCTTTGGCGGCAGATTATCGCGGACGAGCCGGAACAAGCGCTTCAGCCGCGCCCTCCTGTCGTTACGATTTTGGGGCATGTGGATCATGGGAAGACGACTCTTCTCGACGCGATTCGCCACTCCAACGTGGTCGCGGGAGAATCCGGCGGCATTACGCAGCATATCGGCGCGTATCAGGTGGAGCATCAGGGGCAACTCATCACCTTTTTGGATACGCCGGGGCACGCGGCGTTTACCGCGATGCGGGCACGCGGCGCACAAGGCGCGGATATCGTTGTCCTCGTTGTTGCAGCCGATGACGGGGTAATGCCCCAGACGAAAGAAGCCATTGCCCATGCCAAAGCCGCCGATGTTCCGGTGATTGTGGCGCTCAACAAGATTGATAAAACCAACGCGAACGTGGATTTGGTGAAGAAGCAACTCGCCGACAATGCTCTCATCCCCGACGAATGGGACGGCGATACCATCGTAGTGCCGGTTTCGGCGAAACAGAAGTCGGGAATAGAGGACCTCCTCGAGGCGATTCTCCTCGTCGCGGATAGCGCGGATATCCGCGCGAACCCGAACGGAAAGGTCATCGGGACGGTTATCGAAGCCAAACTCGATAAATCCAAAGGCGTTGTCGCGACCCTTCTCGTCCAAAACGGGACTCTTCAGCGCAGCGACATCGTTGTCGCCGGAACGGCATACGGGAAACTCCGCGCTATGTTCGATTTTCGCGGCAACCCCATCAAATCCGCGGGACCTTCGACGCCGGTACAGGTGATGGGCTTGAACAGCGTCCCTGAAGCGGGCGAACTCTTCCAAACCGTCAAAGCGGAAAAAATTGCTCGTCACATGGTGCAAAAACGCGTAGAGGAGCAACAGCAAAAAGCCCAGCAGCGCAAGGGTATCTCGTTGGAAGACCTCTTCGCAAACTACAAAGCGGGGAAAACCCGCGAACTCCGCCTCATCATCAAAGCCGATGTTCAAGGTTCGTTGGAGCCTATCGTCAACGAAGTGAAAAAACTTGGCAGCGGAGAAATCGGCGTGAATATCCTCCACGCGGAAACGGGCAACATTGGTGAAAACGACATCATGCTCGCCGCCGCGTCGCAAGCCATCGTCATCGGCTTCAACGTTCAGGCGGATGTCGCCGCCCGCAGACTCGCGGAACGAGAAGGCGTCTCCATTCGCCTCTACGACATCATCTACCGCCTCGCGGAAGACATCGAGAAGGCGCTCAAAGGGATGCTCGCACCCACCTACGAGGAAAAAATCCTCGGCACGGCGGAAGTCCTCGCGGTCTTCCCTATTTCCAAAGTGGGCAAAATCGCGGGATGCCGCGTGCGCGAGGGAATCATCCGCCGAAACGCCAAAGCCCGTCTCTATCGCGGCAAAGATCTCGTGTACGAAGGCGAAATTGCCTCCCTCAAACACGAGAAGGAAAATGTCCGCGAAATCCGCGAAGGCTTTGAATGCGGAATTGGGTTGAAGAACTTCCATGATATTCAAGTTGGTGATATGCTTCAGTGTTTCATCCTTGAAAAAGAGAAAACCGAGTAACCATGCCTTCTTCTGTACGACTTCAACGTATTGCCGATAGAATTCAACGGGAATTTTCGGAAATGCTCATCCGTGAAATTGCCGACCCGCGTCTGCGGCAAATTTACGTTACCGATGTCACCGTAGATAGAGAACTCGCCTACGCGGATATTTACGTCTCGGCGGTGGAGGGCGCGGAACGGGCGGAGGAAGTCCTCGCCGGATTGGAAAGCGCGAGTGGATTCATCCGCCGAACCCTCGCCTCGCGCGTGGATTTACGCGTGTTCCCGCGCCTCCGCTTTCACTGGGACCCGACGCCCGAAAACGCAGACCATATCGAAGCCCTGCTCGCCTCGCTTCGCGAACAGGGACTCATCCCCTCGGAGGACGAGGACGCGGCATGACTTCCCCGGAAGATTCGCAAATCCGCTCCCTTTTCGCCGGCTCACAGACCTTTTTGCTCACGGCGCATATTCGTCCCGATGGCGACGCGGTCGGCTCGCTGTTGGGATTAGGGCTTGCCCTTGAAGCGGCGGGGAAAACCGTCCACATGCTGCTGGAAGACGGCGTCCCTTCCACCTTTCGGCATCTCGACGGCGCGGAAAAGGTGAAGCAGCAGGTCGAAGGGGAATTCGATGTTTTCATCACCCTCGATTGCGCCGACAGAACGCGAATCAGCGAAAAACTTGCCTCCTACGCGCCCTCGTTGAATATAGACCATCACATTACCAACAAGCGGTTCGCCGACATCAACCTCGTCGAACCGAAAGCGGTTGCCACCGCGTCCGTTCTCTTTCGTCATATGCCCGCGTGGGGATTGGATATTTCTCGCCCCGTCGCGGAGGCGCTGCTCACCGGCATCGTCACCGATACGCTGGGATTCCGCACCTCGAATATGACTCCCGAAGCCCTCCGCGCCGCCGCGCAGTTGATGGAAAAAGGCGCCGATTTGCCCTCGCTGCATACCAAAGCGCTGCATCGGCGTTCTTTCGAAGCCGCGCGATATTGGGGCGCGGGGCTTTCAAAACTCGAACATTCTGATAAAATGGTATGGGGAACGTTGACACTCAACGACCGGAAATTCGCTCGATATTACAGCAACGATGATGCCGACCTTATCAACATCATCGCTTCCATCGAAGGGGAAGCGGTCGCAATGATTTTCGTAGAACAGCCGGGAGGAAAAGTCAAAGTCTCCTGGCGGGCAAATGAACAACGCCTTGATGTCGCTCGCATTGCCGAGAGATTCGGAGGCGGCGGACATAAAGCCGCCGCAGGCGCGACGATTTCAGGCTCTTTAGACGAAATCCAAACACGCGTGCTGGACGAAACTCGAAAAGCCGTACGCGAAATCTCATAAAGGAGACCCGATACGAGGCGAAAGCCTCGCAATCACACAAGGAGGAAATTTCTCACATGAATAGCCAAGATACCAAAAACGCGATTTCCGGCGTCCTCGTCATTGACAAGCCTACCGGAATGACCTCGCACGATGTCGTCCAGATTGTGCGACGCGGCACCGGAATTCGCCGCGCGGGACACACCGGCACCCTCGACCCTCGCGCCTCGGGCGTCCTCGTCGTCCTCATCGGCCCTGCAGTGCGTCTGAGCGAATATGTCTCTGCTGCCGACAAACGGTATCAAGCCATCATCCGGCTTGGCTCTGCCACCGATACCTACGACGCGGAGGGACAATTCGTCCGCGAGGAGACCTCGATTGATATTAGCGAGGAAGAATTCGAAAAAGTTCTCAAGCAATTCGAGGGTGAAATCGAACAAACTCCGCCGCCGTATTCCGCTGTCAAAGTGCGAGGACGCCGCGCGTACGATATGGCACGCAAAGGGGAAGAGGTGAAACTCCAGCCGCGCAAGATTCAAGTGCATCACCTTGAAGTGTTGGAATGGGCTCCGCCGGAAGTGGTTGTGGATGTCCATTGTTCTTCGGGAACCTACGTCCGCTCGCTCGCGAACGACCTCGGCGAGGTGCTGGGATGCGGCGCGTATCTCGTCGGGTTGCGCCGAACCAAAAGCGGACGGTTTTCTCTGCGAGATGCTGTCCCGCTCCGAAAATTGAAAGAAGCCTTCCTTGCGGGCAACTGGTATCAATACCTCATCCCCGCAGCCGAAGCCCTCAGCGATTGGCCTGCCGTCGAACTGGACCCGGACGAGGTGGAAGAAGTTCGTCATGGGCATCGCGTGAAAGCGGATCCCGACAGCAAGCCGGGGTTGGTACGCGGCATCAGCATGGCTGGCGAACTCGTCGCTCTTCTCAAACTCGAGGAGGGGGAAGACGGTTCGCTGGAATGGCAGCCGAAGAAAGTCTTTTTCTCGTAAGCCTCGGTTTCGCTTTGTGTAGAGACGCCGTTTCGTGATACGACATTTCCGTTCCCTCGAAGCCATTGCACTCCCAGCCTCCTGGTTGACCATCGGCGTCTTCGATGGGGTTCATCGCGGTCATCAGGAAATCATTCGACATCTGACGGCAGGCGCGCATCAACAAAACGCGTCTGCCGTTGTGCTCACCTTTCATCCGCATCCCGAAGCGGTGTTGGGGAAAAAGCGAGATTTGAAATATCTTTCTCTCCCCGATGAAAAAGCCGCCCTTCTCGATTCTTTGAACGTGGATGCGGTCGTCACCCTCCCTTTTACGCGCGAACTTGCCGCGCTTTCTGCGGAAACCTTCATGCGCCGTGTGCAGCAGCGTATCCACGCGCGGCGCGTTCTCATCGGCTATGATTTCGCGCTCGGACGCGGACGGGAGGGCGACGCCGTCCGTCTCGCGGAAATCGGGACGTCGCTCGGTTTTGTCGTGCAGACTTTTTCTCCCGTTCTCCAAAACGAGGAAATTGTTTCCTCCAGTCATATCCGCGCGTATCTCGCCTCGGGGCGGGTACGCGAAGCCGCCGATATGCTGGGACGCCGCTATGCCATCACCGGGGTTGTCGTTCACGGCGATGGACGCGGCGGCAAAATCGGCATTCCCACTGCGAATCTGCGAATTTCGCCTGAAAAGGCTGTCCCTGCAAATGGGGTGTACGCGTGTGAGGCAATTGTCGAGGGAACGCGGTTTCTCGCCGTTACGAATATCGGCACTCGCCCGACCTTTCTCCCAGATTCGCAATCCGTTTGCATCGAGGCGCATCTTCTCGATTTCGAGGGGGCGCTGTATGGAAAGACGCTTTCCCTCACGTTTTTTGCGCGGCTTCGCGATGAAAAGACCTTTTCCTCCGTAGAGGATCTTTTGGAGCAAATCCGGCAGGATATCGCGAAGACGCGCGAACTTGTCACCGACTCCTGATGAAGACGCTCAACTCGATGCCGCGTGTCTTGGGTGTGCCGCGATGACCGCGTTTGCTCGCGTTTATCTCGCTCTCGGCAGCAATCTTGGGGATAGGGAGAGTCACCTCCGATTGGCGCGTGAATCCCTCGCTCCTGATGTCCGCGTGATTCGCGCCTCTACGATTTACGAGACGCCGCCCTGGGGGGTGACGGAACAGCCTTCCTTTTTGAATCAAGTCCTTTTAGCGGAATCAGACCTCCCCCCGCGCGCGCTGCTCCACTTCCTGAAAGAACGGGAACGCGCGTTGGGACGCGTGCCCACGTTTCGATATGGGCCGCGCGTCATTGATATCGATATCCTTTTCTACGATGATATTCTCCTCGAGTCTCCCGACCTTGTTATCCCGCATCCGCGAATCCCGGAACGCGCGTTCGTCCTCGTTCCGATGGCGGAACTCGCGCCGGAGTTTCGACATCCCGCGCTGGGGAAAACGATGCAGGAACTTCTCGACGCGGTAGATTCGCGCGGGATTCGTCCTTTTCATATATAATCAAACCATCACGCTGGAAACTTTCCCGAAGGAGGCGCAGAATGAGCCAAATCAAACCCTTGAACTGGAAACCGGAACCCGGAATCGGCTATACCGTCAAACGCCGGGAAGACGGCGGCATGCACTACACTTTCACCGACCTTTCGGAGGCAACGATTCGCCATTGGAAGGAATTTGCAAGCGAGCATCTTTTCAACGCAGACCGTTTGACGCGGAATTTATACGATTTGCGCCAAGTGGATGAAGTGCCGGAAAAAGCCATCAAAACGGCGATTGAACTCAACAGCGACCCGGCGGCTCGTTATATCCGCCTTGCTGTTGTGGTGAAGAATGATACCGTTGCGGAGGCGATTCGGAAAATTGCCGCGCTCGCGTTTACCGAATCTTCCGCGGCGATTCATCTCTTTACCGATATGGACGAAGCCGAAGCCTGGCTAAGCCGCCCGCTCGACCAAATCCCGTAGATGTTCGATTGGGGTTCCCGCACCTTTGTCATGGGGATTCTCAACGCCACGCCCGACAGTTTTTCGGGCGACGGGCTGCTTTCGCAGCGCGACGCGGTTCAGGCGGCGGTGGCGCAGGCGGAATCGTTCCTCGACGCGGGCGCGGATATCCTCGACATCGGCGGCGAATCTACTCGCCCCGGCGCGCCGCCCGTAGACGCGGAAGAGGAAATTTCCCGCGTGCTTCCCATTCTCCGCGCGCTTGTGGACGCGTTCCCTCAAGCAGTCTTCTCTATTGATACCTCCAAAGCGGAGGTCGCGAACCTTGCCCTCGAGGCGGGGGCGCGCATTGTCAACGATGTATGGGGATTGCGCGCCGATGCGAAGATGGCGGAAACCGTCGCGCGGCACGACGCGTATCTCGTCCTCATGCACAATCGCAGCCAGCCCGCGCGCGCAGAAATCCGGGAAAAACTCGGCGGACGTTATGTCGGGATGACGTATGAGGACCTCCTCGAAGACGTGCGGCGGGAATTGATGGAAAGTGTCGCCCTTGCCCATGAAGCCGAAATCCCCGACGAACATCTCCTCCTCGACCCCGGAATCGGATTCGGGAAAACGGTGGAACAAAATCTCCGTCTTCTCAACCATTTGGATGAAATCAAATCTCTCGGATATCCTGTGTTGGTTGGGCCTTCCAGAAAATCCTTCATCGGATATACCCTCGACCTTCCTCCCGAAGAACGCCTTGAAGGAACTGCCGCCGCCGTTGCCATTGCCATCGCTCGCGGCGCAGATGTCATCCGCGTTCACGACGTGCGGGAAATGACGCGCGTAGCCCGCATGACGGACGCAATTCTCCGAGCCTGAAAGGATACTCTTGTTTACAAAAACCACGCTCTCCAATGGACTCACAATCCTGCTCAAAGAAATTCATACCGCGCCGCTCGTTTCCTCGTGGATATGGTATCGCGTCGGCTCGCGGGATGAAATTCCCGGCATCACCGGAATCTCGCATTGGGTAGAACACATGCAATTTAAGGGGACGAAGAAATTCCCCGCCAGCGTCCTCGACAAAGCCATCTCCCGCGAGGGCGGCTACTGGAACGCCTTCACCTATTTGGATTGGACGACCTTCTTCGAGACGATGCCCAGCCACGCCATCGAACTCGCCCTCGAACTCGAAGCCGACCGGATGGTCAACAGCGCTTTCGACCCCGAAGAAGTCGCCTCGGAACGTACCGTCGTCATCTCCGAGAGGGAAGGCAACGAGAACGACCCTCTCTTCATGCTGGGAGAAGCCGTTCAGGCCGCCGCGTTTCGGGTGCATCCCTACCATCACCGCGTCATCGGCGATACCGCCGATTTAAGGACGATGACCCGCGAGGACCTTTACCGTCACTATCGCACCTATTACATCCCGAACAACGCGGTCTTGGCAATTGCCGGAGATTTTGAAACCGAGTCCATGCTCGAAAAGATTCGGCGGTTTTATGGGGATATTCCGGCGGGAGGAGAGCCGCCGCGCCGCGCGCGCCCCGAACCGGATCCCCTCGGCGAGATTCGTCTCGAAGTCGAAGGTCCCGGCGAGACGACCTACCTTCAAGTTTCGTACCGTTTCCCGGCAGCCTCGTCCCCGGACTTTTTTCCGCTAACCGTCCTCGACAGCCTGCTTTCTGGACCCAGCAGTTTGAATATGTTCGGCGGCGGAATCTCGAACAAGACCTCCAGACTCTACCGCGCGCTGGTCGAAAAGGAGTTTGCAGTCAGCGTACACGGCGGCGCACAAGCCACCATTGACCCATACCTCTACGGCTTTACCCTCATCGTTCACCCGAAACGGAAACCCGAAGAAACCCTCGCTGCCTTCGACGCAGAAATCGCCCGCGTATTGGACGAGGAGATTTCCGAAG